>JBQTIE010000345.1:0-20942 GCA_052389315.1 Acidobacteriota bacterium
CTCGTCTCGGGCGTTCGTAACCAGGCGTGGTGGTTTGCCAGCGTCGAGGATCACGAAGGCAAGCGTGCGCCGGCGCTGCTGGTCGCCGGCACGGATGGCTTGTACGAGATCCAGGGCGACACCGCACGGCCCGTCAAGGCCCCCAGCGACGGAACGTTTCGATCGGCCACGCTCCTCACGTCGAGGCTGGATCCGTCGCGCGTGTGGGTGGGCCTCTTCGACGGACTGGCTTCCTTCAGGTGGCGGGGCGGCGCGTGGGTGGACGAGGGCCGCGTGGTGGGCATTCCCGACCAGGTCCGGAGTCTGTACGAGAACCCGGATGGCTCGCTGTGGGCTGGCACACAAGTCACCGGCCTCCTTCGCGTGCGCTTCGACACCCGTCCTGCGCCGGACACTCCACGGCCGCAGGCCAGCGTCGAACGCTATGGCATCGAGCAGGGTCTGCCCGCGGGCGCCATCTTCGTCCACTCCGCGGCAGGCGCGCCCTACTTCCGCGTCGGCGGCGATCAGCCATATGTCGCGCGCTTCGACGACCAGTCGCGGCAGTTCGTCCGTCAACCGGCCTTCGAGCAGGTCAGCGTCAATCTCCGGACTGCGGGTTTCGGACTGGAAGAGGGCCCGGACGGCCGGATGTTTGTGAATTTCGGTCGCGAAACGGCCGTCATGCGTCATCAGGCCGACGGCACATGGACGATCGACAAGGCGCCGTTCAGCCGCTTCGGATCTGACGGCAGCTTCGTGATCTACCCCGAAGCCGACGGTGTGGTCTGGTTCAGCGCTTCCGGGGGGCGGCTGGTTCGCTTCGACACCTCCCGGTCGCAGGCCGCGCCTGCCACGCCACGCACACTGATCCGTCGCGTCACGCTCAACGACGGCCAGGCGCTGTTTGGCGGCTTCCCGGAGACCGCCGCCGCACCTCGGCTGTCACCGTCGTCCAAGGCGCTGCGCTTCGAGTTCGCCGCGCCAAGCTTTGCCTCGGCCACGCCGCCCGAGTTTCAATCGATGCTCGCCGGACTGGACACCGACTGGTCGGCGTTCACGCGCGAGGCCCGGCGTGACTACACCAACCTGGGCCTCGGCGACTATCGATTCCGCGTGCGCGCCCGCAGCGCGGCGGGGACGCTGACCGAAGAGGCGGTGTACGCCTTTACCATCCTGCCGCCATGGTACCGCACGTGGTGGGCCTACGGCAGCTATGTGATCCTCCTCGCCGGATTGGTATTCGTGGTCGATCGCGTGCAGCGCCGCCGCGTCATCGCCAGGGAACGGGTGCGCGCCGAGTTCAACGAGGCGCGGCTTCGTGCCGAATCCGCCGAGGCGCTCGCGAATGCGGAGAGCGAGCGGAAGCGCAACGTCGAGCTCCTCAGCGAGATCGGCCGCGAGATTACGGCCTCGCTCGACTTCGACACCATCTTCCTGAAGCTGTACGAGCGGGTGAACGAGCTCGCCGACGCCGACGTGTTCGGCGTGGGACTCTACCATCCCGATCGGCATCAGATTGAGTACCGCCTCGCGGTCGAGGCCGGTAAACGCTACGCGCCCTACACCCGCGATACGACGGAGAGGAACCAGCTCCCGGTGTGGTGCATCGAGCACCGCCAAGCGGTGTTCATCAACGACGTCGGGCGGGAGGCCGTGCAGTACGTCGCCAACTACACCGACCCGCGCAGGCAGCTCGAAGACGGATCCTATTCACGGGCGCCGGAATCGATCATCTACCTCCCACTCGAAACCAAGGATCGTGTGCTCGGCATCATCACGATCCAGAGCTTCGAGAAGAACGCCTACACGGAGTACGATCTCAACGTCCTCCAGAGTCTCGCGTCGTACACGAGCGTCGCGCTCGACAACGCCGACGCCTACCGCCAGCTCAACGAGCACGAGCTCGAGATCCGCCGTCTCTTCGAGGAGGCGCAGCAGGCCCGCGCCGCCGCCGAGCAGGCCGACGCGGCCAAGAGCGCCTTTCTCTCCACCGTCAGCCACGAGCTGCGCACGCCGCTCACCTCGGTGCTGGGCTTTGCCAAGATCATCAAGAAGCGCCTGGAGGAGCGGATCTTCCCCCTGATTCAGACCGACGATCGCAAAATCGTCCAGACCATGCAGCAGGTCGAGGAGAACCTCAAGGTCGTCGTCAGCGAGGGCGAGCGGCTTACCAAGCTCATCGACGACGTGCTGGACCTGGCGAAGATCGAGGCGGGCAAGCTCGAGTGGCACATGGAGTCGGTGACCGTCGCCGACATCATCTCGCGCGCCACTTCAGCCACGGCGGCGCTGTTCGAGCAGACGGGCCTGCACCTCGTCACGGAGGTCGCTGACGGTCTGCCGGCCGTTCACGGCGATCGCGACCGGCTGATCCAGGTCCTCATCAATCTGATCTCCAACGCGGTCAAGTTCACCAGTGCCGGCCAGGTGACGTGCCGCGCCGTCCGGGACGATGGTCGCATCGTGGTCAGCGTGATCGACACGGGCATGGGCATCGCGCCGGCCGACCAGCCCAAGGTGTTCGAGCGGTTCAAGCAGGTCGGCGACACCCTGACCGACAAGCCAAAGGGCACCGGGCTCGGTCTCCCCATCTGCCGCGAGATCGTGGAGCATCACGGCGGGCGCGTCTGGGTGGAGAGCGAGTTCGGCAAGGGCAGCACGTTCTCCTTCAGCCTGCCGGTCGCCCGGGATCTGTCCGCCGCCAGAGGGCCCATCGATCTGCCCTCGCTCGTCCGCCAGCTTCGCGATCAGGTCGTCGTGACCACGCCGCGCGCCGCGGACCGCGAATCCCGCATCCTCGTCGTCGATGACGATGCGAACATCCGGGAACTGCTGAAGCAGGAGCTGGAGGAGGCCGGGTATCGCGTGCGGCTGGCGACCAACGGCCGCGAGGGGCTGGCCGAGATTCGGCGCGAGCGGCCGGATCTGGTCATTCTCGACGTGATGATGCCGGAGATGAACGGTTTCGACGTGGCCGCGGTCCTCAAGAACGATCCCGCCACGACGGACCTGCCGATCCTGATTCTGTCGATCGTGCAGGACAAGGAGCGTGGCTACCGCCTCGGCGTGGACCGGTACTTGACCAAGCCCATCGACACCGAGCTGCTGTTCAAGGAAGTCGGCAGCCTCATCGAGCAGGGCAAGTCGAAGAAGCGCGTGCTGGTCGTGGACGAGGACCAGTCGACGGTACGGACGCTGTCTGACGTGCTGACCACGCGCGGCTACAGCGTGATCAATGCGCAGGGCGAAGACGTCGTGCAGCGGGCCATCGCGATGCAGCCCGACATCATCCTGCTGAGCTCGCTCGCATCGCAGCGGTCCGAGCTGGTGCAAACGCTGCGGTTCGAAAAAGGGCTCGAGAACGTGCTGTTTTTCGTGTACCAGTGATCGCGCCGCCGCCCGGCGCCCGCCTCGATGCGCGGGCCGGTGAAAAGCGGGTGCACTGGCCGTCGAGGAGACTTTGTGACCCCGAAGATTCTGATCGTCGATGACGAAGCGCACCTGCGAGCGCTCATCCAGCAGACGCTCGAGGACCTGGAAGACGAAGGCGTCGAGCTGATGACCGCCAGTAACGGCGAGGAGGCGCTCGAGGCGATCAAGGCCGAGCGGCCCAACCTCGTGTTTCTCGACGTGATGATGCCGAAGCTGAGCGGGTTCGATGTCTGCAGCCAGGCCAAGCACACGCTGGGCCTCTCCGACGTCTACATCGTCTTGCTCACCGCCAAGGGCCAGGAGTTCGATCGGCAGAAAGGCCAGGAGGCAGGCGCGGACCTGTACATGACCAAGCCATTCGATCCCGACGCGCTGCTCGCCAAGGCGCGCGAAGTGCTGGGGCTCTGAGGCACCGATGGCCAGAGTGGAGCTCGGCCGGTTGATTGGCCGGCAGAAGGGGACGTCAGCGATCCTGGGTTCGCTGATGTCCGCCCTCGGCACGCCGCTGGCGGTCGAGGAACTCGACGGCCGGCTGATCCAGGGCAGCCCGGTCGAGCCAGGCACCCCCCGGTTCCCCGTGGTGGTCGACACCGCGGAGGTGGGCTGGGTGGCCGGCGGCGACCACGCGGCGCCCGTCGCTGCCATGCTCACGCACCTGCTCGCGCGCGAAGCCGAGCGCAAGCAGCTCGGCTCCGAGGTGCTGCACCTCTATCGCGAGATCAACCTCATCTACAACTTCTCCGAACGGCTCGCGGCGCTGCTCGATCTCGAAGCTGTCGCCCGCACGGCGCTCAATCAGGCGCGGCACCTGATCGTCGCCACCGAAGGTGCGGTCCTGCTGCTGGACGAGTCGACTGGCGAGCTTCGCCCGCTGGCCACGTTCGGCGATCCGCCGGTGCTCATGATGCAGAGCCGGTCGGGCGAGGGCATCGTGGGCGCGATCGTCGAGCGAGGCACCGGCGAAATCGTCAACGACGTCGAGGCCGACCCACGGCAGCCGGGCGAGGCGTCCGTCGCGACGCTGATCGGCGCCCCGCTCAAGGTCGGCGAGCGCGTGGTCGGCGTCATCGTGCTGACGAGCTCGATGCCTCTCGTGTACTCGGCAGGCGACTTGAAGCTGCTCAACACGCTGGCGCTGCAGTCGGCCAGCGCCATCGAAAACGCCCGGCTGTTCGAGCGCACTGTCGAGGCGGCGCGCGAGCGCGAGCGGCTCCTCGCGCTGCAGCAGGCCACCGAGCTGGCACGCGCCAAGCTCGAGAGCGAGATGGAGTTGGCCGCCCGCATCCAGGCCGACCTGTTTCCGGCCAGCCTGCCGCGCATCTCCGGCTACGACCTGGCGGCGTGCAACCGGCCCGCGCGCCAGTGCGGCGGAGACTACTACGACGCCCTGCCGGTGCCGGGCTTCAACGGCGACCCGCACGTGCTGCTGTGCGTCGCGGACGTGTCGGGCAAGGGCCTGCCCGCCTCGCTGCTGATGGCCAACATGCAGGCGACACTGCGCGCGCTGGTCGGGCGCATGCCCTCGCTCGCCGACCTGGCCGCGCTCGCCAACGAGCTGCTGTTCGCCACAACGGCGGCCAACCGCTACGTGACAGCCGTGTTCGGTGTGCTCGATCCCGGCGCCGGGCAGGTGCGCTACGTCAGCGCGGGCCATACCAACTCGTTGCTCCTGCGGCACCACGGCGAGGCTGCCTGGCTCACGTCCACGGGCCCGCCGCTCGGCTTGCTCCCTCCGGGATTGCCTTATGGCGAGTCCACGGCCGCGATGGAGCCCGGTGACACACTGTTCCTCTTCTCCGACGGGATTGTCGATGCGCAAGACCTGGCGCTCGAGGAGTTCGGGGAAGACCGACTGCTGGCGGCCGCGCGGGCGACGGCCGGACTGCCCGCGAGCGTCGTCGCGGCGCGGGTGGTCGAGGCCGTTGACGCCCACGCCGGCGCCGCGCCCCAGTTCGACGACATCACGCTGCTCGTGCTGGGACGCGACGGCCCGTAGCGCGCCACGTCTCAACGCGCGCCACGTGGCGCCTCAGGCGCCCGAGCACACGGTGCCGAGCCGTGTCGCGGAACCCCCTTCAGCGGTGCCAGTCCACCCTGCGGAGGCGAGCCGAGCCGTGGCACGGGCAAGGTCCGACCGTGATAGTGTCGCGGCCATGATGAGCGAGGCTCCGCTCGAGACCGGCGAGAGCGACAACCGAGCGGCGTCCGGCTCCGCCGTCCCCATTGAGAGGTGGTCGGCTGGCCCCGCCTCTGGCGGCGTGCTGTCTCTCGTGTTGCTGCTCCCGCTGCTGCAAACCCCCAACGCGCCAACCCCCGCCGAGCAGGACCAGATCGATCGGCAGAACGCACACCTGCACGCGATCCTGAAGGCCGCACCGCGTCTGCCGCTCGAACCGTCGGCGATGCCGGTGCACGCCCCCGCCCCGGACTGGGCCCTTGGCATGGTGTCGTGGGTGGCGACGGATCGACAGGGACTGACCTATCTGCTCCAGCGCGGCGACAAGGCCGACCCGGTCATCGTCCTCGACGGCACGGGCAAGGTCGTGCGGTCGTGGGGGCGCGGGTTGTACACCACGCCGCACGCGATTCGCATCGACGCCCGGGGCGACGTCTGGACGACCGATGCCGCCAGCTCGATGGTCTACAAGTTCTCACCGGAAGGGAAAACGCTGATGAAGATCGAGGTGGGCGGACAGCCAACGCCGTGCGGCAGCTTCTGCAGCACGACCGACGTCGCCGTTGCCCCGGACGGCCATCTGTTCATCGCCGACGGGTATCGAAACGCGCGCATCCTCGAGTATTCCGCGGACGGGAAGAAGCTGCGTGAATGGGGGAAGCCGGGCACCGGTCCCGGCGAGTTCCGGCTGCCGCACTCGATTCAAGTCGATGCCCGCGGCGTCGTGTACGTCGCGGACCGCGAGAACGGACGTATTCAGCGGTTCACGCGCGAGGGCACGTATCTCGGCGAGTGGTCGCAGTACGGCAAGACGTTCGGCCTGAGACTCGCCCAAGGCGCGCTGTGGTTGTCCAGCATTCCTCGCGGCCCGAACTCCGCGCCGGGGTGGCTGATCAAAGTCGATCCTGAGACAGGGATGCTCTTGGGGTCAGTCGAGGCGATGGGCAATCACGGGCTCGACGTGAGGCCGAACGGCGAGCTGCTGCAGGCGCCGGGCCCGAATCAGATCCCGCAGTGGTACCGGCGGCGCAATTAGCCCGTCGTGCGGCCCACAACGAGAACTTTGTGCCCGCTGCGCGTCAGCATACCAGGAGGACGATCAACCCTGGCTGGTCGCGCTAGCTCCGGCGCCGCGGCAGGGCCGCCAGGAACTCGGCCGGCGTCTCGACCCGGAGACCGTGGCGCAGCGCGGCGAGGAAATGCCGCCGGTTGTCAGTGACGATGATCGACGTGCCCGCGGCCCGGGCCACCTCGGCGATGTGCGCGTCGTAGACGCGACCGCCCGCAATCGATTCCAGCACCAGCCCGCCCAGAAACGACGGCCGCTCTCCAGGCGGGAGGTCATGCACCGTCATCCGCGCGAACACCTCCTCGCTCAGCAGGCGTACGGCGTCGGCCGGCGTCAACCGATACTCCACGGGCAGACGGGTCGCCACCGAGTAGAACTCCAGGCAGCAGTGCCACGCCGTGGCCACCGGCGACACCGCGCGCTCGGCGACGGCATGCAGCACGCGCTGGGCCGGCGCGCTCTGCGGCCCGAAATCCACCAGGCCGGCGAGCAGGACGCTGGTGTCCAGAAAGACCCCAACCCTGAGACCGGCCGGACTCGTCACGGCCACCGGTTCCGCTCCTCCTCGACCAGTGCGGCGACGTCGAGGGTCGGGCGCTGGTCAGGGCTGGCGGTCGGCCGCGCCACCAGACGCTTGCCGACCCGGACGAGCTGAGGCCCCGGAGCGATGCGCTCCAGCCGTATGCCGAACTCGTCGACGCTGACCTCGAGGATGGTGCCGGGGACCAGGCCTGCGCGCTCCCGTAGTGGGGCGGGAATTACCAGCCTTCCTGCCTTGTCGATGGTTGCCTGCATGCCACAAGGATACCATCCTTCGCCCTGTACCTACGGCGTCGCCCCCAGCCTTCTGAGCAGTTCTTCGGCGGCTTTCGATCCAGGCGGACCTGGCGCCCGGCCCTCCTGCGGGGAACCCCTCGGCAGCGTCAGGGACAGCGGCGTCTGGCCGTTCTTGTTCTTCACGTCCAGCGCCGCACCTCGGTCCGCCAGCAGCTGGATCACGCGGGTCATCCCGCTGGCCGCGGCGGCGTGCAGCGCGGTGTCGCCTGCCTCGTTCACGTCCTCGATGACGGCCCCCGCATCGAGCAGCAGCTTGACGGCCTCGAGCACGTCGGCTTCCGGGCGCGGAATGAGCGGGGCGTCGGAATCGACGATGTTCCAGCGAACGAGGTCCGAGGGGCGCGCTTCTTTCTCGATGGGCGCGCCGGCCGCCGCCAGGAGCGGCGTGGTGCCGTTGGGGAGGCCGAGGGCCGGATTGGCACCGGCCGCGATCAGCGCGCGGACGATCTCCACTTCGAGGTACGTGGCGGCCACCAACAGCGGCGTGCCCCCTGCCATCGTGCTCGGCAGCGCCCACTGCGATCCGAATCGACGGACGGGGCTCCCCTGCGTCAGTCTGGCATCGGGGCTGGCTCCTTTGGCGAGGAGCGCACTCACGGTCGCGAGGTCTCCGCGGAGCGTGGCGGCATGCAGTGCCGTGTAGCCGGCGCCGGTCGCGTCCAGATCTGCGCCGCCCTCGATGAGGACGCCCGCGGTGGCCGCGTGCCCGGCAAAGGCGGCGATCACCAAGGGAGAACGGCCGTCGGCGGTCGTGTCGTTGACGTCCGCACCGGCCGCCAGCAGCAACCGCGCGGACTCGGCGTCGTCTGCCTGTGCGGCAAGGGCGAGTGACGTCGTTCCGCCGGCGTCGAGCCGGCTCGCATCCCGCATCGACGTCTTGACGGTTCGTCGCGGCCCCTGATCGCGCATGACCATGACCTGGCGCACACGCGTCCGCGCCCGCACGTCGGCGCCCTGGTCGAGCAGGACCTTGACCACGGCCGGATGTCTTCTGGCGACGGCCCACATCAAGGCGGTCTGGTCGCGATCGCGCTCGTGGGCGTTGACGTGGGCGCCGCGTGCGAGCAGCGCGCGCACGCCTTCGACGCTGCCCGACCGCGCGGCCTGCATCAGCGGGGTGACGCCGGTCTCCGAGGCGGTGTTGGGGTCGGCGCCTCGGGCCAGCAGCGTACGGATGATGGCGGCGTTGCCGTTGGCAGAAGCCAGGTAGAGCGGCGTGATGAGGAGGTCGTTGACGGCATTGACGTTCGCCCCCGCGCCGAGCAGCACGTCGACCATCTCGCCATCATCTCGGTGCGCGGCCCAGTGAAGGGCCGTGGCGCCGTCGCCTTCAGGCGCATTCACGTCCACGCCCTGGCTCACCAGCGCGCGCACGGCCGCCAGATCCTTCTGCTTGACGGCCTCGACGATCGGGGCCGTCATCGACAGCGCCAGCAGCGCCGCGGCCATCGCGCCCACGTTCATGCCCACGCCCACTCCAGGTTCCCTTCCTCAGCGCACGCTTCTCGGACGCGGGCCGTCAGCACGCGTCCCGGATCCGGCAGAGTCCCGCGCCCGCGCCTGCCGCACCTGAGTATCTGAGGTCCCATCGCCCCTGCTCTTGTTTCCCACTAGTCGAGACTCACCGCGCCCGTGCTGTTGCCGTGGCGTTCGACTTCGACGCCGAGCTTGTCGAGCAGGCTCACGTGAAAGTTGGCCAACGGCGTGCCCTTCGGGTACCGGATGTGGCGCCCACCGTGAAGCCGTCCCGCCGCGCCCCCGACCAGGAGAATCGGGAGATTCTGCGGCACATGTCCATTGCCCTCGCTCATTCCGGCGCCGTAGATGATCGCCGTGTGGTCGAGCAACGTCCCGTCGCCATCAGCGGTGTTTCTCAGCTTGTCGACGAAATATGCGAACAGCGACACGTGATAGTGGTTGATCTTCGCGCACTTCTCCATCCGCACCGGGTCGCGCTGATGATGCGAGATGGGATGATGCGCGTCCGGTACGCCGATCTCCGGATAGGTGCGGCCGCTGAACTCGCGGCCGAGCATGAAGGTCACCACGCGCGTCAGGTCCCCTTGATAGGCGAGCCACTGGATGTCGAACATCAGCCTGGCGTGCTGCGCGAACGTGTCGGGGACGCCCGCGGGACGATCGAAGGCCGGGAGCTCCGCGTTGTGCTCGACGGCACGCTGAATGCGCTGCTCGACGTCGCGCACGCTCTCCAGGTAGCCGGAGACGCGCGAGCGATCCGACGCCGAGATCTTCTGCCGCAGGCCTGCCACTTCGGCGAGCAGCGAGTCGAGCACGCTCCCCTTCGACTGCATCCGGGCCAGGCGTGCGGCGGTGTCGCTGTTGGCAGCGTCGCCGAACAGGCGCGCAAACGCCGCGCTCGGGTCGTACTCCATCGGAAGTGGCGAGGTCGGGCCGGCCCACGAGATGGTTCCCGTATACACGCAGCTTCGACCGAAGTCACACGACGTCCCCGAGTCCACCGATTCCAGGGCGAGCTCGACCGACGGCAGCACCGTGTCGGCGCCGATGGCCTTGGCGGCCACTTGGTCGATCGAGACACCCGCTCGCAGCGTGCGGCTGGGCGTGACGTCGGTGAGGAACCGCGTGCTGGCGTCGGAATGATTGTTGTACTGGCGCTCGCCCGGCGGCGGAGGAGGCACGCTGTCCAATCCGCTGATCACGAGCAGCTGGTCGCGAAAAGGCTCGAGCGGCTTCAGCGTGGGCGAGAACTCGAACGCGGATCCTTCGGTCCCCGGAAACCATTGGCCGGGGATGACGCCGTTTGGCACATACACCGCCCCGAAGCGCATCCGTGGGGCGGCGGGCGTGCGGCGGAGCGCCGTCAGCGCGGGAACCATGGCATCGAGCAGGGGCAGCGGCACGGTCACGCCGAGCGCCTTGAGGACCGTGCGCCGGGACAACGCTCTCTTGGTGATCATCATGACGCGGTGTTCCTCATTTGAAACGGTGTGCTCCGCACGACGCCGAGGATGATCGAGGACCAGCGATAGCCATCGGCCGCCGCAGCGCGGACGATGGCCCGGACGGCCGGCTGGTCGTGGTGGTCCACGCGGCGGCCGAGGGCGTAGGTCAGCAGCTTCTCGGCCAGGTTGTGCACGTAGTTGTCGCGGTGACCGAGCACGAACCCCCGAAGGCCCGCCACGCCTTCGAGCGGCGTGCCGTCGGCACTCACCGCGGACGCATCGACGGGCACACCATCGCTGGCCATTCGCCACCGGCCAATGGCGTCGAAGTTCTCGAGGGCAAAGCCCAGCGGATCCATACGCACGTGGCACACCGCGCAGGCGGGATTCTGACGGTGCACCTCCATGCGTTCACGCATGGACGCGAGGCGGCCACCCGCGTCCCTGGGGGCGAGGTCCGGCACCTCCGGCGGCGGCGGGGGCGGCGGCATGCCGAGCAGCGTGTCGAGCACCCACAGGCCGCGCAGGACCGGGGCCGTCCGATCGGGGTACGACGTGACCATCAGGATGCCCCCCTGGCCGAGCAGGCCTCCCCGCCGGGGATCGCTGAAGGTCACCTTGCGGAATCGTTCGCCGGTCACACCAGGCACGCCGTAGTGCCGCGCCAGGCGCTCATTCAAGTAGGAATAATCTGCGGTGAGCAAGTCGACGATGCTGCGATCGTCGCGCACCTGACTGTCGACAAAGAGCGCCGTCTCCTGTGTGAACGACCGGCGGAGATTCTCGTCGAATTCCGGGAACATGTTGGCGTCCGGCAGCCACGTCCCGACCTTGCGCACACCTAACCATTGGCTGGCAAAGCTCTCGACGAGCGCCTTGGAGCGGGCGTCTCGCAGCATGCGTCGCACCTGCTGTTCGAGGACCACCGGGTCCTTGAGGCGCCCGCGACCCGCCAGCGCGAGCAGCTCCTCGTCAGGAATGCTGCTCCAGAGGAAGAACGACAGGCGGGAGGCAAGGTCGAAATCGCTCACTCGGTACGGCGAACCAGGTTTGGCGCCGCGCGGATCCTGCTCGACGCGGAACAGGAAATGGAAGCTGACCAGCATGCGCTCGAGCGCTGCTTGAATGCCCGCCTCGAAGCCTCGCCGCTCTCTGCTGGCGTCGTAAAACGCGAGCAGGGTCTTGACTTCCTCGTCCGTCACCGGGCGTCGGTACGCCCGCCGAGCCAGCGCGGTCACGATCCGCTTCGCGCACGCGGGCTCATCGGTCGCCTTCGCGGGCCGACAGGTGAAGATCGTACGGCGGCTTCGCGTATCGCCTGAACCCGCTGGATTGAAAGGACCGTGCACCGAGAGGGTATCGACCCCGGCATGCCAGTCGTACCGCTCGTCGGAGCCGCGGCCGAAGTCCACCTGGAGGGGCTGGGCCGGGCCTTCTGGCTCCCAGGGGCTGTCCACGAACGACACGCTCACGTCATGCGTGCCCGCGTTCACCGTGGTGCGAACCTCCAGGCCCTCGTCTGCCGAGTGCATGTAGAGTTCCCACGACGTCTCGCCGACGATCTCGCCGTTCCACGTCAGGGGTCCCGGGATTCCCTGGGCCTCGCCCCCGACGGCAAAGCGCCTGATGCGCCGGCCGTCGAGCCGCACGTCGAGGTGCTGACGATTCCCCATTCCGAGGATGTAGTCGTAGATCTGGCGGCGCAGGCGCACCTTGATGACGTAGTCGCCGTCGAGGGGGAAATGATGGCGAACCGTCAGGCCCCCGCGCGAGCCAAAGGGCATGTCCTCGCCGACACGCTCATTTTGCTCGAGCAGCTTGGGCACACGGTACGCGACCGAGCCGGGGGCGTCGGCCAGCGTGGGATCGCCGACGGCGAGTCGGCTGATGTCCCGTGCGGCGGCCAGGTAGCGTTCCAGATGTGCTGGGGACGTCGCCAGGCTGACGGCGATGTTGTCGAAACCTTCGTCGGCCTCATCGGGCAGCAGCCACCTCCGGGCGTCCACCTCCAGCCCCAGCAGATCGCGAACAGCATTGGTGTATTCGTTGCGATTCATGCGGTGCAGCCCAATCCGTCCGGGATTGGGGTGCGCGGCGGCTGCTCGATCCAGGACCGACACCAACTCGTTGGTCAACGCGCGCACGTCCCTCGGATCCGGCCGTGGCCGGCCGGCGGGCGGCATCTGACCCGTGCGCACCTTGTGCAGGACGCGTTCCCACAATTCAGCGTCCGCACCGGCTCTCGAGATGTCCTGCCCCGCGAGTGTCAGCCCGGCTGTCAACAGCCGGTCGTTGTGACAGGCGATGCAGTAGGTTTCGATGAAGGCGGGCGGCGACGGCCGCGCGGGACCGCCGGCAGGCGCCTGGTTCAGACCTGGCGCCGGCGCAGACCCGGCCGTGGTCAGCGGCGCCACTGCCAAGAGCCAGAAGCCGAGGACAATCGCCAGCGCGGCCGTTCTTCCCATAGGCTCGGGGCTCGAGGATCGAGCTGTGCCGCCTCGAAGACTCGCGCACACTCTACCAGAAAGCCGGCCGACGACCATAGGAGCCTTGACGGCCCCGCATGTTGACCAGATGAGTCAAGTTTCTCCGTCAAGGCGACTGCCCCGCCGGAGGCGGGGCAAGGCAACATCATGGCTGACGAGGCCCTGTTGACGTCACATTCTTGGCGGTCTGAGGCCGGGCCTCGTTAGACTGTTGACCGTGGACGGTCGGGGCCGGAAGGACCGTTGAGTCTCGAGTTGTGGCGTCTTGAGCTCGGGGGTTGGACGTTCCGGTTCTGAGTCCGACGAGTATCGAAATGGCCCTCCTCTCAATCGATCCCACCAACGGCGAGCTGGTCGCCTCCTATCCCGAGATGACGCTCGAGGAGGCCTTCACCATCGTCGAGCGTGCGAGCAACGCCTTCCACGACTGGCGCCGCAGCACCTTCGACGCCCGGGCGTCCGTGCTGCGCGCGGTGGCCGCGGCGCTTCGCACCCGCAAGGCGGAGCTGGCCCGCCTCATGGCGCTCGAGATGGGCAAGCCTCTGGCCCAGGGCGAGGGCGAAGTCGAGAAGTGTGCGGCGGCGTGCGAGTTCTTCGCGGATCGGGCCGCCGAATTGCTGGCCGATCAGGACGTGCCGACCGAAGCAGCCCGGAGCTTCGTCGCCTTCAAACCGCTCGGCGTCGTGCTCGGCGTCATGCCGTGGAACTTCCCCCTCTGGCAGGTGATTCGCTACACGGCACCGGCGCTCATGGCCGGCAACACGACGGTCTTGAAGCACGCATCCAACGTGACCGGTTGCGCGCTGGCCCTGGAAGAGATTTTCGACCGGGCGGGCGCGCCGCCCGGCGTGTTCCGCACGCTGCGTCTGGGGTCCGCCGACATCGCGTTGCTCGTCGACCATCCTCACGTGGCGGCCGTCACCTTGACGGGCAGCACCCCGGCCGGCCGCAGCGTGGCGGCACGCGCGGGTCAGGCCCTCAAGAAAACGGTCCTCGAACTCGGAGGCAGCGACCCGTACGTCATCCTGGACGATGCAGACCTGGAGAAGGCGGTGGCGACGTGCGTCTATTCCCGCTTGATCAATTCGGGCCAGAGCTGCGTCGCGGCGAAGCGTTTCATCTGTACGGAGTTGCGTGCGGAGGAAGTCGAGCGCTTGTTTGCCAAGATGATGGCGGCCAAGACCATGGGCGACCCCTTGACCGCGGTGGATGTCGGACCGCAGGCGCGCCTAGACCTGCGAGACGAGCTGGCGCGCCAGGTCCGGGCCTCTGTCGACCGCGGGGCGCACGTCCTCGTCGGGGGCGTCGTTCCCGAGGGGCCCGGCTCGTTCTATCCGCCGACAGTCCTGGCGGGCGTGACCCCCGGCATGCCGGCCTACGACGAAGAACTGTTCGGCCCGGTCGCGGCCATCATCCGCGCCCGCTCGGAAGACGATGCCGTCCGCATCGCCAACGACACGGCCTTTGGCCTGGGTGCCGCCGTGTTCACGAAAGACGTGCCGCGGGGCGCGCGGATTGCCGCCGACGCGCTCGACGCCGGCAACTGCTTCGTGAACGATTTCGTGCGATCGGATCCGCGCTTGCCGTTCGGCGGCATCAAGCAGTCGGGCTATGGCCGCGAGCTGTCGGCCTTCGGAATCCGCGAGTTCGTCAACATCAAGACGGTGTGGATCACCTCGGCAGGCTCGACCTAGGAGCCTTGACGGCCCCGAATGTTGACACGATGAGTCACGTTTCTCCGTCAAGGCGACTGCCCCGCCGGCGGCGGGGCAAGACAACATGATGGCTCACGAGGCCCTGGTTCCGTCACATGCTTGACGGTCTGAGGCCGGGCCTCGTTGGACATCTTCTATAGCCTGAGTTGTGACACGTGAAGCCAGTTTGCCGACCGGCCATAAGAAGATGGCCGCCCCGCCGGAGGCGGGGCAAGACGAGATCTGGACCCACGCTGCAAGCTGGTAGCATGTCCCCGTGTTCCTGAAACGACAGCGCGGAGGCTCGGTCGTCTGCTCGTCGTGCGGCTTGCTGGTCGGCGTCAACGACGAGAAATGCGACAACTGCGGGAGGCGCAATCCCGGCTTGTGGGGGTACGCTCCGGCGCTCCGCAGCCTGGGACAGGACATGGGCTTCGTGCCGCTCGTGATCGGCGCGACCATCACGCTCTACGTCCTGTCGCTGCTGCTCTCGCGCAGCAACCTGCAGATGATGCTCGCGCCGAGCACCGAGATCCTGTTCCTGCTGGGCGCCAGTGGTGCCATTCCCGTCGTCGGATTCGGCAGGTGGTGGACGCTGCTCACGGCCGGCTGGCTGCACGCCGGCGTGCTCCACGTCCTGTTCAACGTGCTGTGGATTCGCCAGCTCGCCCCGGCCGTCGCCGACATCTACGGGCCCGGGCGCATGATCATCCTCTACACGGTGTCGGGCATCACCGGCTTCGGCTTGAGCACGCTGGCGGGGACCTATCTGACGTGGATGCCCATTCCCTTCCTGCGGGGCGGCGGATTCACGGTCGGGGCGTCGGCGGCGATCTTCGGACTGCTCGGCGCGATCGTGTACTACGGGCGCCGCAGTGGCAGCCGTCTCGCCGCACAGACCAGCCTGCAATATGCCCTCATCCTCGGCATCTTCGGCTTCATCTTCCCCGGCGTCGACAACTACGCCCACGCGGGCGGCTTCGCCGGCGGATACCTGACGGGGCGGCTACTCGACCCGCTCCAACCCGAGCGCATCGACCACATGGCCATCGCGCTGGCGTGTCTGCTCGCGACCTTGGTCGCCATTGCCGTTTCGGTGATCACGGCGCTGCCGCTGCTGCTCGCGTGATGCCGCCTGGCGTGGCGCGGGGGCCGCGTCGCCAGGCCCGTTTGGACCAGTGAGGCGCAGACTGGCCCTTGCGGCTTGTCCCGCTATTCGTCTGGCGAATCCACTCATCACGTTTTCTTGGTCTTCGGCCATCCAATGTTTTGGATTCTGAACGTCTATTTAATAAAAAGACTCAAATTTCTTAGGGTTTCTGGTCGCCGTCGCCTGGTACGGCGACTGCTGATAAGGGGCCTGGAGGCCGCCGGTGTCGGCGGCCGTTGTCGGCATCCCGCCGATGAGGAGGAACAGGATGAAAGCAAGATTCTGGGCGCTGGCGCTTGCGCTAGGCCTGGCGGCCGCCGGGGTCGCCAACGCACAGGTGCAGAGTGGCACCATTTCGGGAGAGATCAGGGACCAGCAGGGCGGCGTCTTGCCGGGCGTCCTGTTGACGCTGCAGGGCGACGGCCCGGTCCGAACGTTCGTCACGGAGACCAACGGGCAGTATCGCTTCCTGAACGTGCCGCCGGGCACCTACACGCTCACCGCGACGTTGCAGGGCTTCCGCACGCTCGTGCGCGAGGGCATCGTAGTGGCGGTCGGACAGAGCGTACAGCTGCCGATCACGCTCAGCGTGGCGGCGGTTGAAGAGTCGGTCACGGTCACGGGCGAGTCGCCCATCGTGGACTCGAAGGCCATGGGCACGGCGACCAACTTCACGCAGGATGAGTTGAGCCGCGTCCCGAACTCGCGTGATCCCTGGGCGCTGCTCCGCACCGTGCCGGGCGTCACGCTCGATCGCGTGAACATCGCGGGCAACGAGACCGGCCAGCAGTCCGCTTTCGTCTCCAAGGGCGCGCGCCAGGGCGACGCCGTGTGGACGATGGACGGCGTGATGATCACGGATATGGCCACCTTTGGCGCGTCGCCGACCTACTTCGATTACGACGCGTTCGACGAGATTCAGATCTCCACCGGCGGCAACGACATCCGCCAGCCGACGGGCGGCGTGGGGCTGAACTTCGTGGTCAAGCGCGGCACGAACCAGTTCCGCGGCACCGCGAGGGGCTATTACACGGAGGACGGCCTCGAAGCCGTCAACGTCCCGGCCGAGCTCCAGGCGCTGGGCGTCACCGGCGAGACGGCCGACCACAACCAGCAGATTGCCGACTACGGCGTGGATTTCGGCGGCCCGCTGGTGAAGGACAAGCTGTTTTTCTGGGGTTCGTTCGGCAACCAGGACATCCGTCTCTACCGCCAGTCGGCGCGGGGCACGGACCGGACCATCCTCAAGACCTACAACGCGAAGATCAACTGGCAAGCCACCTCGAAGGACATGGTGAACTTCCTGTTCTTCAACGGCGACAAGATCAAGAACGGCCGCGCGCCAGGCAATGCCCTCTTCGAGCCGACGTCGGCCCGTTGGAACCAGAGCAACTTCTACGAGGACAACCCGCTCAAGGGCCTCTGGAAGTGGGAAGACAATCACGTCGTGTCGAGCAACCTGTTCGTGACCGGCCGGTATGCGTATTACAACACCGGCTTCACGCTGACCTCCATCGGCTCGCTGAGCGATCAGATGGGGATCAGCCCGCTCACCGGGCAGACCTACGGCTCGACCAACGCGAACAACTTCCAAAGGCCGCAGCACACGGTCAACATCGACGCCAACCACTTCCGCTCGATGGGCAGCGCCAGCCACGACTTCAAGTTCGGCTTCGGCTGGCGGCGCGTGGACGCGATCTCGCAGACGCTCTACCCCGGCAACATGGTGGTGGCCTACGAGAACTCGCTCGCCGACTTCCGCGCCCGCGTGTATCGCGAGGGTCGCGGCGGCAACCGGGGCGAATACCTGAACCTCTACCTTGGTGACACGATCTCGTTCGATCGGCTGACGCTCGACCTCGGCGTGCGCTACGACCGTCAGGGCGGCAAAGCGCTGCCCAGCGAGACGCTGTCGAACGCGGCGTTCCCGAACCTGGTGCCAGGCATCAAGTTCGACGGCTACGACGCGCCCTTCAAGTGGAACGACGTGACACCGCGCATCGGCATGACCTACGCGCTGGACGAGTCGCGCCGGACGATTCTGCGCGCCAGCTTCAGCCGCAACGCCTCGCAGATGTCGGGCATCGGCCTCTTCGTCGGCTACGCGAATCCGAGCTCCGCGGCCGGCTGGGTGGAGTACCGCTGGGTGGATGCCAATGGGGACCACCTTGCGCAGACGGGCGAAGTGCTCGTGAACCAGCCCCTGCTGGCCTCCGGCGGCGGCTTCAACACTGCGAACCCGACCGCCGTGACGTCCGCCAACCGGATCGACCCCGATCTGCGTGCGTCGGTCGGCACGGGCTTCATCGTCGGGGTAGATCGCGAGCTGGTGCCGAACCTGGCGGTGCAGGCGAACTACACCTACAGCCGCGTGACGGGGCATCCGATGACGCCGTTCATCGGGTTGACCACCGCCGACTGGGCGCCGAGTGGCGCGCTGACGGGCACGACCCCCGACGGCATCGCCTATAACATCCCGCTCTTCATCCCGGACGCCGCCAAGGTGGCAGCGGTCGGGGGCGGCCGGCTCCTGACGAACTTCGACGACTACTACACCACGTACAACGGTGTGGAGCTGTCGATCATCAAGCGGATGTCGAACCGTTGGATGATGCGGCTGGCGGCAGCCTGGAACAACCCGACTGAGCACTACGACGGCGTGCCGGTGAGCGAGACGGGAAACCCGACGCGCACCGACATCTTCCCGCTCAACCAGGGCGGCCAGTGGGCACCTCGAAGCGCCGGCAGCGGCTCGGGCGACGTCTTCGTCAACCAGAAGTGGAACTTCAACGTCAACGGCGCCTACCAGCTGGGATGGGACATCGAGGTGGCCGGCAACCTGTTCGGCAAGCAGGGCACGCCGTACCCGTACTTCCGCAACCAGGCGCTCGGCCGCGAGGGCAATGTGCGCTTGCTGCTGACGCCGGACCTCGACACGATTCGGTTCGAGGACCTGTGGAACCTCGATCTCCGCCTGGCCAAGAACGCACGGATCGGCGGGCGTGGCACGCTGCAGCTCACCGCGGATCTCTTCAACGTGTTCAACAGCAACACCGAGATCACGCGTGAGCGCAACGCGGGCGCCACCACCTTCCGCCGGCTCGGGTCGAACCTGAGCCCGCGCATCCTGCGGTTCGGCGTCCGAATCGGGATCTAGTCACCGATCGACTCGCCGTTCGTTGGCTTGTTTCTTCACAGGGGCGGGGCCGGCACCAGCCGGTCTCGCCCCTTGTTTTTGTCCGTCAGCGTCGAGCTGGCTGACCCTCCCGCCGCAATCTCGCGACGCTTCCTTCCTTGAATCCTGATCCACCGCTTTGAAGCGGGTTTCGCCAGCGCTCTGACGACCCGAGCATCGGCGGGGTGAACGCCACCTCGCGGGGACCATCTGCATCGTCCGCTCGGGCATCCGGGTTGCTCCACGGCAAGCGGAGGAGAATGGGAATGCGACAACTTCTACTCGCACTGACGCTGGCGTGTGCGGCCTCGGCCGCCTTGCCGTCCACGTCCGACCGCACAGGGCGGCGGCGCGAGCTCGACGGGCGTCATTACTGGACGCGTGATGGACCACCAGGGCGGTGTGCTGCCCGGCGTGACGGTGAGCGGCCAGCCATTGTTTCGCGAACGAGGTAGGTGTCCTCGATCGAAGCGAAAGCGTCGTCCGAGCTCGAGGATCAGCGGGGCCAAAACAGCCCAGCCACCCCACACCAGAGCACGACGTTCATCGCAAGGATGTACGCAATGTTCGCCGATGCGTCCGGCTGCAGGGACCAGAGCGAGAGGCCGGTGGCTCGCGTGAACCAGAACGACACGATGGCCGCAAACAGGCTGTACGCCAGAGCGACGACCGTGACAACGCGCCACGACAGCCTCGCAGTGGGCATCACGGCCACAATGGGGGATGGTGAGGGACCAATCAAGGTGTCACGAGCGCCATTCGTCACACGGGCGTGCCGCTCGTCCCCTTCGAGGCGCGAGGCGGCGTCAGGGGCTCAGGTGCCGAGCGAGCGCGTCGACATAGGAATCGATCGTGCCCGTATGACCGAAGACGAACCTGGAGAGGAACCTGAAGATCGGATTGTAGACCTCGCCGCGCTCGGTCAGCGTCAGGCGCGAACCGCCGTTGGAGGCTGCGATCTCGAACGTCCAGGTACCGCCGAATGGCTGGTCCGGGTCGGCTATCGCCGTCACAAAGCGCGCGGGCGGCACGGTCTCGACGACCTCCAGGACGACGGGACCGGTGCTCATGTGCTCACGAAACCGCACGCGGCCGGCCTCCGCGGGAAGCATCTCCACCTGCGCGACCTCCGCCCACCATCGCGGGTGGCCGGATACATCGGACACGACGGCGTACACGGCCTCCGGCGGTGTGTTGAGCTGAACGGTTCGCGACGCCTCGTGACCGACGGGCAGCAACGCCCCTGCGATGTACACCGCCATCACCAGGCCTGCCAGGATCGCCGTCAGCAGCCACAGTTTCCTCATGTCAGCCGCTTGTCGTCGCCCCGCTCCGCTCCTCACACGCTCACGGGATCGGGGTGCGAGCCAGCGCCGTTGTCCTTCCCGTTGAACGACTCGAGCCAGGTCGCAATCTGCTCGCGTGTCCAGCGGTGGCTGTCATTGAGATGCACGATGAGTGCGGACAAGACGAGCGTCTTCTTGCACCCGTCGGTCGGGCATCGTCGAACGGTCCCGTCGAGGCAGTCGAAGAACCACTCGAGGTCCTTGGATGGGTGCTGGCCGTCCATGTTCCGCGGCAGCCGATACATCCCCTCGTAGGCCGCTCCCAGCGCACAAGAGGCCCGCTGTCCCCGGTAGTAGTCGCCGTAGGCCTGCTCAGGTCGTCGCTCGGCCCCCGCGCGGATGAACGACGCCAGCTCGCGTTCGCCGTGATGTCGCCGCTCTGTCATGACTCACCTGCTCCGCCTTGCCGGCGTCCTTGACCGACCCACCTCAACGGCCGCCACGGCCTGATGCCCTGGGGACCACGCCCGCGAGCCACCACGATACTCCGTGGCGGGCGGAACCTCCCACAGTGTTTTCTCGCCCGGTCCGGCAGCATAGCCTCCTAGCGAAGCTCCGCCTGAGACCAAACTGTGGCATCTGTGCCGCGTTTGGTCCCCGTGGGGTCGTCGCTGGCGACGGTGGAGGCCTCAAACCGTCGAGAGAGTCAGTCGCTCCGCTTCGCTAGGAGC
>JBQTIE010000346.1:0-3772 GCA_052389315.1 Acidobacteriota bacterium
AGGAACGAGCGGCCATCCGGCAGAAAGTGAGGCCACCGGTGTGAGTTCTCGTTCCGATTGGCATTGAGCGTCGTCAGCGGCTGCGGTGACCCACCGGCCGCGTCGACGCGCTGCAGCGGTGCGCGGTCGGGCGAACCCACACGACCCGCCTTCCCGAGGCGGTTCGAGTGACGACGGCCATCTGTTGCGCGTCAGGCGACGGGATCACACGTCCATCGAAGGCCTCGCCGTCAGGAGGTGTCAGCGTGAACGCCACGGGTGCCGGGAGCACGGTCCCCCGCGGCCACAGCCCTGCCAGGACGCTGGCCGACGCCAGCACCCCCGCCAGCAACGCGGCGATGGCCCACGCCCCCACTCTGCGCGTAGCCGCTGTCGGCGACGTCGCCGCTTCGTCTCCAGCCTCCAGCATCAGTCGCGCATCACCCATGTCGCGCAGCCGCGTGCGAATGTCCTTCTCGAGACAGAGTCGTAACACCCGGCGAACATGCGTGGGCGTTCGCGCGGGCAACCTCGTCCAGTCCGGGTCGCGCTCCAGGACGCAGGCGAGCGTGTCCGACACGGTGTCGGCCGCAAACGCCGCCCGTCCCGCGAGCATCTCGTACAACACGCATCCAAACGCCCAGATATCGGTGCGTTTATCGACTTCACGGCCTCGCGCCTGCTCAGGGCTCATGTATGCGGCCGTGCCGAGAATCATGCCGGCTCGCGTCCCACCGGCGGTCAGCGTCGGCGCCTGGGACGCCTCGGACCGATCCGCCTCGCCTGTGATGGCCTTGGCGAGACCGAAATCCAGGACTTTCGCACCGCCCTCAGGTGTGATCGTGATATTCGACGGCTTCAGATCTCGATGGAGGATGCCGCGTTCGTGGGCGAAGTCCATGGCCTCGGCGAGCTGCGCTGCGATTGGCACAACGCGCGACAACTCCATCGGTCCCCGGCCCAGGTGGTCGGCGAGCGTTGCTCCTTCGACCAACTCCATGGCGATCGCTCGGAGGCCGTCGTGCTCTTCGAAGCCATAAATCTGCGCGATTCCTGGATGGTTCAATGCCGCCAGCGCCCGGGCTTCGCGTTCGAAGCGCGCGAGTCGATCGGGGTCGATCGCAAACGACGGAGGCAGGATCTTGAGCGCGACGTCCCGGGCCAGCCGAGTATCGCGAGCGCGATACACTTCACCCATGCCGCCCGCGCCCAGGCGGCCGATCACTTCGTATTGCCCCAGACGAGTCCCCGAGACGAGCGTCATCAGTTCAGTGGTAATTCTACGGCTACTCGTTCGCACCGCAATTGCCCGATCGAAGAACCGGGTTCGATGGGCTTACCCCCTTGCTTCCGAGCGACTCAGTAGAGGACCGAGGGCAGGAACACGCCTGCGGGCTCGTTATAGAGACCGACGCTCATGAGCGTCATCGGGTGGACGACGCGGAGTCCATGGTCCAAACACCAACGGAACAGCTCCCCGTTGCGCGTTGGCAGAAGAAAGCCGGGCCCCGCGAACGCGGGCGCCGTCCCGATGAGAGCTTTCAGCTCGGCATTCGTCTCACCGACGGCATGACCAAAGAACGCGATCTGGGTGGCATAGCCGGTGATGCGCCCCCCGTGCTCGACGAGAGTCGCGGTGCCCTGCTGGATCGCATCGAGCAGCTCTCCACCTCGGTCGTGGCCGTGGACTTTCACGCAGACCTGATTGCAGGCGTCCAGATCACGCTCGGCCGCTGAACGCACGGTGTAGCCGGGCATCTGCACGGCGAGGGGTGCCCCCTGCATGGTGGACAGCGGCTCGCGGGCCACGAACCCCAGCTTCGCATACAGCGAGAGCGAGCGGTTATGGTAGGTCGCCTGGACCAGCCGGACCCCTGGGAAGCGCCGCTGCGCCACCCGCTCGAGGACATGCTGCATCAGCAGGCGTCCGACGGCGCGATTCTGCACGGCGGGATCGACCGTAATCGGGCCGATGCCAGCCACGCTCGAACGCTCGTCGAGGAAGTTGCTGCCAATAATCCGGCCGTCAAGCTCGGCGACCACCGCATGGAAGCCGGGATGTGCAATCAGCCCCGCCAGCAGCCCGGAGACGACTTCGGGCGAGGGAAAGTCAGGCGGAAAGTTGTGCTGCTCCGCGATCGTCTTGAAGGCCTCGTAACAGATCGCACCACAGCGCTGGGCGTCTTCCGCTCTACCCGGTCGTAGCGTGACGTTCATCGGTATTTCCTCGATCCTTTCGTCAGAAACAGAGCGACTTTACCTTTGCCGAGCTCCAGCACGGCTCCGTGTTCGGCACCCCCACGGCGTGCTCGAGCCGTCAACGCTTGATGTCTGCCATCGGCTCCATGCCCTGCGATCGCATGACGGCGCGCGCCGCTGGACTGGCCAGGAAAGCCGGGAGATTCCGACAAGATGAAGCCGTCGGTGACGAGCGCGTCAATGTGCTCGGGTGCCGCGACCAGCACATCAAAGGGTTCGCCTCCTCTCACGCGGCGCACCATGGGCGCGGCAATGGCCGTCGTGATCTCGAGTCGGTGGCGACTCGATCGTTCGAACTCCTGTCCGACCCGGTCCAAGAGCGTTCGGATCGCCCTCGTCGTGAAGACGCGCACTGTGGGCGCCTGGCCGACGACGACCGGTGGCGACGCGGCCATCCACAACGCCACCGCCATCATCGTCACGCCGACGGTGAAACCACCGGGAAAGTAAGAAAAGGCTCTCTTGGTCTTCAACGGGATTGCTTTCGCGGTCTAACCTGTCACTGGGTGGGCCGCGGAGGCTCCCTCGCAGCCATCTGCGGTCCGGCGCCGTGGAGTCTGGCGCCAACGGGACAGAAAATCAAGGCGTTCCACCGTCCGGCCGACGCCGCCCGAAGGCGGGAGCGGCAGCTTCTTCCGGCGTCTCAACAGTCGCGTATTCAGCCCACCTGGCGCTTGGGCCACCAGCGGCCGACCCGTTCGCAATGCGCCACGTAGTCGGGGCCGAAAGTCGTCCGAAGGGTCGGTTCCTCGTACGTCAGCACGAGCGCGTGCGCGGCCAGAAAACACACACCCGCGTAGCCAGCGAGCGCCAGGGACTCGAAATAGAGGGCCGCGCCCAACAGCGCCGTCACGGCGCCCGCGTACATCGGATTGCGGACGACGCGATACGGGCCACGGACGACCAACCGGCGCGGAGGGTCGAATGGCGCCGGCGTTCCGCGGCCGACGAAGACGAACGTCAACGCGCACGAGAGGGCCAGCAGCGCCCCTGCAGCCGTGACGACCATCCCCGCCGCCTGCGTCACGCCGAGCTCGCGCGGCGCCGCGATGCCCGATTGCGCGAGCAGCCACGCGGGCGTATAGACGAGCAGCAGCGTGACGAAGACCGCCACGTACGAGGCGGCGCGCGCGAGCACGAACCACATCGTCGGCCTCGAGAGGGACCACGCCTCGCTGACGCCTCGCGCACTCCTCCGCGGTATGATGGCGCTCGTTCCTATCGCCCGCAGGGAGGCCTGACGACATGACGCTGCGAACGTGGTGCGTACTCGGGGTTTCCACGATTGTAGCGCTTGCCGCCGGCTGCGGCGGCAGTGAGCCCGCGGCGCCGACGACCCCGCCGGCACCGGTCTCGCGCACACTGGCCGAGCGCCCCCAGTGGTATCAGGAGTGCTGGGGCTACTTCAACGACAAGGCGTGGGATCGGTTCGCCCCCTGCTATGCGGAAAACGCGGTCAGCGAAGCGATTGATGCCAACCCCGCGATGGTGGTCGGCCGCAGCGGCATCATCAGGCAGGCGCAGACGATGGTGG
>JBQTIE010000347.1:0-13005 GCA_052389315.1 Acidobacteriota bacterium
TACGACCGGGCGGCGTTACCCAGATACGACTCGCGAACAACGCGGCGACCCACCAGCGGTTCATGCGCATCGAGAAAGCGCTGGCCCGGGCCGCCTGAGTTTTGACGCATTGAGGTTAATTAATTAATTAACTGCGGACCGCTGTCCCTGAACGGTCACCGGTCGAAGGGCTCTCGCCGTGCGGCCCTGCGCCCGGTAGAATGGCGCTGTGACGCGGCGCAACACGGCCACCATCGCGTTCATCGTCCTGTGCGTCATCCTCGTCGCGGCGGCGGTGACGCTGAACATCGGCTGGATCATCGTGAACGGGCGGCGCGTCGCGCCCCTCGTGCTGGGCATCCTCTCCTTTGCGCTGATCATCGCCGGCATCATCGTCTACACGGTGTTTCTCGTGCGCGAGATCCGGCGCACCGACCAGCACGACGCGTTCATCAACGCGGTCACCCACGAGCTGAAGACGCCGATTGCCTCGATCCGGCTGTTTCTCGAGACCCTGCAGGCGCGTGAGGTGAGCGAGGCCAAGCGGCAGGAGTTCTACGGTGCGATGCTGGCCGATACCAACCGGCTGCAGCGGACCGTCGAGCAGGTGCTCAAGGCCGGCGTGGCTGGCCAGCGGCTGGCGCTGCAGCATCGCACACCTGTTGACATCGCCGCGCTCACCACCGACGTCCTCGACACGGCCCGTACGCGCCATCGCCTGGCCCCCGACGCCTTGACCCTCACGGTGGCGACCTCGCCGCCGTCGAGCTTGTTCGTGGACGGCGATCCCGACGAGCTCAGGACCGCGCTCTCGAACCTGATCGACAACGCCGTGAAGTACTCGACCCAGCAGGTGCTGGTGTCGGTGGAGGTGGCGGCGCCGGCCCCCGACACCGTCTGGGTGCGCGTGAAGGATCGCGGCGTCGGCATCCCGCGCTCGCAGTTGCGCCGTATCTTCAACCGGTTCTACCGATTCCAGAACCGAGGGTTCAAGGTCAAAGGCACGGGCCTCGGCCTGTACATCGTGCGGTCGATCGTGAAGCAGCATGGCGGGCGCGTGTTCGCGGCCAGTGAGGGTGAGGGCAAGGGCGCGACCTTCACCGTCGAGCTTCCACGCCTGGCCCGGACCTAGCGAAGCTCCGCCTCGGACCGATGAGCATGGACCTGCCGCTTCGCCTGGCCAGCCACTGGATAGTGTGGCCCCGCCGCCGGAGGGGCAGTCGCCACGTCCATTCCGAGCGCCCGGTCCACGAACTCTGATGTCCCGCATTCTGGTCGTCGAAGACGAGCAGCACATCGCGCAGGGCCTGTGCTTCAACCTCGAGGCCGACGGCCACGAGGTCGAGATCTCGCCGGATGGCGAAACGGCCATGCGGCGGTTGAGCGGCGAGCGCGGCGCGTTCGATGCGGTGGTGCTCGACGTCATGCTGCCGGGGCGCGACGGCTTCGACGTCGCTGCCGCACTGCGTCGCCAAGGAGATTTCGTCCCGATCCTGATGCTCACCGCGCAGGGCCGCCCGGAAGACGTGCTGCGGGGGTTCGAATCAGGGGCGGACGACTACTTGAGCAAGCCCTTCGAGCTCGCGATCCTGCTGGCGCGTCTTCGCGGCCTGCTTCGGCGGAGCGCCTGGGCCCAGTCGCCCCGAAGCGTGCTCAACGGCGAGTCGCCGGGAGGCGGCGGGACCGCAGAGTCAGGCGCCACGAGCCCGGCCGAGCGGTCGCGGATCTCGTTCGGCGGCCACACGCTCGACCTCGCGGCCCTCGAGCTGCGCGTGGACGATCGCTCCTATCACCTGACGGTGATGGAGGCCGACCTGCTGCATTATCTGCTCGGAAACGCCGGGAAGGTGGTGTCGCGCAAGGCCATCCTCGAAGACGTGTGGAACCTCCACGAGGATACGGACACCCGCGCCATCGACAACTTCGTCGTCCGGCTCAGGCGGTACCTCAAGGAGGATGCGGCCAAGCCGCGTCATGTGCTCACCGTGCGGGGTGTCGGGTACAAGTTCATCGCCGACCCGTAGGTCCAGCGCTCCGCCTGAGACCGCCGAGCCTGTGGCAGCGCGCTCCGCCTCGCTCGTCACCGTGTTGGTCTCACCCCGCCTCCGGCGGGGCGCCCGCTCCGCGGGGCCAGGTCCACCCGAAGGGCGATCGACTCGTCCCGACGACCGTACCGGCCTCACCAGCCCGGCCGTGAAACCATGCACGGCGGACGGTCGAAGTAAACTGAGATGTTCATATCTCAAACCCAAAAAGGAGCGCCTCGAATGAAGATGTTGTTTGTCGGCACGCTGGCTGTCGCGCTGAGCTTCCCCGCCGCTGGGCTGGCCCAGTCGGCCAATCCGTTGATGGACTCCGTGAAGGGTCAGCACACGCTGGTCAAGGGCAACCTGATGAAGACGGCAGAGAAGGTGCCTGAGAACGTCTGGACGTTCCGCCCGACACCCGAGGTCAGAACCTTTGCGCAGATCATGGGGCACATCGCCGACTCGTCGATGGGCATCTGTGCCTCGGCCGCCGGCGAAAAGCCGATGGCGTTGAACGCGGAGAAGACCCTCTCCTCGAAGGCCGAGCTGTCCAAGGCCCTGGCCGACGCGATGGCGTATTGCGACAAGGTCATCGCCGCGATGGACGACAAGAAAGGCATGGAGACGACCAAGTTCTTCACGGGAGTGACGACGCGGTCGATGGTGCTGGCCTTCAACACGGCGCACAACTTCGAGCACTACGGCAACCTCGTGACCTACATGCGGATCAACAAGATCGTGCCGCCCTCCAGCGAAGGCACGGGGATGAACTGACGCGTCGTGGCCCGGCGTCGATCGCGATTGCGCGTCTGTGACGAGACGAGTGCCTTGAGTGCCGACGATCAGGCATGAGGCGCCTCGGCCTCATTGCCGTTCTCGGGTGTCTGTTCGGGGGCTCGACGGGGATCCTCGCGCAGGCGCCTGAGCCTCCGAGCGCGTCGGCGCGGGCCATCACGGTGCCACCGCGCATCGATGGCCGCCTGGACGACGCCGCCTGGAAGGCTGCCCTGCCAATCCAGGGCTTTCGCCAGCGAGAACCCCAGGCGGGCGCCGACGCCACCGAACCTTCGATCATCCGGATTGTCTACGACCAGGCCAACCTGTACATCGCCGCGGAGCTCGTCGACGGCGGCGCGGCCGAGATTCGCGCGAGCGAACTGCGGCGCGACAACACGCTCGAGAGCGACGACACCTTTGCCGTGCTCCTCGACAGCTATCACGACCACCGCAACGCGTTCGTGTTCCGCATCAACCCCCGCGGCACACGGTACGATGCGCTGGTCCGCAACGAGTCGCGCTTCTATTACTCCGATTGGGACGAGCAGTGGACCGCGGCCGCCGTCATGACCGAGCACGGCTGGACGGCGGAGATCGCGATCCCGTTCAAGACGCTCCGCTTCACCAATGCCCCGCAGCAGGTCTGGGGTCTCAATTTCGAGCGCATCATCAAACGCAAGAACGAGTTGACCTACTGGGCCGGCTGGTCACGCGACTATGTGTTCCAGACCGTGTCCCAGGCAGGTCATCTGAGCGGCCTCACCAACATTCGCCAGGCCGAGCGGATTCGCATCCGTCCCTACGTCGTGGCCGGCGTGGAGCGATTCGAGGCCATCGCGTCGCCGAAGGGCGCCACGGGCACCGGAGACATCGGGGTCGACGACCTGAAGGTCGCCGTGACCTCGACGCTCACCGCCGATCTCACGATCAACCCGGACTTTGCACAGACCGAAGTTGACGCGCAGCAGGTGAACCTCACGCGATTCAGCCTCTTCTTCCCCGAGAAGCGTCAGTTCTTCATCGAGGGCGCCGAGTCGCTGCGGATGGGGGTCGGCCTCCTGCATTTCGGACCCCCGCCGCTGGAGCTCTTCTACAGCCGCAACATCGGGCTGTCCTCGGCCGGCACGCCCGTGCCCGTGCACGTGGGGGGCAAATTGACCGGCAAGGTCTCGGGGTTCGACGTCGGCGCGCTGAACGTGCAGACCGGCACGCACCGGGTGCTGAACCCGCGGACCAACGCTCAGGACGTCGTCGGGGGCGAGAACTTCAGCGTCGGCCGGGTGCGGAAGGAGTTGCTGGGGCGGTCGTATGTCGGCGCCATGGCCAGCAACCGCCAGGGCAACGGGGCGCGCAACACCGTGATCGGCCTCGACGGGCGGTTCACCTTCCTGGAACACCTCAATGTGATGGGCCTCGTCGCCCGTGTCGAGGACACGCGGGTGGCCGCGCCGCAGTGGGCGACTCAGGTCGGCGCCGAATGGCGCGACGACCTGGTGGAGGCCGGAGCCAACTACATCGACATCGATCCGCAGTTCAACCCGGGCATCGGCTTCGTCCGTATTCGCGAGCGTCTGATTGGCGTGCGCGGATCGCTCAAACCGAGACCCCGACGGTGGCGGGTGCGCCAGTTCGAGCTCACACCCAGCACCGTGTGGTACCACGACGAGGCGCGCGTTCTCCGGAGCCGTGAGGCGACCATGCTGTTCGCCACGGCGTTCGAGAGCGGAGACCGCCTCGAACTGTCCTTCCGCAGCAGCCACGAGCGCATCGTGCGGCCCTTTGCGATCGGCCCCGGGGTCACGCTGCCGGCCGGCATGCACGACTGGAACACGGCGATTGCCACCTTCCGTGCCTACAACGGCCGCAAGGTGAGCGGCAGCGCCACGATCAACGTCGGCAGCTTCTACGACGGCGACAAGCGGACGCTCAACCTGCAGGCGGACCTGCGGCCGGGCAGAATCGTGTCCTTCAATCCGACCTACGAGGTCAACGACGTCGACCTGCGGCTCGGCTCGTTCCGCACGCACCTCGTGGGCCTTCGCACGAACGTGTCGCTCTCGACCAACCTGTTGACGTCCGCGTACCTGCAGTACAACAGCGCCGGGCAGCTCGCCGCGACGCAAGTGCGGCTGAATTACATCTTCCGGACGATCGACAACTTGTATGTGGTCTTCAACGACACGCATTTCACGGAGGGTGTGTTTCGCGGACGCTCGAACCGCTCGCTCGTGACGAAGGTCACGTACTCGTTGCATCGGTAAGCCGATCGTCCGCGAAGGGGCGGTCGGCCGGCCCGTTCGCGAGTATCCTCAAAGTCATGCGAAGAATTCCCGTCGCCCTGTCCGTGCTGGCCCTCGCGATCTCGTTCGAGGCGGGCCCGCCGTTTTGGCCGCTGCAGGCGCAGGCCGCTGATTGGTCTCAGTGGCGCGGGCCCAACCGGGATGGACATTCGGCCGAGACCGGGCTTTTGAAGGAGTGGCCCGCCAACGGCCCGCCGCAGGTCTGGCGGGCGACCGGGGCCGGCACAGGCTACTCGTCGTTCTCCGCGTCCGGCGGCCGGCTGTTCACGCTGGGCGCACGCGGCAACGAGGAGTTCGCGGCCGCCTTCGACGCGGCGACCGGCAGCGTCGTGTGGACCGCGCCCAACGGCACGCGGTTCAGAAACGAGATGGGAGATGGGCCCCGCAGCACGCCGACCGTGGATGGGGACCGCGTGTACGTGTTCGGTGGCAGCGGAGAGCTGGCGTGTCTGGATGCGGCGACCGGGCGCCGCATCTGGTCAGTCAACGTCGTCCGGCAGTTCGGTGGCAACACGCCGTACTGGGGCTACAGCGAGTCGCCGCTCGTCCTCGGCGATCGCCTCATCCTGAATGCCGGCGGCTCGCGTGCCTCGATTGTCGCGCTCGACAAGCTCGACGGGCGCACGCTGTGGCAGAGCCAGAGCGACGAGCCAGGGTATTCCTCTCCGATGCTGCTGCGCACCGGGAGCCTGCAGCAGGTGGTGTTCTTCACGGCCGTCCGCGTGCTCGCCGTTGATCCGCGGGACGGACGGCTGCTCTGGAGCTACGACCGGGTGTCCAACAACACGGCCAACATTGCCACACCTGTCGTGCGCGGCAATCGCGTGTTCCTGTCGTCGGACTATGGGACGGGAGGCGCGCTGCTCGAGGTGCGCGCGGCGGGCAATCTGGCCTCGGCCGCCCAGGTGTATTTCACGCGTGAGATGCGCAACCACCATGCCTCATCGGTGATCGTCGGTGACCACCTCTACGGGTTCTCCAGCAGCATCCTCACGGCGCTTGCGTTCGATACGGGCGAGATGGCCTGGCGGAACCGCAGCGTGGGGAAGGGATCGCTGATCTACGCGGACGAACGGTTGTATCTCTACAGCGAACAGGGTGTGGTGGGGCTGGCGGACGCCTCTCCGCTCGAATACCGCGAGCGCGGGCGCTTCACCATCCCGACGACGGGCGCGTCCACGTGGAGCCATCCGATCGTCACCAACGGCCGTCTGATCATCCGCGATCAGGACAATGTCTTCGCGTACGACGTCCGCGCCCGCTAGCCGGGGCGCCCAGGCACCCTGGCGGGAGTCCACGCGCGCATCAGGTCACACCTCTGACGGCGGCCACGCGCCACGATGGCCGCTCAATTCCTCGAGCACCTGGACGGCCCGGTCGAGGTCCCCGGCGAGCGCTCCGGGCATCCTGGCTGAAAACACGTCGGCCAGCGCGCGATAGTAGCCGATGACCCCGGCCTTCCCGGCTCCTGGATTGAACCGGCTCCACACGGCATCCCCGAGCTGTCGATAGTCACGAATGATCGCGCGAACGTTGGAGAGCTTGTCGGCCGCCGAGACCCGGAGAGCGGTTGACGGGGCGTGTGCCAGCGATGCCACGTACGCTACCTTGCGGTCGCGCCAGGGCGGCTTCGGGTGCTGGTCGGTGTCGGTACAGTGCTCGACGATCTCGAGCACGTCTTCGCCGAAATGATCGTGGATCTCCTTCCGCACGTCGGCGGCGGTCATCACCGGTTGCGCGTCCTCGATCGCGTCGTGCAGCAGCGCGGCGATGGCCTGCGTCTCGTCGCCGCCGTCCTCGAGCACGATTGCCGTCACGCTCAGGATGTGTGCCAGGTAGGGGACGTCGGTGCCCTTTTTCGTCTGCTCGCGGTGGATGCGATGGGCCAGCGCGAGGCCGGCGTCGAAACTCGGCGAGAGGGGAATCACGGGCGGATGATAGCAGGGTCAGGGCCGGTGGTCGGGCTTTCCGCTGGAGCGGTCGGCCTTCCTGGTGCCGACGGACACGTCACGGCGTCTCGGTGGTGCCCTCGCGACGCTTGCGCATCTGTAACTCGCGGCCGCTGTCGGCAAACGCGACTTCATCCATCAGCTGGTTGATGAGGAAGACGCCCCGTCCGCTCGGCTTGAAGACGTTGGCTGCATCGAGCGGATTGGCCAGGCCGCCGGGATCGAATCCGTCGCCGGGATCGCGCACGACGATCATCAGCTCCCCGTCGGCGTCACACGTGACCACGCACTGCACGTACTTGGTCGGGTCGTTCTTGCATCCGTGCCGGATGCCGTTGGCCAGCGCCTCCTGCAACGCGAGCTCCACCTTGGCCAGCTCCTCTTCAGGCCAATGCTTGTTCTGGAGGAGCTGCGTGACGCCTTCGGTGACCTCTGGAATCGCCGACGCTTTGGCCGGGATCACCATGTTGAGCTCGCAGGCGGAGGCATACGGCAGCATCGCGCTCAGCTTGTTCACCTTGTCCACCGAGGTTTGCAGTTCGCGCACCATCGCCGCCTGCTCGGCTTCCGCGCGGTCGCGCAGGGCCAACGCCGCACTCAGCTCGTCGAGGTTACGGCGTAACACGAGCTGCGCCTCCAGCTGGCGGCGGACCGCCTCGAGCGCCTGCCGCTGTTCGTGGGTGAGCTCGCGAGGGACGCGATCGATCACGCAGACCGTCCCCAACGCGTGGCCGTCGGGTGTCACCACCGGAGAGCCCGCATAAAAGCGGATGAACGGTTCGCCGACGACCAGCGGGTTGTCCCGGAAGCGGTCGTCTTCGAGCGCATCCGGTACGACGAACAGCCCGCGCTGTTCAATGGCATGCGCGCAAAACGCCACGCCGCGGGACGTTTCACGCAGCGAACTGCCGGTGCGGGCCTTGATCCACTGCCGATCCTCGTCGATCAGCGTGATGAACGCGATGGGCGTGCCGCAGATATGGCTGGCCAGAAACGCCAGATCATCGAACGCACGCTCGGGTTCCGTATCGAGGATGCGGTATTTGCGCAGGGCCGCCAGCCGCGCGGCTTCGTCGGACATGAGTCCCTCTCCTCCACTCTCGCACACCTGGCGGGGCTGCGCCTGAGAACGCCGAAAAACCGCATGGTTCGGCTCCGCCCCGCCAGGGGCAGTGCTGGTTCTGCCCTCGCTCCGCGAGGGCGGGACGTCTTGCAAGGGCGCCCACGAATCGTGAGTGGAGTGCATGAGTCCTGGCCTTTCAAGACGTCTGGCGGGGCTGTGCCTCAGACCGCCGAAAAACCGCATGGTTCGGCTTCGCCCCGCTGGAGGCAGTGCTGGTTCTGCCCCCGCTCCGCGGGGGCGGGACGTCTTGAAAGGGCGCCCACGAATCGTGGCCCGAGTGCATGAGTGCTGACCTTTCAAGACGTCTGGCGGGGCTGCGCCTCAGCAGGCCGACAGGTCGCTGGTGCCGATACGCCTCGAGAGGGCCAACGTCACCGTCGCCTGCTCCCGGGCGAGTCGAAGGGGCGACCGACAGAGCTTGACTCACATGTCATGAGATTCCTGCTTGTTCAGGGCTGGAGACTGCGAAGGAAGGGCGTCAGCCCGCCGATGAGGTGCGCCGGCCCCCGAGCACCGCGACGACCCGGTCGATGTCCTCGTCCGTGTTGAAGACGGACACCGAGAGCCGGAGGCGGTTTTCGTTGCCGATCGTCGTCGCCGTGACGCGGCCTGCCGCCAGGGCCTTGGCGGTCGCGCCGGCGTCCTTGACGGCAAACGCCGCAATCGGCGTCCCCGTTCCCTCCGGCGTGAGCGGCTTCAATCCCAACGGAGGCAACTCACGCTGCAGACGCGCAATCAGCGGCACGGCGTGCGCGCGGATGCGATCGAGACCGAGCGCCTGCACGTACTCGATGCCCGCGGACACGCAGGCAGCGAGGAGAACGGGAATGCCGCCGGTTTCATACATCGCGGCGCCCGGCAGCGGCTCCCACGTCAGCTCGGCGCGGTTGAAGTTGGCCACCTGCCGGTGTCCATATCTCGTGGTTGGCAGCACCGTCCCTTGGAGATCCTTGCGGACATACAGGAACCCGAAGCCCCGTTCGCCCATCAGCCATTTGTAGGTTCCGGAGGACGAGAAGTCGATGCCCAGCGCGCGCATGTTCACGGGCACCGCGCCCACGGCCTGGATGATGTCGGCGAACACATACGCCCCGCGGGCGTGCGCGATGTCGCTGACGGCTTTGCAGTCGTGCATGTAGCCGTTGACGTTGGAGACGAGCGCCAGCGACACCAGTCGCGTGTTCTTGTCTATCGCCCGGTCCATGTCGCGCACGTCGATGGCCCAATCCCGGTGCTTGACGATCCGAAGCTCGACACCCTTCTTCTCGAGCTCCTTGTACATGTACAGCGAGGTCGTGAAGTGCAGCTCGTCGATGACGACGTTGCCGCCGCGCTTGGCGAGATCGAGGCCCATGACCACGATGTTCTCGCCGTCGGACGTGCTGGCGATGAAGGCGACCTCGTCGGCCGCCGCGCCGATCAGCTGCCCGTACCGCTGCTTGAGTTCCTGCTGCTTCTGCCCGCCGAAGTCCGCGCGGCCCTCGCCAGGCCCGTGGAGGCGAAACGCCACGCCTTGCTCGATGGCCCGCGCGGCAAAGGTCCCAAGCGGATGTGTCGAGGCGGCATTGAGGTACGTCTCGTGCGCCACCGACGGGAAGTCGGCGCGAACCGATGCCGGCAACCCGCCCCCTGCACGAGGCGCCTGGAGACCAGCGAATGCCGAACGGGCAGAGGCAGCCAGCGTGCCGGCCGTGAGCAGAAAGTGGCGGCGATTCATGCAGGGATTATAGAGAAATTCCGTTCCTCAGGGGGAAAACGACGGGCCCACGCGGGCCAGGCTCAATGCAGGCCCCGGCGCGGCAGACCGGCACGCCGCCGCTGCCCGACCATCGCCGCCAGTCTCGTGCCCTTGCCGCGCGGTCACCGGCCGCGCAGACGTTCTCCCTCGCTCATCCTCATCGACATGTGCCGAAGGCTGTTTCGCACGTCCGCGAACCCCCGCTGGACGTCCTGCCGGACGTCCCCCAACGTCGCGTCCATCCCGTGGCAGGTCGAGCTGAGCGCGTCAATCTCGACGACTACGCGGTCGAGCAGGTCGGTCAGCGCCTCGAGGCGGTGGTCCAACCTCCCCATCCAGACACTCATTTCCTCGGGTCGGGTCTCCGGCATGCGCGCCTCCGCGCCACCGTGCGGTGCGAGCCGGGTGCCACACCAGCGTCGATGGCCGACGAGCCGTTTTCCCAGGGAACTCGAGGGCCCTAGCTGGCACATCTCCGCCACGCTGGCAGCTCTTGCACGATCCCTGGCGCCACCACCTCGACGAATCTGCGATCACCAGTGCACCTTCGCCCCCTCCGCCATGGTGAGGCGGCAGAGAGGGTCGCTGAGAGCCTGACTCAGCGCCCGCTACTCCCGCCATCAAAGGCGTCTAGCGAGGCTCCGCCTCACACCGTCGAGCATGTGCCCGAGTGGCTCCGCCTCGCTAGAGGCAGTGTTGGCCGGCCCGGCCTCCGGCCGGGCGAGAAAACTTGACTCAAGTGGTTGGGAATCTGCAGAGTCAAGTTTTCTAGCCGCGTGAGCCCGAGCTTGCCGCAGGCGCTGCCGCCCCGCCCCCTTGTGCTGCCGCCATTCTCGCCTCGCGCTCACGCGTCAGATGAGGGACGATCCCGATCAGCCGCTCGGTGAGCATCAGCTTGGCGCGATGGTGCATCTCGTGCTCCTTGACGCTCAGCAGCATCTCGAAGCGCGTGCGGCTCGACGGCTGCACCGGGGGCGGGAAGCTGACCTGCTCGGCCAGTTGCTCGGCTGTGAGCGCCTCGAGAAACCGCGCAAACTCCTCGCCGTGCTTGCGGAGCGCCTCGACAATCGCCGCCTTGCTCGTCAGGCCTTTCTCCATCTCGCCGACTTTGGCCACGTACGCGCCGAAATCCTCGAAGCTCACGAAGGTCTTCTTGTCCACGCCGTGAAGCCGCTGTGGCCACGTCGAGGCGCACGCGACGTGCGCCAGCTCTTCAGCCACCGTCCGAACCCCTGGTGCGGCGCGATAGGCGTACTTGTCCTCCGGGATGTCCTCTGCAATCTGCAGCGTGTTCTTGCGCACCGTGCGGAAAGCCTCGGCCAGGTGCTTGCCTCCGTAGTAGTTCATACTCTCTCCCCCTGGAAGAATGAAAACCCCGTCCTGCCCTACTGGGTCGTCCGACGGTCGATTGCCGCGACCGGCGTTGCCGTCCCGTAGTAAATCCCGTTGAACAGCAGTTTGAATGTGCCGTGGGGCTGGGATCGGAACGTGATTTCCGATCCGAAGACGAACAGCTTGCCCTTCCCCACCGTCGCCGCGATCCCGGCCACGCCGCCCTCGAGGTAGTGTTGGCCCCACGCCCACCCCGAGCGCAGCGGTGCTTTCGCATCGAACCACGCGATCGGTGTCACGCCGCGAAGCGAGGCGTCTGGCGCCAGCGAGAGCACGGGGCTGTTGTCGAACATGACATCGACGTGCCGCGGCATCCCATAGGCCACGGGATTGGTGTTGTCCACGGCCACGCGAAGGATGGACCCCGGGATGTAGTACTTCTCCCGCGGCAACGGACGCGCCGCGCCCTCGGTGCCGAGCTCGACGAGTTGGTCGCTCACGGGCAAGCCGAGATGATGGGCCAGGACCGCGGACCCGCCGAAGGCGACGATCGCACCGCCGGCCTCGAGGAACTGCTTGAGCTGCGGCACGGTCTGCTTGACGGTCACGCGCCCGAGCTGGCTCCGATACTGCGCCGGCACGTCGGCCGCACCGGGCGTTCCACCGCCACGCCCCCCGGACCCGCCGCCGCTCTCGCCGGGTATCCCGCCGTCGGGAAACAGCAGCACGTCGTAGTTCGCCTTGAGGTTGCCGGCGTCGAGCGCCGGCGGATACACGACCTCGAAGGCAAACTCGAACTGCTCGAGCATGAACCGCACCCACCCCGAGGGCATCGAGCCCCCGTATTGATCCCACAACCCGATGCGGACCGGATTGAGGCGATAGGCTGCGCCAGACGGCCGCTCGGTCACGGCCGTGAAGGTCAGCCCGAGGTCGCCCGCGGCGGCCTTCAGCAGCCCCAGCGTCGAAGGCCGCGACGCGATGTACATCACGCCCCTGCCGTCCTGACTGTGCCAGGCACGGTCGCGCACGAAGAACACGTCCTCGCCCGCCTTCAACAACCGGTTGACGGCGATGAAGGCGTCGTTGATGCCGTGGCTCACGACGTAGCCCGCGGCGTTGGGCGCCTCGACGACGCGCCCCGGGGCGGGGCGGATCACCGTCATCGGGAGCTTCTCGAAGGGTCCATCCACGTGCTCGAGGAGGCGATCGAACTGCACGCCCATCTGATACGCAAGCGTCCACCCGGCGCTGTCGTAGGGGGCAATCGGCGGTCCGCCGGGGTACTGGAAGTCGTCGGGATGATCCTGCGGCTCGAACATGTCGAGGACATGCGGGCGGAACGCCTGCGCCGCCTTCACGACGTACGAGCCCGGCGGATACTGCTTGCCCGCCGCCGAGAAGGGCGCCGTCGACCGATGAATCTGGATTCCGGTCTTGATGAGGGCGTTCACGAACTTGGTGGCGGTCAGGAAGTCTGGCTGGTCCGACGGGAGGATGTACGCGCGTGCGTCGCGCCACTCAGGCCGCTGCACCAGCTTCTGATACTGATCGATCGGCACGGCGGCACCACTGCCACCGCCCCCGGAACCCGCACCGACGCCACCAGCCCCCGCGGGTCGCCCACCGGCCGCCCGGCTCTTCGCGATGTCGTCTTTCACCGCCTGAAGCCGCCTCGGATACATCGTCCACGAGTCCTTCGACCCCATGGCGATCGCGTCCTTGCCCATCTTGTAGATGTTGAACAGGAAGTGCTCCTTGTTCCGCGACGCCACATCGA
>JBQTIE010000348.1:0-3395 GCA_052389315.1 Acidobacteriota bacterium
CTCGCGAAGATGCGACCGTTCTCGACCGGCAGCGTCAACGTGCTCGCGCGCTACGGGGCGACGGCCACGCTCAAGAACAAGCCGGCCATGGAGCAGGTGAAGAGGAAGACCATCGAGCTGCGCGAGAAGATCTCGAAGGACCTGCGCGCGCTGGGCCACGAGGTCATTCCCTCCCAGACCAATTTCTTCATGGTGGGCCTGCGTCGCGAGGTCCAGCCGGTCATCCAGGCGTTCCGCGAAGAGGGCGTAGCCGTCGGCCGCCCGTTCCCGCCGATGACCCAGCATCTGCGCGTCTCGGTGGGCACCGAGGAGGAAATGGGCCGGTTCATGGCGGCCTTCAAGAAGATCATGGCCGCGCCGACGACCACCGCGCGCGGATAGTCACGCGTCGGTCGGAATTGAAGATTGGTTGACGGGCCGGCACTTCGCCGGCCCGCTCTGTCGTGGATGGTACATGCCACGCTTCGCTCGTTGTTGCGCTCGTTCGGCCCGCGGACGGTCCCGCCGCAACCATCGTGTTCGCCGCGGCACATTCGGCCGCCACCGCTCATGTCGTCGGGGGTCCAGGCCCTTTCTTCACCTCAGGGGCGGCGTGGACACCGGCGGCCGCCGGTGCCGCGTCGCCTGCTCGTAGGCATACGCCAGCCGAATCAGCGCCGCCTCTGACCACGCGCGGCCAAAGAAGGTCATCCCCGCCGGGAGCACGCCCCGCGTGTACCCCATCGGGACCTGCACGGACGGAAACCCCGTGGTCGGCGAGAAGAACTGGCTGTTGTCTCCGTGCGGCGTATTGAGATCCCCGATCAGCCGCGGCGCGTTGCTCCATGTCGGATAGACGTACGCATCGAGGGTCAGTCCGTCCATGGTCTCGAGAACCGCCGCCCGCACCTGCTCGCGGTACGCCATCTCGGCCTGGCACGCCGGCGTGTCGGGGCCATTGGCCGTGCCTTGTTCGGCCTGCTCGAGTCGTCGCTGCACCGTTGGATGGAAGCGCCCAGACTTGATGATCTCGGCGAGTGACTTCACCGGCGCCCTGTCGCCGTGCGAGGCAAGATACCGGTTGATGTCGTACTTGAAGCCCATGCAGGCGCCGAGGCCTGTCGTGCGGCGGATGGAGTCGAGCGCCTCGATTCGCGCGGGATCGACAATTGTCGCGCCCGCTCGCCGAAGGTCTTCGACGCCGCGCATGAACACCTCCACGATCTCCGGGTCTGTGCTGTCGCGCTCGTAGGCCTGGCGGAGAATCCCGATCCGGGCGCCACGCAGACCATCGCGCTGCAGCGCGGCCGCGTAGTCCTCGCGCGGGCGCCCTCGAGAAGACGCCGTCGCAGGGTCATCAGGATCCTCGCCGACCACGACCTGGAAGACGGCCACGGCGTCCGCCACCGTACGGGCCATCGGGCCGGCGATGTCGGCGAGCAGGTTGAGAGGCATCACGCCCGCCCGGCTCGTCAAGCCCATTGTCGAGCGGATGCCGACCAGGGCCTGGTGAGACGAGGGCCCTCGGATCGAGTTGCCCGTGTCCGACCCGAGACCAACGGCTCCGAAGCTGGCGGCCACGGCGGCAGCCGTGCCGCCGCTCGACCCGGCGGTCACGCGATCGAGCGCGTAAGGATTCTTGGTGTAGCCAGGCAAGATGGAACTGACCGTTTCGTACGGGGTGAACGCCCACTCGGCCATGTTGGATTTCGCCAAGACGAGGGCTCCCGCCTCCTTGACACGGCGAACCTGGAACGCGTCTTTCGAGGATGTGAACCCGGCAAGCGCCAACGAGCCGTTGGCACTTTGCAGCCCGACGGTTTCGAAGTTGTCCTTGACGATGATCGGCACACAGTGCAGCGGACCGGCCGTTCCACCGGCGGCGGCGCGGCGATCGAGGTCGTCTGCTTCCTCGAGCGCGCGAGGGTTGGTCAGGACGATGGCGTTCAGGGCGGGACCGTTCTTGTCGTAGGCCTGGATGCGCGCCAGGTATTGCATCACCAGCGCTCGGCAGGTGAGCCGGCCCTCCCTGAACGCGGCGTGGATGTCCCCGATGGTGGCTTCCTCGATGCGGAAGGCCGGGCCCTGCGCCGCAGGCGAGGCCGCGAGAGTCAGGAGGCTGATCCAGAGGAAAAGATGTCGCGTCACGAGGGGAATTCTACGATGCTGTGTCTCGATATGCCCATGCCCGCCACGACCGCACCCCGGCACCTCCCGATGTGGATTGGCGTGGGGCTCCTAGCGGGCAGCGCTCTCGGGGGTCAAGCACCCGCGACGCGCTTCGAGCACGTGCAGAAGGATCTGTTCGGAGCCGGCGGGACGTTCGTCAACGCCTGGGCTGACGTGGACGGCGACGGCGACCTCGATCTCTTCGTCGGGTTCGACGGCACTCCGAACCGGCTCTACCGGAACGAGCGTGGCACGTTCACCGATGTGGCCATCAGTGCCGGCCTCGCCGACGCCCGGCCGACTCGCGCGGCCGCCTGGGGGGATGCCGACGCCGATGGTGACCCCGATCTCCTCGTGGGTTTCATCCCGGGCGCTGGTTCCGTGCTTCGGTTGTATCGGAATACCAAGGGCGTGTTCACGGACGACACGGCCGCGGCTGGCCTCGACGTCGCCACCGGCGCCGTGCGGCAGCCGGTCTGGGTAGACTTCGACGGCGATCGCGACCTCGACCTCTTCGTGGCGTTTCGTGATCGGGCCAACGCGCTGTTCAGAAACGACGGCGGCCGATTCGTCGACGTGGCCGCCGCGGTGGGCCTCGCGGATCCTCGCCGGACCGTCGGTGCCGTATGGTTCGATCACGACCAGGATGGCGATCTCGACCTCATCGTCGGAAACATGGACGGTGATGGCAATGGACTGTACAGCCAGGATGCCGGCAAGTTTCGTGACGTGGCCGATGTGGCCGGTGTCGTCTGGGGCGGCAGGACGCCAGGCGACAAGGCGAACGGCACCGTGCGCCCGTGTGCGGCCGACGTGAACAACGACGGCCGGATCGACCTCTTCTTCGCCAACTACGGAAGAAACGGCCTGTTCCTCAATCGCGGTCAGGGGCGTTTCGAGGATGTTTCAGAGGCCTGGGGTGTGGCGATCGACGCGCGCTACGACACGTGCGCCTTCGGCGATTTCGACAACGACGGCCGCGTCGATCTCTACGTCAATGGCACCGTCACCGGCGGGAAGAACTATCCGGACTACCTGTTCAGGCACACCGGCTCGGCGTACGAGGATGTCACGCCCGCCGAGGTCGGGTCACCGCTCGGCGACCACGGCGCGCAGTGGGCCGACTACGACCAGGACGGTGCGCTCGACCTGGCGATGACCGGCGTTCAGAAGGAGGGGATGCACTGGCTGCTGCGCAACCTCCTGCCCGCTCCACAAGCGGCCCGCTCGCTGAACGTGCGGGTCGT
>JBQTIE010000349.1:0-5804 GCA_052389315.1 Acidobacteriota bacterium
CGCCGCACGATTCGCAGCTACAGCTATCAATGGCGCAAGTTCAAGCAGATGTTTCCGCAGTGGGAGGACCTGTTCCTGGAATCCATCGCCCCGATCGATCGCGACTTCTTCCGGGGGCGCATTGGCCTCGATGGCGGATGCGGGTTCGGCCGGTCGCTCTTCTACGCGGCGAGTTTTGGCGCCGAGATGATCGGCCTGGACCTCAGCGAGGCCATCGAAGCGGCCCGGGAGAACACCGGCCATTTGCCCAACGTGCACCTGGTGCAGGGTGACATCTTTCGTCCGCCGGTCCGGCCACAGGCGCTCGATTTCGTCTACAGCATCGGCGTGCTCCACCACCTGCCGGACCCTCGAAAGGGGTTTCTCTCGCTCGCGAAGCTGCTGAAACCTGGGGCGCCGATGTTCGTCTGGGTCTACCTGCGCGGCCGCGGCCGCCAGATCAGGGTGTTCACCGTGATGCGCTGGGTGGCGGCGCGCCTGCCGCTCAAACTCCTGAACCTCGTCTGCCTCGCGCTGGCCGTTGGCCAGTTCGCGGCCTTCATCCTGCCGCGGCGGCTGCTCTCCGCGGTTGGTGGGGATGGTCTCGGACGCCTCGTCCCCTTTTCTGCCTACGCCCGCTACCCGTTCCGTGCCCTGCACACCGACTGGTTCGACGGGCTGTCGGTGCCGCTCGTGAACTACTACAAGCCCCATGAGATCGCAGCCTGGTATCAGGACGGCGGTTTCGAGCACGTTCAAATCGGCACCGAGTCCGAGTGGAACGGCCGCGCGCTGGGATACGCGCCGGCGGGGCCAGCGCCTTCCCTGACGCATGCCGAAGACTCTGATCCCGAACTCCACGTTGCAGGCCCCCGACCTTCGGGACGGTGAGCCGCGTGCCGTTCGGCCGCGCGTGCTCATGGTCACCGGCGCCTACCATCCGGAGACCAGCGGCGCCAGCCTGCAATGTCGTCAGCTCGCGCAACGCCTGGCTGCCGACACGGACTTCGTCGTGTTGACGACCACGACGAGCCGCACGCTGCCCTCGCGCGACACCGTGGACGGCGTGCACGTCTCACGCGTGAGGGTTGATCCCACCAGCCACGTCTCCAAGGCCGGTGCGATGGTACAGCTCACGCGGGCGTTTCTCGCCCTGCGCAGGCGCTTCGATCTCGTCCACCTCCACGGCTTTTCGCAGAAGACACTGCTGGTGATGGCCCTGGCTCGGGTCTGCCGCAAGCGGGTGCTCATCAAACTCACCTCGGTCGGCCATGACGATGGCGTCGCGATGAAGACGAGGGGCGGGCTCAGATTTGTCTGCTACAAGAGCGCCGACGTGTTCGTCGGCGTGTCGCCTCGTCACGAGCGGGCCCATCAGGAAGCAGGGCTCCCGCCCGGCAAGTTTCGCCTGGTCCCGAACGGCGTGGACCTCGATCGGTTTCACCCCGCGTCTCCGGATGAGCGCCGTCAGGCGCGGGCTCGCCTGGGGCTCGAGAAACACCGGCCGCTCGTGCTCTTCGTCGGGTTTTTCTCCCACGAAAAACGACCGGACCTGCTCTACGACGCGTGGGCGTCGCTGGCCGAGTCCGGGCTGCAGTCCACGCTGGTACTGGTTGGTGCCACCAGCTCGACCTACTACGAGATCGACCCCCGCATGGCGTCGTCGATGAGGGCCGACGCGGCGCGGCGTGGCCTCAGCTCGAGCCTGGTCTTCGTCGAGCACACGAGCGCCATCGAGGAGTATTACCGTGCCGCGGATGTGTTCGCGCTGCCGACGCTGCGCGAGGGCATGCCGAACGCCGTGCTCGAAGCCATGGCGTCTGGCGTCCCACCGGTGGTGACCCGCCTCGAGGGGATTACAGACTCGATCGTCGAAGACGGCACGGGCATCCTGGTACCGCCGAATGATTCGCGGGCGCTCGCCGACGCGCTGGCGCAGCTCATCACCGACCCCGATCGCCGCGAAGCGCTCGGACGTCGGGCGCGAGCGCTGGTCGCCCGCCGGTTTGCGGCCGACGCCACAGCGCGACAGATGCTCGAGGTCTATCGTGAATTGCTGGACAGCCCGCGTTGAGATCCGCCTCGCTGGCGGAACACCTGTTGCGGTCACCAGATTTCACCCACACTCCTGACCATGTGCGGCATAGCCGGAATCGTTGATTTCGACGGGCGCCACGTTCCCGAGTCGCTCGTTCGGGCGATGTGCAACGCCATCCGGCATCGAGGGCCGGACGACGAGGGCGTGGTCTCGCTGCCCAGAGCGAAGGGGGAGGACCGCGCGCCGGTCGCGGTGCTCGGCAATCGCCGGCTCAGCATCATCGACGTGGCTGGTGGTCACCAGCCGATCTCGAACGAAGACGGCAGCGTCTGGGTGGTCTTCAACGGCGAACTGTACAACTATCAAGCTCTCCGCTCCCGCCTCGACGCGAACGGTCACCGGCTGGTGACCAAATCCGACACCGAGGTCGTGGTCCACCTGTACGAGGAGCTGGGCGAAGCCTTCGTCCGCGAGCTCGACGGTATGTTCGCCCTCGCGCTATGGGACGACCGGCGCAAGCGGCTCCTGCTGGCACGCGATCGGTTCGGCAAAAAGCCGCTGCTCTATGCCGAGCGCGGCGGGCGGTTGTGGTTTGGCTCCGAGTTCCAGGCGCTCGTGACCGATCCGGCGATTGCCCGTGACATCGATCACGACGCGCTGGACGAGTATCTGGCGTTCATGTCCGTGCCCGCTCCACTGACCATCTACCGGGAGATTCGCAAGCTGCCCCCCGCCCACGTGCTCGTCCGCGATGACGGCGGCACGCGCGTGACGCGCTACTGGTCGCTGTCGTACACGCCAAAGCTGGACATCGACGAGGACGAGGCCATCACCGAGCTGCGCCGGCTGCTGACCGACGCCGTCCGCAAGCGGCTGATCAGCGAGGTGCCGCTCGGCGCCTTCCTGAGCGGGGGCGTGGATTCGAGCGCCGTCGTGGCGCTGATGGCCCAGCACTCGAGCGGTCCGGTCAAGACGTTCTCGATCGGCTTCGACGAATCCCGCTACAACGAGCTGCCGCATGCGCGGCGGGTGGCGGAACGCTATGGATGTGAGCACCACGAGTTCGAGGTCCAGCCGCGCGCGATCGAGGTGCTCCCGACGTTGATTCGGCACTACGGCGAGCCGTATGCCGACTCGTCGGCCATTCCGAGCTACTATCTCGCCAGGCTGACGCGGCAGCACGTCACCGTCGCGCTCAACGGCGACGGTGGCGATGAAGCGTTTGCGGGGTACCGCTGGCACCTGGCAGGACGGCTGGCCGAACGGTGGCAGCGGGTGCCGGCATCGCTGCGGCGCGCTGCCGAATCGGCGGCCCGCGCGATCACGCCTTCGTCCGCGGATCGGCGATCGACCGTGAGCCGCTTCTCGCGGTTTCTGTTGGGCGCCAGCCGGTCGAGGGCCGAGAGGTATCGGGCGTGGCTGTCGGTCTTCACGCCCGATCTCCGACAGGAGCTCTACGGCGGGCGTTCGCGCGCCACGGGCGAGGATCGCCTCCAGCGCCTCTTCACGGCCTTCAGCGGGCTCGACGGCGTCGACGCGATGCTGGCGGCGGACGTGGCCTGGTACCTGCCGACGGACCTGCTGGTCAAAATGGACATCGCCACCATGGCCAACTCGCTCGAAGGTCGCTCGCCGTTCCTGGACCATCAGTTGGCTGAGTTCGTCGCCCGCCTGCCCAGCGCGTGGAAGGTACGCCGGTGGACCTCGAAGTACCTGTTGAAGAAGGCGGTGGCGGATCTGGTGCCAGCGGAGAACCTCCACCGGCCGAAGCAGGGGTTTGCCGTGCCGATCGGCGCCTGGTTCCGCGGCGATCTGCGCGACATGCTGGCCGACCACCTCCTGTCGTCGCGCTTTGCCGAGCGCGGGCTGTTCGCGCCGGCCTCCGTCAAGCAGCTCTTCGACGATCACCAGCAGGGGCGCGGCGACTATGCGCATCACCTCTGGGTGCTTCTGATGCTGGAGCTGTGGTTTCGCGCCTACATCGACGCTGCACCCGCCGTTCACTCGAGCCAAGCGGTGCCCGTGTCTTTCTGATCATGCTGCACGGCCGGGACATCGTTTGCATCTCGTCGATAGACTGGGACGCCCACTGGCAGATTCACCACCAGATCGCGTCGTCGCTGGTTGCGGCGGGCAATCGCGTGCTGTTCGTGGAGAACACCGGCGTCCGTGCTCCCGGTGTTCGCGACCTGTCGAGGATGCGCCAACGGGTCTCGAACTGGTGGCGGAGCACCAAGGGGTTTCGTGAGGTGACCCCCGGGCTCTTCGTGTACTCCCCCCTGTTCCTCCCGTTCCCGTACTCGATTGTGGCCCGGTGGTTCAACCGCACGGTGATGTTCCGCGGCCTGACGCGTTGGCTCACCGCGACGGATTTCAGAAGGCCGATTGCGTGGACGTTCCTGCCCACGCCGACGGCGTTGGATCTGGTGGCCGCGCTCGACTCGGCCGCGGTGGTGTACTACTGCGCCGACGACTTTGCGGCGACCTCGCCAGGCGCCCGCCGTGTTGCCAAGAGCGAGGACGCGATGCTGCGTCGCGCAGACCTGGTCTTCGTCACCTCCGAACGCTTGAGGGAAAAGGCAAGCCGGGTATCCCGCCACGTGCATGCGTTTCCCGCCGGTGTGGACTACGACATGTTCGACGCCGTACGACAGGCGACCGACAACCACCCCCCTGATCTGGCGGCGCTGCCCAGGCCGGTGGCCGGGTACGTCGGAGCCCTGCACGTGTGGCTTGACCAGGATCTGATGGCCCAGGTGGCCGCCAAGCTACCCGAGGCGACATTTGCGTTCGTCGGCCCTGCTCAGGTCAACGTCGAGCGGCTGACGAACGCGCCGAACGTGCGCCTGCTTGGACCGCGAGCCCATGATCAGGTGCCCGCCTACATCAAGGGGTTCGACGTGGCGCTGGTGCCCTACCTCCGCAGCGAGTTCACCGACAGCGTCTATCCCGTCAAGCTCAACGAGTACCTGGCGATGGGCGTGCCAGTCGTCGCCACGGATCTGCCGGAGATCCGGCGCTTCAACGAGCGCCACGGCGACGTGCTGGCGGTGGCGCGCGATGCCGCCGAGTTTGCCGCCTGCGTGAAGGCGGCCATGGCCGCCCCCGACGCCGACCTCGCCGAGCGCCGCCGGGCTGTGGCCGAGCAGAACAGCTGGCATCATCGGCTCGAGGAAATGTCGGCGCTGGTCGAGGCAGCCATTCGGCGACGCGAACACGACGGCCGCGGATGGGAGCAGCGCCTCAAGCGCCTGTACTCACGGGCCAGGCGGCGTGGCTTCGAGGCCGCCGCGGCTGCCGTGGTGGTGTACGCGCTGCTGTTCCAGACTCCGCTGGTCTGGTGGTTCGCGGAACCCCTGCGCCTGGACGCGCCGCCCCAGCGAGCGGACGTCGTGGCCGTATTCGCCGCGGGCGTTGGCGAGTCGGGAGAAGCCGGCGGCGGGCATCAAGAGCGTGTCAAGCATGCCGTGGATCTGTACAAGGCCGGCATGGCTCCGCGGATGATCTTTTCATCCGGCTACGTGTTCGCGTTCCGAGAAGCCGAGGTCATGAAAGCCCTCGCGATGGCCAGCGGAGTGCCAGAAGCGGCGATCGTGCTCGAGCAGGACGCTTCGAATACCCGTGAGATGGCCGAGCGCGTCGGCGCCATCATGGCGCACGAGGGTTGGCGAACCGCGCTGCTCGTCAGTTCGCCCTACCACATGCAGCGTGCCGTGAAGACCTGGCGCAGGCTGTCACCCGCGACCAGCGTCGTTCCCGCGCCGGTGCCGCAGAGTCAGTTCTATGC
>JBQTIE010000350.1:0-3705 GCA_052389315.1 Acidobacteriota bacterium
CCTCTTGAATGTGGAGTACCCAACACCGAGTCGCTCGGCCGCCGCTCTGATCGTCAATGGCGCCATCTCACCTCCACCAGGATCTGTGACCGCCGCGTGCAGTGTAGACCAGAATGAGCCGATATGAGCCGAGTTGATCGTCCGTTCAATGCGGAGTACATTTCTTGGGCCGGAGGGTGAATGGATAGTGGGCGCCTGTGGTGTGTCTTCGTTGTGGTGTTGTGGGGAGCGGCTGCGTCCGCCCACGCACAGATTGGCGCTGGCACACTCTCGGGAGAGCTCACCGACCCGTCTGGAGATTCTGTTCCAGGCGCGGTCATCACGGCGACCGAACTGCGTACGGCGCTGACCCGAACCGTCGTGACCGGCGAGGACGGACGCTACTCGATTCCCGCCCTGCCGCCGGGTACGTACGGCATCCGCGCCGCGCTGAACGGATTCAAGACGCTCGTCCGCGAAGGCGTGCGTGTGACTACTGGTGAAAGCGTCCAAGTGGATCTGCAGTTGGAGCTGGGAGGCGTCACGGAAGCCGTGACAGTGCGCGCGGACGCGCCGATGCTCCGCAGTGGAACGTCGGGCCTCGGTCACGTCATCGACAATCGAAAGATCGGTGACCTCCCTCTGAATGGCCGGAGCTTCATCGCCCTCGCCGCGCTGGCGCCGGGCGTGGCGGTGCCGCCGCCTCCAGCCGCACCGCTCCCGCGTATTAACGGCGGGCGACCTCGCACGAACGAGTATCTCTTCGACGGCATTTCCGTCCTGCAGCCCGAGCCGGGTCAAGTCGCGTTCTTCCCCAACGTCGACGCGATCCAGGAGTTCAAGATCGAGAGCAACAGCCCGCCGGCGGAGTTCGGACGCTTCAACGGCGGTGTCGTCAACCTGACGACGAGGTCCGGTAGCAACACGGTCAGCGGGACCGTCTTCGAGTTCTTCAGGCATGAGGCGCTCAACGCACGCAACTACTTCGCGCGAGCGAATGCAGTGAAACCCCGGTTCCGACGGAATCAGTTCGGTGGCGTGCTGGGCGGGCCTCTCAAGCGCGATCGGGCGTTCTTCTTCGTCGATTACCAGGGACAACGCCAGACAATCGGACGGACGGTCATCTCGACCGTCCCGACCGTGCTGCAACGGCAGGGGATCTTCACCGAGGCGATCGGCGGGCGCGTGCCGGTCATCTATGATCCGGCCACGACCGTCCCTCTCGCCGGTGGCGGGGTGACGCGGAGCCCATTTGCCGGCAACGTGATTCCGTCAGATCGGATCGACCCAGTCGCTCGCGCGCTCCTGGCACGATATCCGCTCCCTACCGAGCCAGGGACGGCCAACAACTACCGGCGGACCGGGAACGAACGGGTCGATCAGGACCAGTTCAGCATCCGTCTCGATCATCGGGTCACGGGACAGGACCAGGTGTTTGGTCGACTCACGCGGTTCCAGGAGGCATTCACTCCGGTGATACCTTTGCCGGACGGCAGCGGCCTCACGTCCGGCACGTTCGGCCCGCAACGGACCACCGCGTGGTCGTTCGCGTCCAGCTATCAGCGCGTCGTCTCAAGCACCGTCCTGAACGAGCTGAGGGTCGGTGATACTCGGCGCTCCGTCGAGCGCACAGCGGCGCAACTCGCCACCTCCGCGTCCGCCGCGCTTGGTTTGCCGGGCATCCCTGCGACGGCGAAGTTTCCGAACACGCTGCCGACGTTTCTCATCGGCGGCTACCAGCAGCTGGGATCGCCCCCGAACACCGCCACGAACTTCAGTACCGGCGTCGTCGAGATCGCCGACACCCTGACGTGACTGAAGAGGCGACACACCATCAAGGCGGGCGCGGACCTGCGCTGGCAGCGTCTCAATGTGCTGCAGCCGCCCTCGCCGACAGGCGCCTTCACCTTCAGCAATCTGTTCAGCGACTTGCCGGGAACGGCGAATACGGGAACGCCGCTCGCAAGCTTTCTCCTCGGGCAGGTGCAGCAGTTCTCGATCGATCTGCAGCAGGAGGAGATCCGCAACCGCGCGCACTTCCAGGAGTACTTCGTCCAGGACGACTGGCGGCTGACCGACCGGCTGACGATCAATGCGGGCGTTCGCTACACGCTCAACTTCCCGTCGACAGAAGAGAACAACCAGGCGGCCGTGTTCAACCTGGACACGCAGGAGCTCGAGTACCTCGGACGCGACGGATACCGACGGGCGGCGCGTCAACTGCACAAGTTGAACTTCGGTCCTCGGCTTGGAATCGTGGGGCGCGTCACCGACAAGACCATCGCGCGCGCCGCATACGGGCTCGTGTGGATCGAGATGGCTGGCATCACGACGCCGTTCACGACGCCCGTCTTCCCGTTCCTGCAGACGGTGTCGCAACGGACGCTGGACAACATCACGCCTGCGTTCACATTGGCGCAAGGCCCCAGCGTTCAGCCGATTCCACTCACGCCGGACGCGGGCATCGGACAGGGGGTGTTCTCGGTCGACCGCGAGCTCGGCTCCGGATACGTGCAGCAGTGGAACACGTCCCTGCAGCGAGAGCTCTCGTCGAACATCGCTATCGAGGTCGCGTACGTTGGGTCGAAGATCACGCGCGTTGGGCTCCCGGACGGCAATCTGAATCAGTTGACCGTGGAGCAGCTCGCACAAGGGTCAGCGCTGTTGGAGCGTGTGCCCAATCCGTACTTCGGCACCATCCCGCGGTCCTCCTCGTTGGGCGATCCCACCATCACGCGCGCACAGTTGCTGAAGCCGTACCCGCAGTACACCACGGTCAGTCTCTATCGGAACAACGTCGGTACGACCATCTACCACGGTGTGTACACGAAGCTCGAACAGCGCTTCTCCCGCGGCCTCTCGTATCTGGTCAGCTACACCCGTTCGAAGCTCATGGACGATGCATCGTCCGTCTTCGACGCGTCCATTCTCACCGGCCCGGTGGCAAACTTTCCGGTCGCAGACAGCTTCAATCGACGCCTGGAACGGGACTACTCGACAGGTGATATTCCGCACGTCTTCGTCACGTCTGCCGTGTGGGACGTCCCGTTCGGCCGCGAGCGGGCAGCCGTTCCCGGCGGGGTCGTCGGCGCGCTCGTGAACGACTGGACCCTCAGCGGCGTGCTCACGTTGCAGTCGGGCATGCCGCTTGCCGTGACGCAGACCACGAACAGCAACGCGTTCGCCGGCTTCGGCACGCAGCGCCCGAATCTCGTAGGTGAACCCACCCTGCCCGCTCAAGAGCGCAGTGTGAATCGCTGGTTCAACACGGCGGCCTTCTCGCCGGCACCGGCGTTCACCATCGGGACGAGCTCTCGCAACCCGGATCGTGGTCCGGGGTACCGCAACCTGGATCTCGCGATTATGCGGCGCGTGCCACTTTCCGGCACTCGAACGCTGGAAGTGCGCGCCGAGATGTTCAACGTCACGAACACGCCGCACTTCCTGGCTCCCAATACCGTCGTTGGCTCGGCGGCGTTCGGAACGATCACGGCGGCAGGCGACCCGCGCGTGGTGCAGCTCGCGCTGAAGTTCCTGTTCTGAGGCTGTCCTTGGACGCTGTCGCTCAGCCCCGACGGCGTCAAGCCGCCTCACGGATGAGCCAGTTGCGGAAATCGTCCAGACTGGTGAGCCATTTCCTCGCTTCGCTCGGTCATGGCTCCCCAGGCTGTGCTCGGGGAAGCGCGCCGCCTCGCTGCGCTCGGCGCCAGCGGTTCCGAGTCCAGC
>JBQTIE010000351.1:0-8746 GCA_052389315.1 Acidobacteriota bacterium
CCGAAGGAGGCGCTGGACCGTCTCGTCGCGGCCGATCCGGACCGCGAGCGGCGGCAGGTCGGCGTGATCGGCATCGACGGGCGGTCGGCGCAGTGGACTGGCAAGGGCCAGTACGGCGCGGAGAGCCGCGGCGACTGGGTGGCGGAGCGCTCCGGCGCGACCTTCGCCGTTCAAGGCAATTCGCTGGTCAGTCCAGACGTGGTGAGCGTGGTGGCGGAGACCTTTCAGGCCAGCGAGGGCTCGGCACGCACGCTGGCCGATCGGCTCATCGAGGCGTTGCACGCCGGGCAGAAGCTCGGCGGCGATGGTCGCCACGGCGAGACGCCGGGCTTCCGGACCATCGAGCAGTTCGTGGGACGAGACGTGCTGCAACTCAAGATTCTGCTCCACTCGCTGGGTTTCTACCGGGCGAGCGACGCGGACGTCGACGTCAAGTCGTCACAGGCGATGGTCTACACGCAGGACGTCGTCGAGGCCGTGGACCGCTTCCGGTCGGCGCAGGGGTGGCAGACGACGGTGCCGGGGTATGTGGATGCGCGGACGATTGCGAGCGACCGCAGCCCTTCTTCCAGCGTCACGTGATCGGACGGCGTGAAACGCGCGGGGGCGTGGTTTTGGGCCGGAACGCGATCTCGTTCCTCCGCGCTCCACAAAGCCGGCCTCGGCTGGCACCGCGCCAGGCGCGCTGCCATCGATCACTGAGGCGCGGCTCTCGTTGACCATCGCCACGTGCGCGGCGATCTGGGCCGCGGACGACCATCCGCCCGGCGGTGGCTGGCGGTCGGCGGCCTGTTCAAGCCGTGCAATCAGCCGCCCCGCAGTCTCGTCCAGACGCGCGCGGACGACGGCGAGACGCGTGTTGTGCTGGTCACTCGGGAGCATGGCTCAGCCTACTCGACGCGACCGCCCCGGACGAGTCGGCACCTGCACGCCTCAGGAATCACACTAGGCTACCGGCGCGCCGAATCCGGGGCCCCGGGCCGGCGACGACGAACCCGGGCGCGGTGTCGCCAGGAGGAGGTCCCGATGTGCTGTCCCGGCTGCGGCCGCCAGCTCTTTGCCGGCGATCGCTTCTGCAACGGCTGTAGCCCGTCCGTCACGCCCGTGGCCGCACCGTCCGCGGCCGGTGGCCCCGCGCGCGCTGAAGCGGCCGGCGCTCATCTCGGTCCTGGCCGTTCTGCAGTTCCTCGCGGCGGCGTGCTGGGCGCTGCTCGCGTTGGCCGTGACGTCCTCGGACCTGGGTATGGGTTTCGAGGAAACCGCTGTCGGGCGTTCGGCCGTCGTCGTGGGTGTTCGGCGCGCTCGCCGCGCTGCAGATGCTCAGCGTCATCGGCTTGTGGCGGCTCCAGCCGTACGGCCGCACCGTGCAGCTCGTCTTCGCCTGGATCGGGCTGATCGGGATTCCCGCCGGGACCATCATCTCGATCCTCATCCTGGTCTGCCTCTTCAGGCCGGGAATCAAGCTGCTTTTCTCCGGCCGTCCCGCGTCGGAGATGACGGCGGAAGAATGGACTCACGTCGCCACGGCCACTTCGGGGTCAGGTCTCGCCGTGATCCTCATCGTCGTGGTGGCCTCGAGCGTCTTCATTGCCGTCGCCGTATCCCCGCCGCCATCGCGCTCCCGGGCCTCATGCGCATCCGGCAGGCGGCGAACGAAGCGCCGGCGATCGCCAACCCCATCGTGGCATCGGCCACGGTCGTACCGGTGCAGTGAGCTACTTCTTCAGCTGAATCGGGAAGAGCCCGCTCGGATCCGAGATGTCGCTCGAGATCTGCATGTAGTAGCAGCCGGGCTGAATGCCCTTCGTCTGCCAGCTGTACCCCCACGTCATCGTGGCCGGGTCGTAGTGATATCCGCTCTGGCCCGCATCGTCTGCGACGAACACTTCGTCCGACGGCGACCCGCAGGCGACGGGCCCCCAGAAGCTCAGCCTCGGGTTCGCGTTCGCCGACTCGACGGCGGCGCCCTGGCCGTTCAGGAACTGCCACTTCAGCGGGATCGTGCGGCCGATCTTGAACGCGGCGGGCGGTGCCTCGTAGGGGGCCAGCAGGTGGGACACCACGACCTCCGGCCCCTGGGGCTCGTCATTGTCGTCCACACAGGCCGCCCGGCCGTCGCCATCCGCGTCGGGGAACCCTTCATCGATGGTGCCATCGCCGTCGTTGTCGAGCCCGTCGCAGACCTCAGGCGTCGAGTTCGCGTCGAGCGGGTTCGACCCTTGGCGCCGCTCGTCGTCGTCCGACACGGTATCGTTGTCGTCGTCGACGTCACACGCGTCGCCGATACCATCGCCGTCGAAGTCCTCCTGACCGGGATTGACCACCCCGGCGCAGTTGTCGCCAACGTCCAGCACTCCGTCATCGTCGATGTCGGCGTCCACGGTGATGAAGTGCGTCTGCGACGTCACGACCGTGCTGATGTCCGTAGCGACGACCTCGATCGCGTTGACGCCGTCGGCGAGCGGCACCAGTACGCTGAAGGTGACCTCGTTGCCGCTGGTCGGCGTCAGCGCCACCGCGACCCCGTTGACCGTCACCCCGGCGATTCCGGCGTCATCGTCCGCGCTGCCTTCGACGAGGACCTCCACCAGGTTCGTCACGGACCCGTCAGCCGGAGTCCACGAGAGGCTTGGCGGACCATTGTCGCGGTACACGGTGCGCGTGTCCGTGGCCGTCTTCCCACCGGTGTCGGTGGCAACCGTCACGATTTCGTTCGGGCCGGGTTCGAGGGGTACCTCGGCGCTGAAGTTGACCTCGGTGTAGGGCGGCGCCTGGTTCGAATCGGTGGGCGTCAGCGCGGCGTCGACGCCGTTGACGGTCACGCTCGCCACACCGTCCTCGTCGCTGGCCGTACCCGTGATGGTGATCGTGTCTCCGGTGTGGATGGTGTCGGGTTGCGGTGAACTGACCGGAAGGGACGGTGCGCCGATGTCGATGTCCTGCGAGGCCCCGGGCGTCACCTGGACGACGAGCGAGCCAAAGGTCGTCTCCGAGCCGCCCACGCGCGCCCAGGCATTGATGGTGCACGACCCGCCCAGGCCCACCATGGTGACGCTGCCCGTCCCCACATTCGACTGGTTGCCGTAGGCGTACGGCGCGAACGTCCGTACCTGCTGCCCGTTCTCCGTGGTGGTGCAGTAGGCGTCGAGGCGAGGCAAGCTGAACGTGCCGCCCCCCGCCACGCTGAAGTTGATCGTGACGGTGCCGGTGCCGTAGGTGAGGTTCTTCGTCGCCGTCGCTCCACCCAGCAGGCCGACCGTGGAGATGGACGTGTCATAGATGTTCAGCGAGGCGCTCGACGTCGTGGCATCCGGATTGTAGAACTGAATGGTCGCCTGGATCGGAACCCAGCCGCCTTCGGTCAGCACGAGCTGATACGCGCCTGACTGGAGGTTCACCGCGCCATACGCAAAGCCGCCTTGCGCCGCGGTCTGATACTCGCCGACGGCGCCGATGCGGGCGTAGCCTGCCTGCGCCAGCGACTTGGTGCCGGTGAGCGTGAACGTTCCGTTGAGGAATGCCGCCACGGCGTTGATGTCCACGCCCGTGATGGCACCATCGTCAACCGTTGGAGACCGTGAGGGCGAGAAGCTCGAATCCGGGTGGTACAGGTAGGTCTGGCCGTTGTCGAAGTACGAGTAGACATACATGTAGTACGAGCCCACGTTGAGGCCGTTCATCGCGAACGCGCCGTCCCCGTCGAGCGTCTGGTAGCCGTTCCCCGGACCGGAGGCGTAGATCTGGTGCTGACCGGCGGAGGCGCCATCGAACGCGATGCTGCCTGCGATTGACCCCTGCGGCGGGGGCGAGAGGTGCCACAAGACGACCTCGGTGTCACCTGCGATCACCGAAATCGACTGGCCATTGAGGTTGTTGTAGCCGCCGTTCAGGTAGGCCGTGCCGTAGACCGTCGCGTCCCCAGGGATGACGGGGAACACCGCGTTGGCTGAACCGCTGGACGCCGCCACGTTCGCGCCCCCGGACCATGTGGCGGCCGAGGCGTAGAAGCCGACGTTGGACAGCGACCCGCCGGTCGTGGTCACCGACGCGTCGACGAACCCGGGAGCGATCGCGAAGTCCACCGTCGATGTGGCGTTCTCGCCGACGACAACCGCTTGTACCGGCGGGGACAGGAAGGACTGCCAGCCGTTGGTGTAGATCGTGGCGCCCACGGTGTACTGCGGTGTCGTCCCTGCCGGCACGTTGACCGTGAGGGTGTAGGTCCCGGCATCAGGTTCGTAGACCCACGTGTAGGCCTGATACGTCACACCGTCGACGGTCGCGTAGGCGTAGATGTAGGCTCCGCTAATCGTCTCACTGCCGATCGCGATCGTCCCACTGACGTAGCCGGGATTCAGGACGACGCTCTGAGCTCGAGCGTCCGGTGCCGACAGCGTGAGCATCGAAAGCACGAGGCCGGGCAGCGCCGCTCCGAAGGTCCGCGTACAGCGTGGTGTCCCCATCTCACCCCCCAAGGGTCTCGGCGATCCGGGTCGGATCGCCCTCTTTGTGACACGGACGACATCCGTGAACGCTTGGGCTCAGCGCGGCGGAACGCCACCGTTGGCCGGGGTGGAACGCGGCGGGATCCAGGAAGACGTGTGCAGAAACGATGGGCTCGTGAAATCCGGCCTCAGAACGCCGGACGGCCCGGGCGCCGGTCGGACCCCGTGAGTCGGTCCCGGCACTCCGCCAGCGCGCGTTCGGCGTCCACGAGATCCCTGTGACCCGCCGGCAGCTTCGCCCGCCGAAGCCCGACGGCCTCGACGAGCAACGGCTCCGCTTCCGGGGCGCGGCGAGAACTGGTGAGCAACCGGCCGAGCAGGACCAGGGGGAAGGCGAGATCCGGATGATCCGGTGCCAGGCTATCCCGGAGGATCGCGAGCGCCTCGCGATAGGATCGCTCGGCGGCGGCGGGGTCGCCGGAGGCAGCCGCCAGAAGCCCCAGGTTGTTCAGGCTCTGCGCCACCAGCGGGTGGCGCGGGCCGAGGGCGCGCCGCCGGATGGCGAGCGCTTCCTCGTAGAGGGGGCGCGCTTCCTGGTGCCGGCCGAGGGTCTGCACGACCAGTCCGAGGTTGGCGAGGCTCTGGGCCGTCTCAGGGTGAGCGTCGCCCAGGATCTTGCGTCGCACGAACAGGGAATCTCTCAGGGGCGCTTCAGCCGCAGCCACTTCCCCCCTCGCAAACAGGGTCAGTCCCAGATTGTTCGACATCGTCGCCACTCGGGGATGCTGGGGTCCGTAGACTCGCACCGCGAGCGCGAGCGCTTCGCGATGCATGCGTTCGGCGCCGGTCAGGTCGCCCTTCCGCGAAAGCAGGGTGGCGAGGTTGTTGAGCGACGCGGGCACCAGAGGGTGGTCGTCGCCCAGCGCGGCACGCCGCACGGCGAGTGCATCGCGGAACAACGGCTCGGCGTCGTCCAGCCTGCCGCGGACGAACATCACGGCCCCGAGCGTCGACAGCGCTTCAGCGACTTCCGCGTGCTGCGGCCCCAGCACGCGGCGCCCGAGGTCCAGTGCCCGTCGCAAAACGGGCTCGGCCTCGTTGGGTCGTGCCGTTGCCTGGAGCACTTTGCCCAAGTGGTTCAGGCTGGTCACCACGTCCGCGCTCTCGGGCCGCCGCCTTTCCTGCACGGCCAGCACGTCGCGCAGCGTGCGCTCGGCGTCGGGGTACGCGCCCTGGAGGAACTGCAATTCACCCAGACGGCCTTTCAGAAGCGACACTTCCGGATCTTCGGGCGAGCGACTGGCCGCGAGCACGCCAGCGGCTCGATCCGTGATCGACGCGGCGCGTCCATACAGCCCGAGATTACGGTAGACGCGACCCAGAACGGAGAGGAGGTCCCCCTGAACGTCAGGCTGATCGGCGAACCGCTCCACGCGCGAGAGGCCGCGATCCAGCACCTCGCGGGCCGTCACCTGGGTCCCGCGGGCCTCCGAGGGATCGGCGACCTCGAACACGTCGACCAGCAACGAGGCCACTTGCTGTGCCTTGTCGCGCTCCCGGGAGAGCGCGCGAGACTGCACGGCCAGGACGATGGCGGTCGACGCAAGCAGGAGTATCGCTGCCGCCGTGACGCCGACGGCCATGGCGTGCCGCCTCATGAACTTCCGGGCCCGATAGCCCATCGAGTCGCGTGCGGCCGCGATCGGCAATCCCGCCAGGTGACGGCGGACGTCCTCCACCAGCTGTTCCGCCGACCGGTAGCGGCGCGCCGGCTCCTTGTGCAAGGCCGTCAGGCAGACGACCTCAAGGTCGCCCTGCAGACGCCGACGCAGGCGATGCGGAGTCGACCGACGAGCCCGCGCGGGGACCGCGGCGTCCTCGGGCGGCATCGCCGCCACCGCCGCCGCCGGTCCCAGGGGCTCCTTCCCGAGGATGTCCTCTTCGAGTTCGCGCGGGGTGCGATCGCCCTGCTCGAACGGCCGGCGGCCGCAAAGCAATTCGTACAGCACGACCCCGAGCGCGTAGACATCGGTCGCCGTCGTGACGGCCCCGCTCGAGATCTGCTCGGGCGCAGCATAGGCTGGTGTCATGACCCGGTCGTGCGTCAGGGTGCTGTCGGCTGGGGCGTCGCTGGATTCGAGCAGTTTAGCGATACCGAAGTCGAGCAGCTTCACGTTCCCGTCGCCGGTGACGAGGACGTTGGACGGTTTCAGGTCGCGATGCACGATGAGATGGCGATGCGCGTACTGGACCGCCTCGCCGAGCTGCAGGAACAGGCGCAGCCGGGCGTCCACTGCCAGCTGACGCTGGTCGCAGTAGTCGATCAGGGTCTGGCCGTCGACCAGTTCCATGGCGAAGTACGGCCGGCCGTCATCGATGACACCGCCGTCGATGAGCCTCGCAATGTTCGGGTGCTCGAGGCTCGCCACGATCTGGCGTTCGGCGGTGAATCGCCGGATCGTGGCGCGGTCGTCGAAGCCGGCTCGGGCGATCTTGAGCGCGACCTCCTGTCGGAACTGACCGTCGGCGCGCTCGGCGAGGTACACGGCCCCCATGCCGCCGCGCCCGAGCAGTCGAATCAGTTGCCACGGTCCGACCCGTGCATCCCGCAGCCGCGCCACTTCCAGCTCCAGATCCGCGTCGGCGGCCAGCCCTTGTGCCAGGCGGTCGAGCCACTCCGCGGCTGCGTCGTGATCCCGGACGAGCGCCGCCACCTCCACCGCTCGCTCCGGGTTGGAGGCCGCCAGGTCGGCGAGGTACTGCCCGCGCTCGGCCGAGGCGAGGCTCAACGCATGCTCCAGCAGTTCCGAGATCCCGGGCAGGTGCGACGGATCCATCCCGCTACTCGTCAGGACGACGATTGGCCTGCCGGAGGCTCACCCCCGCGTCGCGAGCGCCGTGCAGCTCGCGGTAGAGCCAGGTGCGCGCCGCCACCCAGTCGCGCTTCACGGTCGCCGGCGACAGGTCGAGGGCTTCGCTCGTCTCCTCGACGGTCAGGCCGCCGAAAAAACGGCATTCGACGATCGCCGCGAGCCTGGGCTCCGCGGCCGCCAGACGTTGCAGCGCTTCATCAACGGCGACCACGTCGTCGCTTCGAGCTTCGGAGACGAGCATCGCGTCTTCCAGCTCGACGCGCTCACGGCCACCCTCTCGCTTGAGGCGGCGGCGGTGGCGGGCGTTGTCCACGAGGACGCTGCGCATCGCACGTGAGGCAATCGCGAAGAACTGGCCCCGGCATTGCCACTTGACATGCGTCTGATCGACAAGCTTCATGTACGCTTCGTGCACGAGGCTGTGGGTGCCAACGGGCGGGCGCCGCCAGCTGCCGCGGTGCCGGTGCGCGAGCTGCCTGAGCTCGTCATAGACGACATCGAGCAGCCGGGCCTCGGCTTGCGGCGCGCCGGCAGCGAGGTCGCGAAGCAGACGCGTGACATCCTCGTGCGCGGCCATTTCTCGTGCCAGCATGATAGTCGCCTTTCGACGCCCCGGCGAGGGAGTGAGGCCGGCCGAGCCGTTGGCTGACCGGCGGCTCCAGGCACCGTGCCTCCCGTTGATCCGCGACACCGCGCCGCATATGCTGCGTCGCGGATTCCCCACGAAGACGGCCACGACGGGCGTGAATGTTCACCTCATCGACGGCACCTACGAGCTGTTTGGTCACTACTACTCCGTGCCGCCGGCGCGCGACACCGATGGGCGCGAGGTCGGCGCCGTGCGGGAGGTGTTCGCGTCAATCCTGAACCTGATCGAGGCGGGGGGGTCGCAAGTCGGCGCCCTGCCGAGCCCCGGGTGTCAGTTTCCGCAATCTCCGAGCTCGGCTTGTAGTTTCTGCAAACTCCTACCACAATCGGCACCAGAGGAGGAGACCGGCATGACGACACAGACGAGGGGGGCTCGCTCGGCCTCAGGCCTGGTCGCTGCGCTTCTTCTCGGCCCGCCGGTGTCTGCGCAGGAGCCCGTCGCGTGGGGTCCGACCCTCGAGTTCCACACCTTCTCGATCGTGGCCGTCGATCCCCAGACCCGGGAAACGGGCGTCGCCGTGACGACGCGGAATCCTTGCGTCGGGAATGCCGTGCCGTGGGTGCGCGCCGGCATCGGCGCCGTCGCGACGCAAGGCGGTACGCGGGTCGAGTATGGGCCCGACCTCCTGGATCTGCTCGCGAAGGGCGTGTCTCCGAAGGAGGCGCTGGACCGTCTCGTCGCGGCCGATCCGGACCGCGAGCGGCGGCAGGTCGGCGTGATCGGCATCGACGGGCGGTCGGCGCAGTGGACTGGCAAGGGCCAGTACGGCGCGGAGAGCC
>JBQTIE010000352.1:0-7723 GCA_052389315.1 Acidobacteriota bacterium
GCTATTACCTGAGCGTCGCGGAGGGTGCGCTGCGAGCGGCCGGCGGTCGGCCCAACGTCCTGGTGCGCTACCCGAACGGCATCAAGGGCGAGTTCTTCTACCAGAAACGCGCCCCCAGGGCGCGACCGCCCTGGATCGAGGTGACCACGCTGCGGTTCCCGTCGGGCCGCACGGCGGAGGAACTCGTGCCCCGCGAGCCGGCCGCGCTCGCTTGGATGGCGAATCTCGCCTGCCTGGAACTGCACCCGCATCCGGTGCGCGCGGACGATCTCGATCATCCCGACGAGCTTCGCGTGGACCTGGATCCGGTACCCGGCGTGGCGTGGGACCAGCTGCGCGAGGTGGCCAGGGTGGTGCGCGCCGCGCTGGACGACCTCTCGATCGTCGGGTGGCCCAAGACCTCCGGGTCGCGCGGCATTCACGTCTACGTGCGCATCGAGCGCCGTTGGACGTTCACGGAGGTGAGACGAGCGGCACTGGCGCTGGCGCGCGAGGTCGAGCGCCGCGCGCCGGCGCTCGCCACGAGCAAGTGGTGGAAGGAGGAGCGCCACGGCGTGTTCATCGACTACAACCAGAACGCGAAGGACCGGACGGTGGCGGCCGCCTACTCGGTCAGACCCAGGCCCGATGCGCGCGTCTCGGCGCCGCTCTCGTGGGAGGAACTCGACGAGGCGGCGCCGGAGGACTTCACGCTGGCGACCATGCCCGCCCGCTTTGCGGCGATTGGCGACAGGCACGCGGGGATCGACGACCGGGCGCATCCGCTGGACGCCCTGCTGGAGTTGTCGGCGCGGCACGAGCGCGACGGCCTGGGGGACGCACCCTGGCCGCCGCACTACCGCAAGCAGGAGGGCGAACCGCCGCGCGTGCAGGCCTCGAGGCGCCGGGTGTCGACCCGTCCGTTGATCGAGATCGCGCGCGCCCGCGACGGGGAGGTGGCGCTCGCGGGGCTTGATCGCTGGAAGGCGCGCCATCCCGAGGCCGCCAGCCACCTGCACGACGCCGACGTGCTGGTCGATTCCATGCGCGGCCGCTTCCGCACCTGGACGCGCATCCGAATCAACCTGGAACACGTCCCGGCCGGGATCAGGCCGGCGCCGGAACCGCTCGACCCTGATGAGACACCCCACGACTGGGGCGAGGCAGCCGCCGAGGGGCGCCGGCGCAGGAGCCGTTCCTGACGCGGCGGCGCGGCCTCAGCCGGCGCGGCCGCCGGCGCCGAAGACGTGCTCGAGCTCGTACGGCGGGGTCACGTCGAGCTGATCGAAGCGACAGTCTGCCGGCGCCTTGTCGGGCCGCCACCGCAGGAAGACGGCCGCGTGGCGAAAGCGCGACCCCTGCATGTGGTCGTACTTGACCTCGCACACGCGCTCGACACGCAATGGCTCCCACGACAGATCCTTGCCGGCGCTCCAGCGGCTCTGACCGCCTGGCATCCGCGTGGACCCGTCTCCGGCCGCCGCCCAGGCGCGCCACGGATGTTGGTCGAGCGCGCCGGCGCGCAGCGGTTCCAGATCGCGAGCGAGCTGCCGGCGGACGGCTGTCGTGAAGGCCGAGGTGACGCCAACGTGGTGCAGAGTCCCCTTGCCGTCGTAGAGTCCGAGCAGGAGCGAGCCGACCAGCTCGTTCGGCCCGTTCTTGTGCCACCGGAACCCCGCGACCACGCAGTCCGCCGTCCGCACGTGCTTCACCTTTACCATCGTCCGCTTGCCGGGCACGTACGGGCCGTTCTCGGGTTTGGCGATCACGCCGTCCAGCCCGGCGCCGTCGAAGCGGGCGAGCCACTCGGCCGCCACGCCGACATCGCGTGTCATGGGGGTCAGGTGCACCGGCGGCCGGACGCCGGCGAGCAGCTGCTCCAGCCGCGCGCGTCGCGCGACCTGCGCCAGGGCCCGCACATCCTCGCCATCGGCCGCGAGCAAGTCGAAGGCCACGAACGATGACGGAATTTCGCGTGCCAGCCTTGCCACGCGCGAGGCGGCCGGGTGCAGGCGCATCTGCAGCGCGTCGAAATCCAGACCGTGCGGCGTGGCGATCACGATTTCCCCATCCACCACGCACCCCGGGGGCAAGCCCGAGGCGAGCGCGTCGTGAAGCTCCGGAAAATACCGGTTCAGCGGCTTCAGGTCACGACTCTGGATGTAGACCTCGTCGCCGCCGCGGAACACGAGGGCCCGAAACCCGTCCCACTTGGGCTCGTACAGGAAGGCGCCCTCGACGGGCAGCACGTCGCCGATCTTCGCGAGCATCGGTTCAACGGGTGGGTCTATCGGGAAGGGCATCGGTGGTGTCCGAAGGATGGCAGGCCCGGGAGATTCGGGCGTTACGCTCCACTATCCAAGTCTGCGTTCGAGTTTCGGCGGCCTCGGTCCGCGTCGCGTCGCGGTCGGGTCGAGCGGCGCGTACTCCAGTTCGACGCCGTTCTCGGCGCTTCTCAGCAGCAGGCCTCCGCGGCTCATGTCCCCGCGCCCGACGAATGCCGTCGGGTAGTACAGCCGGCCGCCCAGCATCGGCGACAGCACCTCCACGTACTTCTCCGTCGCGATGCTGCCCAGGAGCACCGCGCGGGTCGCCGGTCCGAGCCGGGACACGAGCGCGGCGAGATCTCGTTGGAGCGGCGCCCGGTAGCGCGTGTCGCCCCGTGCGATGTCGGTCGAGGCGAACTCCTCGAGCAGCGCGGCCGACACCGGGCTCTCCGGCGTCAGCAGGCCTCGCGTCGGCGTGATGATGTAGCTGGCCGCGCCGGCGAACGCTCGCGCGTAGGTCAGCTTGCCCCTGAAGTAGAGCCCGCTGATGAAGCTGAACGCCTCGCCCAGGCTGAGCGTGCCGTCACGAAGCCTCTGGGCGAGGGGCGACCTTGCGTCCGGGCGAAGGAGAGCCGTGGCCCGCCGTCCGCCACAGTGGGCGGGCGAGAGCAGAAAGATGTCGGAGGGCGTGCCGTGATGGTCCAGCGATTCCATCGGGCGCTGAGACGGATCGTAGCCGGAAAATGGCGCCCCCGGCCATCCGGGGAGGATCAGCGCGGTGCCTTCGCGCGTCGTGGTTGCCCCGTCTCGGCTTTGCGAAGTCGACCACCAAGCCTGCCTTTCTCCCGCAGCAGGTGGCTGCCCTTGCCGATGCCCGCCAGTCGTGCCTCGTACTCGGAGGCAGGCAGTCTGACTGGCAACGCCCTTCGCTCAGCGCGCTGGAGGAGGACCGCTGTTGTCGAGATCGGCCGCGATGAGCCAGCGGCCGTCGGGGCCGCCTCGTAACGCGAGCACGAAGCGGCCGCCGGTACCGACCGTCGTCGGATACCGGTAGCCGCCGACGATGTAGCCGACGTTGCCCGACGATGAGTATGCGTACGCCGTCAATTGCAGTGTCCCGCCTGGTTTCGTGAGGCCGCCGGCAATCGCGGCACGTCCGCGTCTGATCGGGCTGCCGCTCTGCACGGCGAAGCCATCATCCGTGAAGAGTGCCGCCAGCCGCGGCCCATCGCCGTCGCGCCACGCCGCTTCGTAGTCGCGCAGCACACGATCGAACGCGGGCGGGAGCGAGATGACTGAAGGCATCTGCGTGTCTGCAGACGCCTGCGGCGTCTGCGCGCCAGCCTGTGCTCCAGCGATCACGACAGTAAGCGCGACGACGAATCCGGCCAGGCGTGGGACCATCACGAACCTCCCGACGGATCTTATATGGCGGGGTCCGGTTTTTCAGCAGGGCGGCCGACACATGGCTCTCCGGTGTCAGCAGGGATGAAGCTGAACGCCTCGCCCAGGCTGAGCGTGCCGTCACGAAGCCTCTGGGCGAGCGGCGACGTCGCGTCCGGGCGGAGGAGAGCCCTGGCCCGCCGTCCGCCACCGTGGGCGGGCGAGAGCAGAAGACGTCGGAGGGCGTGGCGTGGTGCTCCAGCGATTCCATCGGGCGCTGAGACGGATCGTAGCCGGAAAATGGCGCCCCCGGGAATGCCTGTGAAATGGTGAAGCATACAACCGAAGCCGACGGTACAAAGCGTTGCAACATCATGACGGGCAACTCACGTCGACGACGCGCTGGAGGCGTTCCTGCAGCTCGAACCCGGCGTGCAGCGCTGGCACGAGGCGTCGTTCGAGCCGGTGCTCCAGTCGTTCCGCCGCCGCTTCGAGGCCACGGGCACCGAGGAAGGCCACGTGATGGCGACGGCGGTGGCGTACGTCATCGGCGATCTGCGCACCAGCCGCCGTGCCGCCATCCTCGATGACTTCCGCTCGAGCGGCCGCATTCTCGAGCTGTTCCGCAAGGGGGGGCGGAACTGAGGGTGGCGCTGGAGCAGTCGTCGCGCTGAGGGGGCTCGAGACCAGTTCAATCGAACCCGCACGCCTCAGACTTTCGCTTCGGCCGGCGCTATGTTAGGTTACATGTAACCTCCTGTTGGGCGAGGCCATGGCAATGACGAAGTCGGCTGACTCGCGAGACAAGGTCCGGGCACACCGGGCGCGGCTGCGTCGCCGGGGGCTACGGCCGATTCAAATCTGGGTCCCTGATGTGCGCTCACGTCGCTTCGCACGCGAGGCCCACCGCCAGTCCGCGCTCGTCGCAAATGACGCGTCGGAGCGCGAGGAACAGGGTTTTGTCGACGCTATCTCGGAGTGGCCATCCGAGTGAAGCGGGGAGACGTCTGGACGGTCGCCGGCGGCCCTGACTACACCGGCAAACCTCGCCCCGCCATGATCCTGCAGGACTACGCCTTCAACGCGACCGCGTCCATCACGGTTTGCCCGATGACGACTCAGGTCATCGACGCGCCCCTCATTCGCCTGCCGATTGAACCATCAGAGCGGAACGGCCTCAGAGCTGCGAGTCACCTGATGATTGACAAGATGACGACCGTTTCGAAGAGGAAGCTCGAGGACCACATCGGACATCTTTCCGATGAGGACATCCTGCGTGTCAATCGCGCCGTCCTCGTGTTCCTTGGCCTTGCCGGCCCTGCCAGGTAGCACTGCGCGCTCAGCGGAGAAGGCTTCTGCGTTGCGAACAAGAAGCTGGAGAGCCCGGAACGAATCGACCACGGGAAAGCGAGGCCGAAGGCCGAGGCCGTGTGGCTGATGAGTTCCGGACGAGCCAACTTCGAGGCGAATGCCGAGAAGGGGTGAGCCAAATGTTCGTGAGTTGGAACCAGCTCGACGCGTGGTTGCGACGCGTCGAGGGGCTGCGGCGAGCTGCGTGATTGGTGTCAGCGAATGCCGCCTCGGCGGCGCGTCAGTGCGATGCCTTCGTTCCAGCCGTTCGTCTGGTGGCGTTCGTTGAGGGGCGCCCCCCGAGCCGGCCGTTGGCCCGCGAGGCGCGTGCCTTTGCGTCGCTGCGCTTCGCGCCGACCAGCGCGGCAACGCCAACGACGCTGACTCGCGATTTTCCCCGATCTGAGACGCGTGCGACGCGGACTCGGGCGCCTGGTCGAGTGGCCGGGTGCGCGTCCAAGTACTTCGTCAAGACCGTGCGGATGGCGCGTTCGGCCTTCGCGTGCGACTCGGCTGCGGCATAGACGGGCAGCCCCGGTACGTAGGCGCTCACGGCACCACTCTCTTCGGTCTCAAGGACAATCGGGTAGAGCATAGTCATTCGACACCCAGGTCACCTCATGATCGTAAACCTACCGCTGGGTTTCGTCAAACCGACCAGGATGCGAGCCTCCACGGGTTCGATTCCTATCTGGGGTGGCGGTCTGGACCGCCCGCGAGCTCTTGATGGTGTTGGACGAGTGCAATGGTGCGCCGCATTCTCGCCCGTCTAACCCACAACTCGCTCAGGGCATTCGACCTGACATGGTTGGCCATGAGCGAGCCTACCGCTCGCGGCAGTGGAAGGCGAGTCGAATGGTGAGCCTGAATTTCGCGAGTTGGAACCAGACGACAGCCTGGCTGACGCAGGTCGAAGGGCTTCGGCGGGCCGCGTGAGGTGACGGGCATGGCGTTTTGCCGTAATGTGGAGTGAAGGAGTTACAGCAATGGCAGCCCTTGATTGGTCCCAATGCCCTGCCGTCGAGAGCATCCCCGGGAAGGTGAGCGGCGCCTGGGTGTTCAGGGGCACCCGTCTGCCAGTGGCGACCGTCATCGAGAACCTCGAAGACCTCAGCATCGAAGAGGTTATTGAGCAGTTCGACGTGACGCGCGAACAGGTGGAGGCCGTCCTGGAGTTCGTGGCTGAGAGTCTGCGCTCCGACGTTCCCGCCAGTGCTCGTCCTGTTTGACCGCGGCCCGCCGAAGGGCCTGGCCCCGGCGCTGTCCGAGCACACGGAGCACACGGCGCAGTCCAGAGGCTGGAACACGCTGAGTAACGGCGAGTTGTTGAACGCCGCAGGACGAGGCGGCTTCGACCTGTTGCTGACGGCCGACCGGCGCATCCGCTACCAGCAGAACCTCAAAGTGCATCGCCTCGCCGTGGTCGTCCTCACCGGCAGCACCAAGTGGTCCGGCGTCAAGCGACACGGGGATCGGATCGCTACGGGTGTTTCATCCGCGACGCCGGGCAGCTACTGCGAAGTCGAGATCCCGCTGGATCCGAAGCGAGGTCGTGCCTGATGTGTTCAGGGCATGACCAAGACGAGCGGAGCGAGGATTGGTGAGCCACATTTTCGCGAGTTGGAACCAGCTGGACGGCTGGCTGCGTCAGGTGGATGGGCTGCGGCAAGCGGCCTGAGGCCCCGCGGTGGCGTCGGAGCGGCCCGGAATGATATATTCGTTTGGTATATCTCACCCCGGAGGCCAGTAGTGGAAACAGCCAAGGTGTTCTGGTCGGGACGATCGCAGGCGGTCAGGCTGCCGCGTGCGTTTCGCGTCGATGCGGGGGAAGTTCGGATCCGGCGACGTGGTCGCGCCATCGTGCTGGAACCCGTACCTGAGTCGTGGGAGTGGCTCGATACCCTCGTGGGTGAGGTCGAGGAGGACTTCGTGTCGGCCGTCCGCGAGCAGCCCGAGCCGACAGAACGTCCTGGGCTCCGCCAGGTGTTCCGCTGATGCGGTACCTCCTCGACGCGAACGCCGTGATTGCCCTGCTCAATGACACGACATCGCCGATCGCGCGCCGCATTCGTCGCTACGCGCCCCGGGATTTCGCTGCGTCGGCGGTCGTCATTCACGAGCTGTACTACGGGGCGTTCAAGAGTCAGCGGGTGGAGCAGAACGTTGCCCGCGTGGACGCGCTTCAGTTTTCGGTGCTGGAGTTCGACGAGGAGGACGCCCGGGAGGCTGGACAGATCCGCGCGCATCTCGCGTCGAAGGGGACGCCGATCGGTCCGTACGATGTGCTGATCGCCGGCCAAGCGAAGGCGCGCGAACTGACGCTCGTCACCCACAACACGACCGAGTTCGCGCGAGTACCGGGCTTGAAGGTCGAGGACTGGAAGGGATCGTCGTCGCAGCGGGGAAGGAAGTCGCCATGACCAAGATCGGCGATCTCCATCGGCACTGGAGCAAGGAGGCCGCCTACCACGACGCCTCCGACGACCTCGGGGAAGAGATCGACGTCGCGCGGGCGGCTGATCGGAGTGCGCACAGCTGCGGGGGCTGTCGCAGTCGCAGCTCGCTCGACGTCTGAAGATCTCAGAGTCCTACACATCGCCCGGAGCGAGGGTGGAAAGGCGTCCATCGACGAGTGCTTCGCGCAGGCGACGCGGACGCGTGTGCGAATCGTCATCGAGCCGCAGCCGGTCCGCTGACTCGCAGGTCGCCGTGGTCATCATCGTCGCTGCCGGTTCGATTCCTGT
>JBQTIE010000353.1:0-6204 GCA_052389315.1 Acidobacteriota bacterium
GCCTTCGGTCGTCACCGTGAGCTGGCGCCGAGGCTGCTCGAGCAGCGCGGTGTACTCGGCAAAGTTGTTGAACGAGGTGCGATTGACCGGGGCGTACAGGAAGAACTGCAGCAGCTCGCTGCCGACGGCCTGCGTGCGATCCGGTAGACCGCCATACGTTTCGGCGAGGAAGAGGTGAGCACTGGAGTTGGTCAGATCCGTCTCCAGCGAATTGACGGCCTCGGCGGCGCCCCACGCGGCAAAACCCAGCTGACGGTAGATCTCGGCCAGGCTGACGTTCTTGGTGGCGAGATCACGGTCGAGCAGGAGCCTGCCGCGGTAGACGGCCCTGAACTCGTTACGGGCGATGGCTTCCCGCAGCTGGTTGAGCGCCTCCGCCTGCTCGTTCTGGTCACGCAGGTACAGGCTGGCGTACAGCCACGGCGTGGGATCGCGTGGATCCAGTCGCTTCGCGGACTCGAGCGCCGAGAGCCCCTCTGGAAACCGTCGGCTCTGGTAGTAGGCCTTGCCGAGATAGCTCTGATAGAGTGCGACCTTCGGCTCGAGCAGCGTGGCGGTGAGCATCTCGACGAGCCCCTCCTCCACTCGACCTTCGCGAAAGTGGAGCAGCCCAAGGCCCAGATGCGGCTCGCCCATCGCCGGGTCGAGCTGCACGGCGGCGTTGAAGTCTCTGCGGGCATCTACCGTCTTGCCGTCGGAGAGCGCGATGAACGCCCTGAGCGATCGAACCTGCGCATCGTTGCTGGACAGGGCGGCGGCTCGGTCGGCGTCGCGTCGCGCGCCGGCCGTGTCGTCGGTACCGAAACGGATTCGGGCGCGGTTGACCAGGGCATGGATGCTGCGGTCGTCGATAGCGAGAGCTGTGTCGAGATATGCCCGAGCGGCTGGGAGGTCGAATCGGCTTTGGGCGGCCTCGCTGGCGGCAATCAGCGCCCCGACCGACTGGCGGTTCGCGGCCAACCCGCGATCGGCGGCTTCCCGTGCACGTTCGGGGCGATTCTGCCGCAGTTCCAGCGACGACAAGAGCACGAGCGCCTGGAGGGCGGCAGGCGTCCGACCGAGGACTGCCTCGAGCTCCCGGCGAGCGGCGGCCGGATCACCGCTGGCGAGCAGGACCGCCGCCATTTGCGAGCGCCACGCCGGCTCGCTGTCGCCGGGCGGCGCCGTTTCGCCCAACGCGCTTCGGGCACGGGTGGTGTCGCCTCGGGCGGCGTAGACCATCGAGGTGCCGATAGACGCCCACGGGTCCGTCGTCGGCGCAGCCTGGAAGATCGCCAGGGCAGCGGGGTAGTCTCCGGCGCCGAGCCGCTCGAATCCCGTCGCCACGCCCGGCGACGCGGAGGCCAGCGGAAGGTCGCGCACTTCCACCCTGGCCGGGTAGTAGAGCGTCCATTGCACGGCATCTTCCGGGTTGAGAACCACGCGCTTGGTGGGCGGTTGGCCGGGAATGGCCGTTCCCTCCTCTCCGGCGTTGACGAGGATTGCGCCCGACGGATTGGAGAACTCGGCGGACCCCTCGACCACGGTGAGCACGGTCTCACCGGCCTGGCCGATGCGCAGATTGACCTCGGTCCCGCGCACCGCCGCGGCCGCGGTGGGCGTCTGGATGGTCACGCCGCTCCGCGGGTTCTTGGTTCTAAACCAGCCCTCGCCTCGTTCCAGCTGCAGTGAGGTGGCCGGGCCCCCGGCGCGACGCACCTCCCGGACGGTCAACACGGCGCCCGCGTTGAGCTTGACCTGCGTTTCATCGATGAAGAGGATGGCGGCCCGGCTGGCCTCGAGCGTCCGTACGCGCTCAGCCACCAGCAGGGGCTGCGCCATTCGGGCCGCGGTCCATAGTTCCTGGGCCGCCGGCGTGTGCTCGACGCGTCCGTTGAGCGACACGATGCGGCCTTGAGCCGGAGCACTGGGCTGGGCCGCTGCCGTGCCGCCTGCGGCGACACTCAGGGCGATGAAGACGGCAGTGATTCCAGGTTTGACCATGGGTCTCCGCGACGGGTGTCGCATTCTGAGACCCGCCAATCTCGAAAGTCAACGACTGGAACGGGCCTTTAGCTACCGGAAGACGCCCCCGTCGTGCCCGTACAGGTTGAGGACGCTCTTCTGGGCGCCCGAGAGATCTTTGAGCGAGTAGCGCCAGATCCCGAACAGCGTCGCGGTCGTCACGAAGTTGACCCGAAGGCCGTGAATGAGTCGCAGGGCGTCGGCCGTCACCGGCTCGCCCTTTCGCGAGGCGAGCGGGGCGTCACAGAAGGCGTTGGCGGCGATGACCACGCGGTCGTGCTCGCCGGCATCTTCCTGCAGGGCGCGAAGGGCCTGGGCGATTTGCGGCGATTTCCTGGTGACGCTGTCCGGCGTGCCGACCACTTCGACGAGCAGTCGGCGGCCGCCGTCGAGCAAGACGCACAGGTCGTGGCTGGCACCGGTCTCGGTGAGCCGCACGCCCAGTTGAAGGGCGCTGAACAAGTCTCGCAACGCGAGGGTGAGGGATGGCCCGGACTGCCACAGCACGGCGGCCAGCATCTCGTATTGCTGCGCCTGCGCCTGCAACGCGGCAATCTGGTTGGCGAGGTCTGCGTACTGCGGCGGGAGTTCCTGGGTGACCCACGCGGGTTGCCCATTGCTGCTCGCGACTGCTGTTTCCGGCATTTCGGCCTCAACTGGCTCGCTGGCGACTGACATAGGGGCACGCTCCTCGTCGTTCGGTCACGACGCAAGGGGAGGATTCGCCGGGTCTATCGGTTGCTCGCTCACCAGCGATAGGCCCCTCACCGCGGGAGGACGACGAGGAGTCCTGCCGCTACCAGGAGCACCACCCCGAGCGGTGTCGACACGCGGCGTCCCCAGGACGCGTTCTTTTCCACCGCCATGACGCCTGCCAGGGCCAGCATCCAGAGAAGATTCAGCGCGCCAAACGCAAACATGAGCAGCATGAGCGCCCAGCAGCAACCGACGCAGAAGAGGCCGTGATCGACGCCGAGGCGAAAAGACTGCCATCGCTCGCCAACGCCGCTCCAACGAGCGCTGACGAAGCTCAAGGGCGATCGACACTTCTCGAGGCACTGATACTTGAGCGAGGAGAATTGGAACGCTCCCGCCGTGAAGAACAGGCCGGCCGCCACCAGCTGACCGTCGGCCGCGAGCCAGTCTTGGCCGACCATTGCCGGCTGCACGAGCAGCGAGATGCCGAACACCAGCAGGCCGGCGACGGCCCAGGCCGACAAGTAGCCGGAGACGACGAGGGACAGGAGCAACCTCGCGCTCCGGTGACTGGTGGTGAGCCGGCGAAACACGTTGAGCAAGGGCAGGGTCGTCGGGAGCATCATCGCGACGGTCATGACGACCCAGCCAGTGACGAACAAGCCGCCGAGCGAAACCAGCGAGGCTCCGCCGGCCATGTTGGCATGGCCCCAGTGGGCTGTGGAATGGCCGGCGTGGCCCCACGGCGACTCCCCGAAGCGCCAGATCGCCACCCACGCCGTGGCGCTCATCGCCAAGATCGACGACGGCAGCAGCACGCGCCGAAGGTTCATTTGTGTCCGCCTCCGCGAGTCACGCGGCGGCGCGGTGATCGAACAAGAAGTCCGACAGGATGGCGTTGTGGCCCTTCAGCGAGATGTCCTGCTTGAGCTCAGGACTCTTCTGCCGGTAGCTCGAGGCCTTGCCCACGTACGCCGGAGAGCCCGGCACGGTCGAGAAAATGGACTCTGTCAGCGTGGTGGGCTGTCCGGTCGGGCCCAGGAAGGGCTCCAATTCCGCGTGCACCGCGTCGCCGACGACGAAGGTCCCCTTGCCCTTGACCACGTCGAAGGAGATCGGCACGCGGCGGACGTCGATCACCTCGCCGATCAGCTTGACGAGGTCGGCGACCGGTCCCCCGGCTTTCCCCGAATACACGCTCAGCAGCGCCGCTTCCTGTGCCTTGGTGGCCTTGTCGTCGATGAACACCAGGGCGCGCCAATTGCCCTTGAGCACGTTGCCGGGAATGTGGACGGCGAGCGCGAGCGTCAGCCCGGCAACGTCTTCTCCGTCGATGTTGCCGCTGTCGAAATGATACGCGAGCGCCGAGTCGCACGTGCCGTTGTCGGGATCGTCACCGACCCAGCATGGGCAGAGCGTGTTGCAGGTACAGACTTCGAGGAGACGACCTTTCAAAAGATAGCTCATGGAATAACCCCCTTCAGATAGAGCCTTGACGGCTCCGACTGTTGACAGATGAGCCAAGTTTCTCCGTCAAGGCGCTTGCCCCGCCGGAGGTGGGGCAAGACAACATCATGGCTAACGAGGCCCTGTTTACGTCACATGCTTGGCCGTCTGAAGCAGGGCCTCGTTAGACCATACTGCAGACCGACACGCATGGGAAGGCATGCGAGCGTTTATCGACTCGGCGGGCGAATTCGTTTTGCAATCCGGGCCGCGGCGCTATAATCCGCGTGTCGGAGCCTCGACTCATTGGCGGAGGAGCATCCGATGCTGACTCGACGCGCGTGTTCCCTGATCCCATGGGTGGGCATCCTCGCCGCCGTGGCGAGCGCCGCGCCGCTTGGCGACACGGTGGACCTTGCCGCGACACTCGACCGCGTCAGTGCCCGCGTGGAACGGTTCTTTGTCCGCGCGCGGAGCCTGGTGTGTCTGGAAAAGGTGCAACTGCAGCCGCTTGGCACGAGCCTGTCTCCAGACGGATTCGGCCGTGTGGTCGAGTCGGAACTGCGGCTGACCTGGGACCCCGCAGACGAGGCGAGCGCGCGCTTCGACGCAAGTACCTTGCGCAAGGTGCTGCGCGTCAACGGACGCCTGCCCAAGGCGAAGGACCCGCGCAACTGCACCGCGCCCGAGCAGAACGACTCGGAAGAACAGCCGCTGTCGATGCTCCTGGCCGGTGAGCGCGCGAAATACCACTTCACCTTCGCCGGCGAGCGCGTCGTAGACGGACGCGCGGCGCTCATGATCGACTACCGCTCCCGTGCGAGGGCGACGGTCGAAGTCACGCCGGTGGAGGACAACGAGCTGTGCGTCAGCTTCTCGATCGAGGGCGGCCAACGTGGACGCATCTGGATCGATCGGGAGACCTACGACGTTCTTCGTCTCGATCAGAGTCTGAGCACGCTGGTCGATATTCCGCTGCCGCAGAAGCTCCGTCTGTGGAGTCCGGAGCCTCGCATCTGGACGCTCGATCGGCTGGATACGTCGATCCGGTTCGAGCAGGTGTCCTTCGAGGATCCGCAAGAAGCGCTGCTCCTGCCGGTCAAGGTCTCATCGCTCAGAATCACGCGAGGATCCGGCATGCCGCGCCTGCGGACCACGACCGAGTACTCGAACTACCGGCGCTTCCTTACTTCCGGCCGCGTGCTGAAGGGCTGAGCTGGGATCCGCGCCCGCTCCACAGGCGAATCCCGCCCACGATGGCGCTGTCATTGCTCACCCTCCGCACCCCGCGTGGCAGGCGGGGAAGCTGCCTCGCTTCTCCGCCCCCGATCACGACGTCCTCGGCCTGCAGCCCGTGCGCCAGCAGCGCGATGATTCTCAGGACGTGCTTGCGCCAGCGCTTCACGCCGAGGCGTTTCCTGCCTTGCTTGCCCGCATACTCCTCATAGGTCCTGTTCTTCCGGTAGGGCAGGTGGGCCAGTTCCAGCGGGGCGACCTCCCCGTTGACGACGAGGGCCGAACCCATGCCCGTGCCCAGCCCGAGAAAGAGCATGCGCCCGCCCCGGTAGCTGCCGAGCGCCTGCATGGCGGCGTCGTTGATGATCCGTACCGGCACCCCGAAGGCCCTGGCATAGTTGAACCGCCGCCAGCCTTTCCCGAGATTGACCGGTTCGGCCAGGGGCCGGTTGTTGGCGACCGGCCCCGGGAAGCCGATCGTGACGTTGTCGAAGGTCCACGTCGACGTATCCGCCCGGACGTGCGCGGCCATTTCGGCCGCCGTCAGTTCCGGCCCCGAGGGGATCTTGATGATGCCCTGACGCGCGGACGCGCCGATCTTGAGATTGGTTCCGCCGACATCGATCACGAGAGTTTTCATGATGGCCTGTGGTGGAGCATATCGCGGCGCCACGCCGATCTGCTCGTGCCGGACTAGCGAAGCTCCGCCTGAGACCAAACTGTGGCATCTGTGCCGCGTTTGGTCCCCGTGGGGTCGTCGCTGGCGACGGTGGAGGCCTCAAACCGCCCAGAACCCAGACGAGCCTCCGCTTCGCTCGCGTC
>JBQTIE010000354.1:0-5578 GCA_052389315.1 Acidobacteriota bacterium
ATGAACAGGGAGTTGGTATCGACGCGGGACGAGGTCAAGAGCTCGCTGCCTACCGCGAGGATCGCTGCGCGGCGAATCGGCACCTCGCTCATGCCAGCAGCCCGGGCATCAACCACGCGAGCGCGCGCAGGGCGAGATGCGCGTAGGCGCCCGCCGCCACATCATCCAGCATGATGCCCGCTCCGCCGTGCAGACGTTCAAGCCGTGCCGCAGGGAAGGGCTTGATGACGTCGAACAGCCGAAACACCATGAACCCAACCAGGGCACCCACCGGCGTGACATCGAGGAACGCCAGGGTGACCAGCATCCCGACGACCTCGTCGATGACCACCGGCGCCGGGTCCTTGCCGAGACGTCGTTCGACCTGGTCAGCGGCCCACACGCCGACGCCGAGCAGTGCCAGAATCGCAAGCCCTTCGACCAGCGAGCGGCCGCTCCAGCGAATGGCGGCGTACACCACCAGGCCAACCGCGGATCCGACGGTCCCTGGTGCGTAGGGCACGAACCCGGCGTACCCGGCAGTGGCGATGAACACCGCCAGCTGCCTCATCGAATGCTCACGACGCGCGAGCCGGCGATACGGTCGTGCAGGCCTCGGCGCTCTTCGCCAAAAAGCACTGGCAGGTAGCCGATTCCCGCAGTCGCCCCGATCAGCAGGCAGCCGAGCGTCCGCCACACGGCACCAGACGCATCGCGGGGGCGACCAGCGGCGCCGACGACTCGAATGCCCGCGATCATCTTGCCGATCGTCTGTCCGCTGGCGGCGGTGAACGCCGTCAAGGACCCGCCATTCAACAGGAGCAGAAAGGCTCCTAGGGGAATTGGCGGGATCACGGCCGCATCGGCGATGCCCAACCCGGCGATCGCGAGCGTGAAGTACAAGACAGCGCCGTCGACCGCGGCCATGAGGAGCAGGTCGGCCACCATCGCCACCACGCGCGGACCGGTGCCGGCCGCCGGCAACCGCCCGTCGGCCATCGCCCGTCCGCCGGGCCGGGATGTGGGACGGTCTTCGACTGCCTCTTCCAACGCCCGGTCGCCGCCCTCGGTCGGACGTGGAGTGCGGATCCCGCGAGTGCGCCCGCGGACGAGATCCGGCGTGGCCCGCCGCACCGATAAAGGAGGGCGCGCAGGCCGCGGGACCGTGATCGGTGACTCGTCGGCCGAGGCTGCATCGGCCGCGAACAACGGCAGCGACCGCTCCGCCGTTCCCGCGGCGCGTCGACCGGTCCCGATCGCACTTCGCTCCGCCGGGTGCAGCGCCGGCGTTGGCGACGAGCTCTGCGGGCCGGGCTCGGGACGCCCATTGGCTCCGGCCCGAGGCGCACCGATGACCGTGTCCAGATCCACGGCGCCCTTGGACGATACGGACGTGGCCGGCGGGGCCAGCTCGAGCTCCGCGAGCGGCGCTTCGGTGCCGGCGCGGGAGCGCAGCGGCAGGTCGCTCGCCACACTCGGCGGTGCGGCAAGCGAGAAATCGTAGCCGCAATTGCGGCAGCGGTCGCCGGTCTCAAACCCGAGATATCCGCACTTCGGGCACTTCATTCCGGCGGTCTGGGCAACGCCGATGACCCGACCCCTCCCACGGCACGGGAGTCTCCGGCAACCGACAAGAGAGCCTGCTGCACCTGCGCTCGCACGCGATCGGCCTGGACGCGCAGGGGATCGCCGATGGGGATGCGGTCGAGCTCGGCGAGCGCATCGCTGAGGCGGCCGGACGCGACGTGCGCCCGCGCTCGTGACAGGTGTGTCTCGTACGCTTCTGCCAGCGGCAGCCGCGCAACCGTCGCCGGTGCGGCCCGCAGGTCGCTCGGCGTCGTGCCAGCCAGCGGCCAGAGCCCCGAGTCAGGGACCGCAAACCCCCAGACCGCAACGACGAGGACACCGGCCGCGGCCATGAGCAAGAGCAGGCCTGACGGGCGGCGCACGGGGCGTACCGGCGGGACCAGCGGGGCCTCGACCGCCTCTGGCGCGAGCGGCAAGGGCGGGCCGGCGGGCGTCGACGGACTCGACTGGCCTACGCGGAGCCGATCGATGCGGTCGAGCATGCCTTGCGCCGCCTCGATGGGGGCGCCGCCCTCGATGGCGTCGGTGACGAGGCGCCGGGCCCGCGCCACGTCTCCCCCGTGAAAGGCCTCGATGCCTTGATGCAGCGTCGCTTCCGATTCCCGCTGGCGTTCGGCCTGGGCACTGCGCGCGCGATCGATATAAGCACGCGCCCGATCGTGACGCCGATCCAGAAACAGCACGCGCGTCCACAACGTAATCGCCTCTTCGTAGCGCCCGGCGAAGTAGGCATCCAGGCCCTGCAGCAGCAACTGCTCGATGCGAGCATCCTGCGCCGCGTCGGAGGTCAGCGCGCGCGCATCAGAACGTTCGTGGAGTTCGTGAGCCAAGGCTCGAGGGTCCGCTTCGGAGTGTGGACGCCCGGGGACGTGTTCCCCCCGGCGGGTCGGAGACGATTATAAAACGAAACGGCCGAGGACGGTCGTGGCCACCCCGGCCGTGTCCACCTCGCGGCCATCGCCGCGAGGCACACACGAGACGTCATGAACGGACCGCACCTGGCCGACCGCGTTGGAGTGCTGTTCGGGTCCTTCAAAGGTCTCGCCCCGCGGAGCGGAGCGAGACGATCACGGCCTTCGAGCGAAGCGAACCGGCGCCGCGTGCGCACCGGTCTGACGCGACGCCGCGCCAGAAAACCCGACTCTCCAGATTTCCAGCCAATTGAGTCAAGTTTTCTCGCCCGGCCGGAGGCCGGGCCAGCCAACACTGCCCTCGCGAGGCGGAGCCGCGCGGCACATGCTCGACCGTGTGAGGCGGAGCCTCCCAAGAAACTACCCCGTTTGGCGGGACAGTTTCTGACGCGATGTGTCCCGGGCCCGCCGGGTGCGCCGCTCGCTAGAACCTGAAAACGAGCGAAAAGCGATAGGTGCGCGGTAGCCGGAACGCCCCGCGGGCCACCGCCTTGCCGTAGTTGTTCACCGCGGTCTGGCAGGCCGCGCTGGCCGTCGAGTTGCACCAGGTGATGTTGTTCGACTGGAGCTTCTCTTCCCGGTTGGTGACATTGAAGGCTTCGGCCCGGAACCCCGCCTGGCTGCGGCCTGCGAGGCGCCACGTCGCTTCGAGGTTCAGGTCGAGGAACCACGCGAGCCCTTCGACAGGATCGTCTCCACGCTCGTTGTAGAAATAGGTCGCCAGGTTGCCGGACGCGGTCGTGGTGCCGGGGAACAGCACGTCCAGCGTACGGACCTTCTCGTAGCGCTGCTTCGAGATGGCCTCGGTCAGCGCCCCCACCGTCACGTCGATGGGGCCAATCGGCCGCACGTAGGCGCCGTTCAGCTTGAAGTTGTGCGGACGGTCATAGGGTGGCAACCCGTATTTCTGGGAACCGTTGTTAACCTCGGAACACGGAATCACACCATTGGTGCCGATGGACAGGTCCACGGTGGTTCGGCAGGTGGCATCCAGAAAATCGCCCAGTGACGTGAAGTTGTCGCCGAAATGGTTGCCCCGCGTCTGGGAATACGTATAGCTGCCGCCCGCGTTCCAGTTGTTGGAAAACCGCTTCTCTGCAGTGAACTGCACTCCGCGGTAGCTCCTCTTCGCGGCGTCGTAGTTGACCACCTGCCGGTTGATGCTGCGATCCGGATTGAAGACCTGGACGTCGTCGATGATGTTGGCCCAGCGACGCCCGATGAAGCGGGCACCAAAGGCCATCTGTCGCCCAACCTGCCGCTGGAAGCCGATCGTCGCCTCGTCGTGGTGACTCGGCTCGACTTCCGTGTTCGGTCGGAAGTTCGAGCCGCTCAACTGGACCCGGTTGTTGAAGACGAACGCGGTACCGTTCCAGACGTAGTTGTCGTAGTTGGTGCGCTGCGGGATGTTCGCAAACGAATCCGAAAACCCCTGGATGATGCTGGCGTGGTAGCGGCCGTAGCTCCCCGTCAGGAGGGTCTTCCCATCTCCCGAGAGGTCGTAGGCCACCGACACCCGGGGCGCAAAGACGGTGAAGTCGACCGTGTCGACGCCGACGTCGCTGGCCCCGGTCTGGCGCTCGAAGCGCAGACCACCCTCGACCGAGAAGCGATCCGAGAGCTCGAACTTGTCGCGGGCGTAGACAGCGTGGATTCGGCCCGCGGACACCGACGCCCCGGAGTCATAGTCGCGACGCGTGGTCTGCGGCCCGAACACGATCGTCCGCGTCGCCTGGATGTAGTTGTCCACGTTGTACCGCTGACGGTTGGGGTAATCGAACTGCGCGCCCGACTCCAGGTTCTGGAAGTCGTACCCGACCCGGACGTTGTGGCCGCGCCGGCCGAGCGTGAGGAACCAGTTGCTGGCCAAGTTGAACTGCCGCCGGGGGCGCTCGACGAACCCGTCGAAGGCGCCGCCGTTGTAGAACCGGCTTTCGGCGATATTGAAGATCGGCGCATTGGCGAGGACGCCACTGTTTTCGAAGTTCTTCACGGTAATCAGCGACTCATAGCTCCCGAAGGCCGCCTCCATCGCCCACGTCGGTCGAAGGACGCCGCTCCATTGGGCCGCCCAGTTCTTGGCGGTCTGATTCTGCGCCGTCAGGCCTTCACGCTCGCCCGCCGAGTGGTATTCGACGACGAAGCCGTCGGTCGGCGACTGGTAGTACTTGACCCAGGCTGTGTGGCCCTCGGCCAATTGCACCGTGCCGCGGATGTTCGAAAACTTCGACTCGGTGGTCTGCTGATAGTCCTCCGGGACCTGGCCGGCCGTCTGGCGCTGCGGCGTCGTGTTCTTGGCCAGCTCATAGGTGCCGAAGAAGAACGCCCGATTCCTGACAATCGGTCCGCCACCGTTGAACGAATAGATCGGATTGACCTTGTCGAACTTGACGCGCTCCAGCGACGCGCCGGTTGTTTCACTCTTGGTGGTGTTCTGAACGTTCCATTGGTCGTTGGCGAAGATGTACCTGGCGGAGCCTTCGAAGCGGTTGGTCCCCGACTTGGTCACGACGTTGACCACGGCGCCCTGGGCGCGCCCGTGCTCGACGCCGACGGCAGAGGTGAGGACCGAGACCTCCTGGATCGCCTCGAAGTTCAGGTTGGTGCCAAAGGTGCCCGTCGTCGGGTCGGTGGTGTCCGCCCCGTCGATCAAGAACAGGTTGTTGCTGGTGAGGGCGCCGAGGGCGTTGACAGTCCCGGTCCCCACGACGCCCGGAGCCGCGCCAATGAGCGCCTGGTAGGTGCGCCCGATCGGCAGCTTGTCGAACTCGTCGCGGGTGAGCCGAGTCGTCTGGGTGATTGTCGTGGGGTCCACGAGTGGCGTTTCGCCCAGGATCACCACCGAGTCGGTCAGCGCGCCCAGCTTCATCGTGAAGCTGACCGTCGTCGTCTTGTCGATCTCGACGAGGTTGTTGTTGGCTTGCGAGGTCTCGAACCCCTGGAGGGTGGCCACGACGGTGTACTGACCGATGGGCACAGCCGGGAAGACAAAGCGGCCCACCGAATCCGTGACGGTCGATCGTGAGAAGCCACGCTCTTCGCTGGTGAGCGTGACGGTCACCCCAGGCAGCATGGCGGCCGTGGCATCCGAAATGACACCG
>JBQTIE010000355.1:0-2238 GCA_052389315.1 Acidobacteriota bacterium
AGTGTCGGCTCGGGGATTGCCCTCAGCGTGGTGCTGAAATTCGCGATGTCTGGGGATGTGAAGTTCGCAAAATTACCCCCGCTCACCACCGCGAGCGCCGCGCTGAGCGGCGTCAGGTTGAAGTTGAGCGTCTTGGGATCGATGGCGAGCGCCGAGTTCCACACGTTGGACGAATAGGAGATCGTGGTCCCAAGGGCGGTGTCCCCGGTCAGGGTCGCCGAGGTGGACCCCAGGAGCCCGCCGAAAAAAGCGCCAGTGAACGTAGCGCTGACCAGCACGTTGCTGGAGCTGTCCAACACCGTGACCGTACCGTCCATCGTTTGCGAGGCGAACGGGGACCCGGACACCGTTGATGTCGCGGTGGCGTTGATGCTCAACGTGGCATTCTGTGGGAGGGCACTCACGCTGAATAGAGAGGCAAACGCGGAATCGAACGTGAAGACACCGCTGGTAGTACCACTCAGCGTACCGGCCGAGTAGGTGTAGTCGCCGGAACTGCTCGAAAAAGAGCCGATCTGGACGATGGCGGCCTGTGCCGATGAGGGCAGGGCGGCAACAGCGATTGCTAATCCGACGCACCGAGCTGCTCTCAACGCATTCCGCATACGAAACCCCTCCCGCCTGGCGCCCAGTCGCCACGGTGGATGCGCAGCAACGAGCAAAGTCGCCGCCACTTGAGGCGAACTACGTGTGGGCTGTTAAGGCCTTTATCGACAACGACTTATGCCTTGTGCGCTCCGCTGAGGCCGGGGTGAAGTCCTGCGCGAGGAAGAATTAAGGAGGCACGAGACGCCTAGAGGGTGTCTTTTTCGAGCGAGCTCAGGGAACCACGGGTCGAGCTGTCTCAACGTCTCGGACGCACTCTCCCGCGGAGGGGTTCCCCGGCGACATTCGAAGCACAGCGCGGCACAACGCAAGCGCCTCATCGTGGTTGCCAAACACTTGCGACTCCACGGCCGCGAGCGCAAGGCGTGCCGTCAGGTCGCCCGGTGCCCGATAGACGGCGAGACGCAACTGCTCTTGGGCATCATCATGCCGGCCTTCTGCCATGAGACAAGCGGCCCATCCGACATAGGCCGCCGGGTTGTCTGGGCGAATCTCGATGGCGCGCTGATACGGGCCTGCGGCGGCCGCGCAGTCCCCCTCCGCCCGATACGCCTCACCAAGGCCATAGTGGGCGATCCAGGTCGTCGGCGCCTTTCTCGAGGCATCGGCCCACAGCGACACCGGGTGCGACCAGACCCGATTGCGCGCCACTGTCATGGACGTCAAGACGGCGAGGACGACGACAAGCGCTCCGGCAGCGACCCGGAATCTGACGGGGCGAACCGATCCCGCCGCCTCGACACCCAGCCAGGCGAAGGCGGCGACGCTCATGAAGAACCCGCAACTGGCCAGGTACACTCGGTGCTCCGCCATGGCGTGACCGAAGGGGGCGAGGATGACCAGCGCCGCCGAGGGCACGAGCGACAAGAGAAACCACGCGATCCCAAAGCTCGCCAGGGGGTGGCGCTGTCGAGCGTGGACCGCCAGCCCGCAGATCAGCATGAGGACGGCCGTCCCCGTCAGGACGCGCACGTCGAGAATCGAGTCAAGCGGCGCGATGTGCGGCACGAGGCTCAGGGAAGCGGGCAGGACCAAAAGCCTCACGTAACGGTCCAACACGTGCAATTCGAGCAGGATGTGCTGCCACCTGAAGTCCGAAATCGCCGGGTGTTCCACCGCCACGTACCACCACACCCGCGTGGCCGCAACGAGGCAGGCAGCGGCCAAAAGGGGCAGATACAGCCACCGCACTCGACGCCAGAACGCCCGGTCTTTCGAGTGACTCAAGAGAAAATCGCCCGCCAGGAGCACGGCCGGCAGCATGACCGCCGTTTCCTTGGCAGCGATCGCAAGGAGAAAAAGCATCGCCGCTCCAAGACCGTTGACCAGTGCTCTGGCACCCACGCCGGCAACGGCGCGCTGGAACAACAACATGCTGCCCAGGAAGCCGGTGGTCGCGAGGACCCCTGCCCGACCGCTCACGTACCCAACGGCTTCGGTCAGCATCGGGTGAACCGCGAAGAGACCGGCCGCCGTGAACGCCATCGCGGTCCGGCCTCCCTCAGCGACGGCCGCGCCTCGACCCGAGAAGGCTGCCAAGTGGCGTGTCAGGGCAAACAGCAGCAGGACATTGACGACGTGCAGCAGCACGTTCGTGACGTGGTAGGGAACCGGATTCAGACCGCCGATGGC
>JBQTIE010000356.1:0-2126 GCA_052389315.1 Acidobacteriota bacterium
CCCGTCGAGCACGTGTCCTTCTCGCGCTCGTGGCACAACACGCAGTAATGGATCTCGCTCAACACCTCCCGCGTCCCGAAGCGCGCATCGGTCAGCGTGAACCCCTGCCGCCGCCGGCGGCGATCCTCGGGCCCGACCATCGCTTCGGGAAACCCGTGATCCGGCCGGCGGACACGGACCAGGTGCTCGGCATCCAGCGACTCGGGAAAGCGGAAGACGACCCACTGCCGAAACCGCGGATCGTGCACATGCGCGGCGCACCACCGCTTGAGCGACTCGATGTCCGAGGCCACGGCGGCCCGGTCGGCCTCGTCACCGCGTTCACGCGCCGCCGACTCGCGGTCGAGCAAGCGACAGCCGGCGCGCGCCAGCACGAGCTCGCGGGCGTCCAGGTCCGATACGCTATCCCACAGGCGATCCACCGCCGAATGATCCTCCTCGGTCGCCCGGACCACCGCGCCGCCCTTGAGCAGGGGCAGCGCGCGCCGTCTCACGAAGTCGATCTTGAAGCGGAACAACTCATCGTAGACACGCGTGTGCGCCGCCATCGCGTCGGCGTCGGGGCCGACGCCGAACAGCCGCGTCACAAAGCGGCTCACGTGCGAGGCCAGCGCGACGATCAGGTTGGAACGCGCGACCGGGCCCAGCGCTTCAGGAGTCGTGCGGTGCGCCTCCCACTGCGCCCAGAGGTCGGGCTCGAGTCGCCGCACCTCGTCGCTGAAGCACTCGTGGAGGGCGGCCAGCCGAGCGGGCTGGTGCAGATCGGAAAAGGTGAATCCAGGGATTCCCAGCGCGTCGTGCGCCGAGGCAGCGTTCATAGCGCGTGAGCCGTGTACGGCCGACCGGCGAGGAGATCGATACTCCGATCGCGGTACACCAAGCTTCGACGTTACACGGAGGCCACCCGCTGAGTCAAACGATCGTTCAAATTCAGAAGCCGGTCGCCGGGACCAATCTTTGCACACCGTCACCTCTATCTGAGAGACTTTGGCAGCCCGCGACGAGTCCGGGCCGCTTCTGCCCGTGCGGCGAGGGCAAAAAGGTAATCACCATGCGTAAATTTGTCATGTCGGCGACGGCGGTCTCGGTGCTTGTCCTGGCCGCCTGCTCCAACGGGCCACAGCACCTCTCCCCCACCGGGCCAAGCGCCGCCGTGCCGGCAGCCTTCACGGCCGGCGGGTTCAGCGTCACGTCGGGCAACGCGGGCGGGCTGGCCGGAGGGGGCAATCTCAACCGGGCAACTCGCGTCGCAGGTGTCGGCACCGTGGCCAGCCTCAAAGGCACGTGCCCGGCATTGACGATGGTCGTTCGCGGAGTCCGCGTCGTGACGACCGACGAGACGACCTTTGTCAACGGCGAATGCGGCAATCTCAGGCCCGGCACGAAGGTCGACGTCGAGGGCGACCTCGGTCCCAACGGCGACGTCGTTGCCGAGACCATCACGATCACCGACCAGCCGGGCGGGCCGCCGGTGGAAGGTGAAGGCATCGTCGGCAGCCGCAAGGGCTCCTGTCCAACGCTCACGCTGGTCGTTCACGGCCATCCGGTCATGACGACGTCCGACACGGTGTTCGTGCCGAACTGCGACGCCGTCGTCTCAGGCGCCAGGATCAGGGTGACGGGCACGATCGCCGCCAACTCGGTGTTGGCAACCGAAGTCGAGGTGCTCGCGCCGCCTGCGCCCTGATCGCGAACGGACGCTGTTGGTCCGCCCCTTCCACCTGAGCCTGCCGTTCAGCTAGGCTGAGTACGTCCTCGTCGCCCGGTGCCTCGACAGCATGGGCCGCGGGGAGGCCGATCCACGCCTGTGGCGCTCGGCTTGTCGGGGAAGGCCCACGGCCCACGATGACGATTGCGCTCAATGGCGAGCCGTACGAGCTCGACGCGACCATGACGGTCGCTCAGCTGCTTGCCCACCTGAAGATTGACGGCCGTCGCGTCGCGGTCGAGCTCAATCTCGCGGTCCTCAAGCGCGCCGCGTTCGACACGACCGTCGTGGAGCCAGGGGATCAGGTGGAGATCGTCAATTTCGTCGGGGGCGGATAGAATCAGGGGCGTGGCCCACCAACAAGCCTCGCCCGTTGGTCAACTGGTCATCGCCGACAGGACGTTTGCGTCGCGATTGA
>JBQTIE010000357.1:0-22300 GCA_052389315.1 Acidobacteriota bacterium
ATCCCCGCGGGGGTCGGCCAGGGGATCGAGGGGAGCACGCATGGGTCCACACGGGGAACGTGCGAGGGACCAGGGTACACGGAGTCATCGGGGCAGCACCCGGTGACACATGGACCGTGTAATCCGCGCAATCTGCGTCATCCCTGGATCTGTAATCCGCGTGAGATCTTCCGCGGATCGCGATCAGTCCGTGGATCGTCCTTCGAGCAGCGCCGTCATCGGCGCCGTCTCCGGCCCTTTCTCGGTGCACACGGCGTAATTGCCCGCGTACATCGACACGCCCGCGTATTCGCCCTTCGCGTTCAGGATGTAGAAGCTCAGCCCGAAGTTCGGGAGCCCGCGTGAGTTGAGGAGGCGCTTCTCGACCGTGTTCTTCTGCACGCGCTTGAGCGCTTCGAGTCCGGCGTCCTTGGGGTGTCGCCCGCGCCGCATTTCCTCGACGATGAGGTAGGAGCAGAGGTTGTAGAGGTTGGCTTCGCCGCGGCCGGTGGACCCGGCGGCGCCCACCTCGCCATCGACGTACAACCCCGCGCCCAGGATCGGCGAATCGCCCACGCGTCCAGGGATCTTCCACGCCAGCCCGCTGGTCGTCGTCACGCCGCACACCTCGCCCTTGGCGTTGACGCCGTCCATGTTGATGGTGCCGAAGTACGACATCGGATCGATCAGGCCGTCGCGCACCATGCTCAGGCCAGCGGCCATGGCGATTTCGCCGCGCTTCTTGGGATCGAGGTAGTGCTGCGGGTCGATGCGCCGCTTCCATTCCAACCAGAGCTGCCGTGACCGTTCGGTGTTGAGGTCCTCTTCGATCTTGAACCCCATGTTTCGGGCGAAGGCCTGCGCATCCTTGCCCACGAGCAGATGGTGATCGGTGTGCTCGAGCACGGCCTTGGCCACGAGCGACGGCGTGCGAACGCCTTCGAGGCACGCGACGCCGCCGGCGCGCCTGGTCGGCCCGTGCATGCAGCACGAATCGAGCTGGACCACACCGTCCGCGTTGGGAAGGCCGCCGTAGCCGACACCGGAATCCTCCGGATCCAGTTCGCAGAGATTGACGCCCGCGATCAACGAATCGAGCACGTCCGAGCCCTTCGTCATCATCTCGAACGCCTTCTGCACGCCGGTCACCGGGCCACCGTTCTTGAAGCGGTTGCCGTTGGACGAGCCCACCACGACGGGCTTGACGGCGCCCGTTTGGATGGCTGGCGCCTCGCCAAACACCGGCATGGTGGCGGCGGCGGCGAAGCCGGCGGTGCTGGTCTGCACGAACTGTCGGCGAGTCACTGTGCTGCCCATGGCTGTTCTCCTCCGCGACTCCCGCCTGGCGAACCGTGCGGCGGCGGCCTTCCGGCGCCGCGCGTCGTGACGGGCGTTCGAATCTCTGAGCCGGAACACTAACACACTGTGTGGACTCCGGCGCGCCCTCCGCGGCTGGACCTCAAATGGCCCCCGCCCGCCGATGTCCCAACCTGGAGCATGGTACGCTCCTGCGCGTCCGACATGCGTCGCGAGCTGGTGCTCGTCGCCGTGATCGCCGTGGCGGCGCTGGCCATCCGGGTCTACCCGGCATGGGACGGCGTGTTTCGGGGCGACAGCGTTCGGTTTCTCGAGACCGATGCCTGGTACCACGTGCGCCTCGTCGAGAATCAGGTCCATAACTTCCCCTGGCGCGTGAGCGTCGATCCCTATGCGGCGGCGGGTGGCCAGTACGTCCCCATCGCACCGCTCTACGACACGCTGACGTCCGCGGCCGTGCTCCTGATCCGCGGCCGCGACGCAGAGACAGAAGAGGTCGAGCGAATCGCCGCCTTCGTGCCCCCGACGCTTGGCATGCTGGCCGTCATCGCGGTGTGGACCCTTGGACGGCTGGCCTTCGGCGGGCACGGCGGGCTGTTCGCGGCGGCTCTGCTGGCCGTGCTGCCCGGGCACTTCCTGGACCGGACGACGCTGGGTTTTGTCGATCACCACGCACTCGAGGCGCTGCTGGCCACCACGACGCTGGCCGCCCTGGTGTACGCGGTGAAAGCGCCTTCGCGATGGTCGGCTGCAATGGCGGGCGCATCGCTTGGCCTCTACCTCCTCACGTGGGCAAGCGGCGCGTTCCTGCTCGGCATCCTCACGGCCTGGCTGGTCACAGTGTTCGTCGTTGCGCCACACGATACGGAGTTGGCCGCGTCAGCTCGAGCGACGAGGAACGCCGCGTTGGTTGCGCTCGTGCTGGTCCTGGTGTTCCAGGACCCTGCCATGCACCGCTACGGCAGCCAGGTGATCGGGCTGATCGGCCTGGCAGCGCTCGGCCTGGCGATGTCACGCCCGACCCCGGCGGGCCGGTTCGCGCCTTCTCGAGCCATCGTCGTTGTCGGAATCGGGACCGTGCTGGCCGGTGCGGTGGCGCTTTTGTGGTGGCTGCATCCGACGCTGCTCTTCGAGATTCTCACCGACGTCGGCAGGCTCGCCCCCGATCCTGCACGGATGGGCGTGCTCGAGGCACGACCGCTGTTCCTCTATTCCGGCGAGTGGAGCTGGCTGCAACCGTGGCAGTTCTTCCGATCTGGCTTCTACGTTGGAGTCATGGGCCTGGCCTTCCTCTGGTGGCGCGTCTGGCGCAGTCGGCAGGCGTCAGATGCGCTCATCGGCGCCTTCGGGGTTGCGACCTTGATCGCCACCATCGGCCAGAACCGCTTCGGCTACTACTGGGTGCCGGCGTGCGCCACGGTCGGGGGATGGCTGCTCAACCAGCTCGTGGACTGGGGCCAGTCCGTTCAGCGCGACGCTCCAACGCTGAACCGTGTCGCCAGAGAGCTCCTTGTGGCCGTGGCGGTGGCATTCACCTTCGGGCCTTGCCTGGCGCCGGCGACCCTGCTCACCCCGCGCGTGAGTAGTCTTGCGGACCACTGGAAGGCCACCATGGACTTCCTGCGGACCAACACGCCCGCACCGTTCGGTTCGTCGCCATCGTCGTCGCCGTCACCCGATTTCTACCTCGCGCGCTATCGAGCGGAGGTGCTGCCACGGCCCCGCTACACCGTGATGAACTGGTGGGATCACGGGTACTGGCTGATCGCACGCGCCCGCCGGGTGCCGGTGGCCAACCCGACACAAGCACGCGCGTCGAACGCGGCGCTGTTCTACGCGGCAACCGACGAAGGGGACGCGCGCGCGCGGCTGACGACGGAGAGTGCGGGCTACGTGCTCGCCGACTGGGAGCTGCCGTTCCGCATGACCGAGGACGGCAGGATCATGGGGCGCTTCCAGAACGTGCTGGACTGGGCCGGGGCCGCGCATGCGGCCTACTACGACGTGTATTACCGCCACGCCGGTGGAGCCTGGACGCCGGTGTGGGTGTTTCACCAGCCCTACTACGAGAGTATGGCCTTCAGGCTGGTGGCGCTTGGCGGCCAGGCGTCGGTGCCCGACCGTGCGACGAGCGTCATGACGTTTGCGGAGCGAACCGACGCGACGGGCCGGGCATTCCGCGAGGTGCTGACCGAGCGTCTCTACGCCACGTATGAGCAGGCACAACTCGCCGCCTCCATCATGGGCGGCAGCGCGGTCGTCGTGGGGCTCGACCCCTGGAAGGCGGCGTTCCCTGTCGGCGCTGTCCCCTGGCTCACGTTGGTGTACGAGGCTCGCACACCAGAGCAAGCCCCCTCCGACGCATCGTGGGTGAAAGTGTTCCAGGTGCGGTAGGTCCGGGTGCGTCAGGTGCAGGAGGTGCCGCACGTGGGGCGGGGCGGATCGGCGTTGCCTCGCGAGGCTCGTCTCGAGACGATTACTCGCTGCGCAACGTTCGCATGGGATCCAGGTTGGCCGCGCGTCGGGCCGGCACCCAGGCGGCCCCGACGAGCACGCTGCCAAGCACGATCGTGGCGATCGTCAGCGCGATCGGATCAACAGGTTCGACCCCGACCAGCAGACTGCGCAGCAGCAGCCCGAAACCTGTCGCCAGGGCGAGACCGAGGGCGGTGCCTGCCAGCGCCAGGCGTGCGGACTGGCGAAGCACCATCGCCATCACGGCGTCGCGCGATGCCCCGAGGGCCATGCGCACCGCGATTTCGCGCGCGCGTTGTGCCACCGAGAACGCGCTCAGGCCGTACAGGCCCAGCGCCGCCAGGAGGAGCCCGATGGTGCCGACGCTGGCGGCAATCCAGGCCGCCAGGCGCTGCGGAAGCAGGGCGATAGCCGTATAGTCCTCGAGCGCCTGCACGTGGAGGATCGGCAGGTTGGGATCGAACGCGACGACGGCCGCGCGGAGGTCGTTCAGTCGCGAGCCTTCTCCTTCTCGCCGGACGTAGAAGTTGACCTCGGAGAGAAACTGTTGGGCGAGCGGGACATAGATGAAACTCCGCGGCGCCTCGCTCAGGCTTCGGTGCCTGGCGTTGGCGGCCACGCCCACGACGGTGAGAGCCCGGACGTCTCCCGCGGCGCGGCCAGATTGATGCAGCAACGTCTGGCCGATCGGGTCTCGTCCCGGCCACACGCGCGCGGCCAGCATGCCGTTGACAATCGCGACCCGCGTCGCACCCTCGCGATCGAGCTCGGTGAAGGCTCGGCCTCTGACCAGGGCCACGCCCAGCGCCGAGAAGTATCCCGGTGACACGACATCCCAATCGGCATCGATCTCCTCACGGCCGTCCGCCCCGATGTAACCCGGGGCGCGCAGGGCGCCGAGGCCGAGCGTGCCGCTCATCAGCGGCACCATGCGCGAGGCACCGACGGCGCGGACCCCGGGCAGCGCCCGAAAGCGCTCGCCAAGCGCGTCGACGACGCGGACGCCGTCGCCGTCGGTGCGGTACCCCGCGATGCGCGTGTCGATCTGCAGGAGATCGACACCACGTGGATCGAAGCCGGCGTCGATATCGGCCGCCTCCTGCAGCGATCGCAGGAACAACCCGGCAGCCACGAGCAGCAGCAGCGCCATTGCCACTTGTCCCACGACCAGACCATGCCTGAACCAGGCTCGACGGAGATCGACGGTCGCGTTGGCGCCGTGCAGCGCCGGCGCGATCTGAAACCGTGTCGCGTGGAACGCCGGCATCACCGCAAACACGGTCGTGGTGAGGGCCCCAAGCACGAAGACAAAGGTGAGCACCCGAAAGTCCACGCGGAGCTCGAGCGCGAGGGGGATCGGAAGGCTGGGCTGAAACGAGACCAGCAGCCCCACCAGCGAGTAGACCAGCGGCACGCTCAACAGCCCCGCGATGAGCGCCAGGACCATGCCTTCGACAAGCAGCTGGCGCACAAGACGCCCACGCGTCGCGCCGACCGCCAGGCGCGTCGCGACCTCCCGGCGACGCTCGAGCGCCCGCGCCAGGAGCATGGCCGCCACGTTGCTGCAGGCAATCAGCAACACCACGCCGGTCAGCACGCCGAGCACACTGACGAACCCGAGCACCGGCCCGGCAAATGGCGCGGGCACGCGGGCAGACGGAGCAACCGCGATGCCCCATCGCTCACGCCGCGGATCACCTCGCGCCTCCATGTCGGCACGCATGATGCCGTTGAGCTCGTCGCGGGCCTGCGGCACCGAGACGCCCGGCGCGAGGCGACCGAGCGCCGTCAGCCACACGGCATCGTGCGACTCGAGCAGGGATTGATCGCTGGCACGGACGTGGGCATCCATCGCCATCGGCACGAACAGGTCGGTGCCCAGGAAGGTCGTCCCGCTGAAGCCCGGCTCCGACACCCCGATCACCGTATACGCCAGGTTGTTGAGTCGAATCGTCTGGCCCAGGATGTCTGGTCGCCTGTCGAATCGTCGCGTCCAGTACTGGTGCGTCAGCACCACCACGGGATGCGTCCCCGCCGATTGGTCCTCTTCCGGACGAAAGAACCGGCCCGCCGCAGGTCGTGTGCCGACGACATCGAAGTAGTTCCCCGACACGAGCATGGCAAACACCCGCTCGGACGACTGCGCGTTGCCCAGGCTCATCGGGTCGGCGTTCCGGCGGTGCGCCGCCATCGCCGTGAGCAGCGTCGACTGGTCGCGCATGGTGCGGAAGAGCGGGTAACCGAAGTTGTCGAACCCCTCGCCGCGGACGGTGCGCCCGATGTCCACGAGCCGTTCCGGAGCCACCACCCCGACCCGCGGTCTGAACAACAAGGCATCGGCCAGACCGAAGATGGCGGCACTCGAGGCGATACCCACCGCCAGCGAGAGCGCGGCGGTCACGGTGAACGTCGGTCGCCGCCCCAGCAGGCGCACGGCGAGTCGCAGATCCAAAGGCGTGACCATGCCGTGATTGGACTCCAAACGACCTGGAAATGTTTCGCGCGATTGGGGGCCGATGCGTCACACCGCGTCGTGTGCACGCCGGGTGGCTTCGCGTGCGCGTCGTCGCTGTCGCTGATTGACGAGCGCCCATGTCCAGAGATAGCCCAGGACACTGCCGGCCACGGCGTAGGGAAGGCACCCGACGAGCAGGGCCGCCCCCATGCGTCGAATGGCCGTCACGAGCCTCTCCCATTGCGTGTCGGCCCCCGAGTCGTCCCACACGGCAGCGAAGCTGGCGTATCCGCCCTCCACCCCTCCGGTTCCGGTCAGCCACGCGCCCGTGACGTAAAAGAGGTAGTAGAGGGGCAGGAAGGTGACCGGGTTGTTCACGAGGTTCCAAAGCCCGGCCAGCAGGAGGCTGGAGTCCTTTCGGAAGAGGGTGCGCGCGACGAACCACGTGACCAGCGTCGCCGCCACCTGGAACCCAATCAACGGGGTCAACGCCCAGAACACGCCGTTGGCGACGCCGCGCGCCGAATGCTCCGGGGCGTGCGGACTGCGGAAGACCGGGATGATCAGCCGATACCGGACGAATCGCCCGAGCGATTGCCACACGCCGTGCCTGCGCTGTCCATGCCTCCCCGCCACGCACGTGTGGTATCTCACGGTCGGGGCGCGCGCGTCTACCGGTAGACTGAACATCACATGCCGCGCCCGTCCTCCTCGTTCCGCCGGCTTGCGCTCTTGACGACCGGAGCCACCTATGCGCTGATCCTGGTCGGAGGCCTCGTGCGCGCCTCGGGCGCTGGACTGGGCTGCCCCGATTGGCCGAGATGCTTCGGTTCCTGGATTCCGCCACGGTCGGCGGCCGATCTGCCCGCAGCCTTCGACGTCTCGCAGTTCAATCCGACGTTGATGTGGACCGAGTACGTCAACCGCCTGCTGGGTGTCACGGTCGGACTGCTCATCTTCGCAACGCTGGTGTCAGCGTACCGTGGGCATCGGCACACGCCGCAAATCCTGTGGCCGACCCTCGCGGCGTTCCTGCTCGTGGGCTTTCAGGGCTGGTTGGGCGGGCTTGTCGTGCGCCACGAGCTCGAAGCCTGGATCGTCACCGTGCACCTGCTGGTCGCGCTTGTCATCGTCTCGCTGTTGTTGTACGCGACCGTGTATGCCGCCGTCGGCCACCACGTGGACCGACGCGCCCGTGCCGGGTCGCGACACGCGCTGGTCCGGTCTGTCCTGGCTCTCATCGTGTTGACGCTGGCACAGGTGACCCTGGGAGCACAGGTCCGCGGCAGAGTCGACGATGCATTGACCCACGGGACGCCGCGAGACCAGGCGCTGGCGACTGTCGGAGCAGTCGACGTCCTGCACCGCGACCTTTCGCTTGCCGTGTTCGGCGTCACGCTCCTGGTCCTGCTCGTCGTATGGGCCCGCCACGCGCACGAACGCCGGCTCGTCCGTGCGACGATCGTCGTGTGTGCCCTGGTCGTCGCGCAGATGGCCGTGGGCGCCTCGATGGCGTATATGGCCCTCGTCCCGCCGGCCCAGGTCGCGCATCTGAGTGTGGCGAGCCTCGTGCTCGGTGCGGAAACCGTGTTATTGCTGCTGGCATGGTGGCTCCCGCAGGAGCCGGTGCGCTAACCACGGGTGTGTCAGGGCATCCGGCGCCGGACGTGCACTGCGTCAGGTGCGCCGGGTGCGGCACGTGAGGTGCGTCGAGTACTCAGGTGCGGCGTCGCGTGATGTGCGGTGGTGCGGCGCCTGCGGCACCTCTGACCGCGACGGCTCCCGTGGCGAACAATCGCTCGGGACGTGGCGCCGCCGACGCCGATGAAGGCTCACCGAAAACGGGATGATAGTGAGAGAGCGGCGATAGGCGAGGAGCCTTGACGGCCCGAATGTTGACAGATGAGTCAACTTTCTCCGTCAAGGCGACTGCCCCCTGAGGCGGGACAAGCCAACCTAATGGCAACGAGGCCCTGTTCACGCCACATGCTTGGCGTCTGAGGCAGGGCCTCGCTGGCGCTTGACTGGCGGCTGAGGAGCGAGGCGATGAGCAAGGGGATCGGATTCGTGATGTGGATGGCGCTGGCAGTGGCCGGCTGTTCGGGGGGAGGAGATGCGCCACCGGCCGATCACTCGGCACACGGCGGGGCAGCCCCTTCGCGGACGACCCTGCTCGGCGGGCTGGGAGCGTATGGGCGCACCATCAGCACGTCGAACGCCGAGGCCCAGGCCTTCTTCAACGAAGGGCTCACCTTGCTGTACGGGTTCAACCACGAGGAGGCGTTTCGTTCGTTCGAACGAGCGGCCACCCTCGACCCCAGGCATCCCATGCCGCACTGGGGGATGTCTCTGGCGCTCGGCACCAATTACAACGACACGGCGACGCCGGACCGGCTGGGGCAGGCCTACGCTCACCTGACCGGGGCGCGTAACCGCGTTCAGGCTGGCGACGATGTCGAGCGTGCCTTCATCGACGCGCTGGCCATGCGCTACGCCGCCACGCCGGATGATGGGAAGCAGACCGAGCGGGAGGCCGCCTACGCCAAGGCCATGGGCGAGGTATCAGCCCGGTTCCCGGACGACCTGGATGCCGCCACGCTCTATGCGGAAAGCCTGATGAACCTCCGCCCGTGGAAGCTCTATACCTTCGAGGGCGATGCCGAACCGGGGACCGAACGGATTGTCGCAACGCTCGAAAACGTGCTGGCGCGCAATCCCAATCACCCCGGCGCCAATCACTACCACATCCACGCGACCGAGGCCTCGCGGACACCGGAGCGGGCCGAGATGAGCGCCAAACGTCTCGAGACGCTCGTGCCCGGCGCCGGCCACCTGGTCCACATGCCGGCGCACGTCTGGATGCGGACCGGCGACTACGCCGCCGCGGCGCGCACCAACGCGAACGCCGCCGCGGTGGACGAGAGATACATCGCGGCGACCGCCGCATCGGGCCTGTATCCGATGCTCTACTACTCGCACAACCTGCAGTTCGAGTCGGCTGCGTCGATGATGGCCGGGAACCTTGCCTCGTCGCGAACCGCCGCTCAGAAAACCGTGGCGCTCATCGAACCCATGGCCGGCGAGATGGCCATGCTGCAACCCTTTGTGCTACAGGAGGTGCTCACCCTGCTGCGGTTCGGGCGGTGGGATGACGCGCTCGCCCAGTTGGCGCAGACACCTGAAGGACGCCCGCTGCAGACGGCGCTGTACTACTACGCCAGGGGCGCGGCGCTGGCCGGCAAGGGACAAGTGGAACCTGCCGCTTCAGAGGCGCAGGCCCTCGACAAGGCCGTGGCAGCGGTGCCCCCCGATACGATGTACAGCGTCGTGAACGCGGCCTCGCTGCTTCTCGAGGTGGCAAAACATGATTTGGCCGGCCGCATCGCCGATGCACGAGCGGATTCGAGCCAGGCGATTGCCGCCTGGACGCGGGCCGTCGCGGCCGAAGACAAGCTGGGGTATAACGAACCACCCGACTGGCTCCTGCCAACCCGTGAAGGGCTGGGCCGGGCACTGATGCGCACGGGGCGCCCCGCCGACGCCGAACAGGTGTACCGCGCAGACCTGCTCCGCAACCGCAAGAACCCCCGCGCCCTCTATGGGTTGTGGAAGGCCCTGGAGCGCCAGCGAAAACGCGGCGATGCCGAGAAAGCCAAGGCGGAATTCGAGGCGGCATGGGCCGGGGCCGACGTGACGCTGAGCGAGACGGACCTCTCAGCCAGGAAATGACCTCTCCGCCCGGAAATGAGGCCGTGGACGCGGCCGATCGGCCGGTCGCATCTTCAAAACGTCCAGACCGAACCGGCAGGCGGCACGTGGCGACCCCGCGCGGGCTGTCCCTGGCCGGCGGCACGCGACCCCTGCGCTGGCGGTTCCCGGCGTCAGGGCAGGACTGCGGCCTGCCAGAAGGGGAGACCCGGGAGCGGTCCGCACGGTATGATGGCGGCGAACCCGCCCACAAGGAGTCTATCATGGCGCTCAGGCTCGTACTGCTGACGGTCGGGGCATTGGTGCTCGCCGTGGCTCATCCACTGGCCGAACAATACGACGCCGCGGCCCTCGCGAAATTCCGCACCGATCGCGAACGCATCCTGAAAGCCGATGACGGTTGGTTGACCGTGGCCGGCCTGCACTTCCTGAATCCCGGCGACAATCGCCTCGGCTCCGACCCCTCCAACGACATCGTCCTCGATTACGCGACGATTCCGCCGCAGCTCGGCGTCATCACGCTCAACGGAAACAGCGTGGCGATCAAGGCCGCAGAGGGCCAGACCCTGTTGATCAACGGCAAACCCACGCGCGAGTCAGCGCTGCACGGAGCCTTCGATCAGAAGCCCACCGACACTCTCAGCTTTGGCCCCGTGAGCTTCTTCGTCCACTACAGCGGCCCTCGCCTGGCCCTGCGCGTGCGAGATCAGAACAGCAAGATCCGCCGCGAATTCCGCGGGCTGCGCTGGTATGCGCCAAACGCCGCGCTTCGCGCGGAGGGCCGCTTCACACCGTATCCGGATGCCCGGACCGTTCAGATCCCCAATATCCTCGGGGATCTCGAGCCGTTTACCGCCGTGGGCACCGTCACCTTCACGATGGGTGGCGCCGAACACACCATGGAAGCCTGGCGATCGGGCAAGCGCATCTGGTTCGTGTTTCGCGATCGCACGAGCGGTCGCGAAACCTATCCTTCCGCGCGATTCCTCTACACGGATGCGCCCGTCAACGGCCGCGTCGTCATGGACTTCAACTACGCGCAGAATCCGCCGTGCGCCTACAATCCCTTTACCACCTGCCCTCTCCCGCCCCCGCAGAATCGGTTGTCGATCGCCATTGAGGCGGGGGAACAGCGATACGATGCCGCCTCGCCGACACGGACGCAGGAGCCCTGACACGCTGTATGGTCTCCGACTCCACGGGCGGCGGGCGGAGCCAGGACCAAGGCCCATTCGGCGCGCCGATTTCCATCTCCAGTCGCGTCACCGCTGCGATCGCCTCTCGCACGAGACGTAGTCCATCATCTCGCTCCTTGGCACCGATGTAGCCTCGCCCGAAGGCGTCGAGGATGTGATCGGAAGACTCACGGAGCGTGCCGTGTGCGAGCGTGAGGTAGCGGATGATGTCCTGACGCTCGAACACACGATACCCCGACGCCACGTAGCGCGGAGCGGCTGCCGCCGCTTCGAGGGCCGCCTGGCAGTACATGAGGTCGCGAGCGACCTCCCGCCGGACGATGCCGATGACAAAGGTGCGGACGTCGGCGGAGAGGCGCCATGCGCGGATGTCGCTGATCGGGTTTGCAACCATGGCCTCGAGCCGCTCCAGAGCAACGCGCGTGCCACGAAACCGCCAAGGGCGATCGCAGTGCGCGGATATCACACGAGCGTTTCCCTTCGAGAATTGCGGGGTGGCGGTCATCGCTCTTTGGCCTAAGTGGACGTGGCCCCCGGATGCGCCGCGCGAACCAGGTCATGTGTGAACCAACGTTTCCCAACGTGTTGATTTCCTCGGCAACTCGAGTTGCAGCGGGGCAACTCGCGTTAACGAACGAACCCAGGCCTGGGCCACACCCCGAGCAGTTCGGCCAACGTCCAGGAGAGACGTCGCCTGCGGACGCGGTGCCCACTGGTCAGGCATGGGTCAGGTTCGATATCGTGCCAGGCACGTGGATCCGCTGCTGCTGGCGTACCTGACCTTTACGATCATCTTCGTCATCACACCTGGTTCGACGACCGCGCTCGTCGTGCGCAATACGCTCATCGGCGGACGAACTGCCGGGTTGGCGACCGCTGCGGGTGCGGCTATTGGCAATACGTCGTACGCCACCGCTTCGGGACTTGGCCTGGCGCTGCTCTTTGCGCAGCGTCCGCACGCGCTGCGGCTCTTGCAGGTGGGCGGGGCGGCGTATCTGGCGTGGCTCGGCCTCGTGAGCGTTTCCCGCGCGCTGCCGTGGAGCCGTGCAACGAGCCCGCTGGTGTTCGAGGCCGGCGCCGCCCCCTCAAGCTCGGCGCAGAGCGCCAGCTTCAAGGAGGGGTTGGTCGTCAACCTGCTGAGTCCGGCCGTGGCGACGTTCTATTTCGTTGCCGTTCCTTCCTTTGTGCCTCAGGACCCGCCCCCCGCGTACTTCGTTCTCCTGGCGGCGATGCACGTCACGCTGGCACTGAGCTGTCATAGTGCCTGGGCGTTGGGTCTGGACCGGATCCGACGGATCCTGTTGGCCCCAGGCGCCAGTCGCCTGCTTGAAGGGGCCACCGGCGTGGCGCTGATTGCCTTGGCGGTCAGCATCCTCCTGCGGTAATCAGCTCCTTCGCCGCCGATTTGGACGCCGACGTGGCGAAGGGCCGGGGCCGTATGACAATACCGACGTGCATCGTGTCATGGCACGGATTCCCGGTGTGGCGCCGGTGGCGTTGGAAACCGACGCCGACCTCATCGCCGGTTACCTGGACGATGCCGCGCGGTATCCGGGTGGGCATGCGGACGCCCTCGCAAGGCCGAGGAGCGTCGAAGAGGTCGCCGCGATGGTGCGCCAGGCGACACGCGTGCTGCCCGTGGGCGCACGATCCTCACTGACCGGCGGTGCCACGCCGGCCGGCGGCATCGTGCTGAGCACCGAGCGCATGACCGGCATCGCCCGGCGCGGCAGCTTGGTGACCGCAGGTGCGGGCGTGACGCTGCAGGTGCTCCAGCAGGAGCTCGCAAGCCACGGGCTCTGGTTTCCACCAGTGCCCACCTTTCTCGGTGCCACCGTGGGCGGTGCGGTGTCCACGAATGCGGCGGGCGCCGCCACGTTCAAGTACGGGGCGACCCGCGCGTGGGTGGAGGGACTCACGGTGGTGCTGGCCTCGGGGGGTGTGCTCGACCTCGTGCGGGGTACCGTGACAGCGTCTGCCGACGGGGCTTTCGTCGTGGAGCACGGGCCGTCTGGGCAGCAGGCCGTTCGAATCGCGACCGAGCCGCTCCCGATGCCCGACGTGGCGAAGCGTTCCGCGGGCTACCACCTGGCGGCGGGCATGGACCTTGTCGATCTGTTCATCGGGGCGGAGGGGACTCTGGGCGTCGTGGTCGATGCCACGCTGCGAGTGCAGCCGAGGCCGGCTGGCGTCTGCTGGGTGCTCGTGACGCTGCCCAGCGAAGCAAGCGCCATCCGCCTGACTGGTGATCTTCGTGAGGCGGCCCAGGCCGCGTGGCGCGACCCGCGGCGTGGGGTGGACGTCGCCGCCATCGAGCACATCGACCGTCGATCGCTCGACGTGCTTCGCGAGGACGGTGTGGATACACGGCTCGGCGTGACGCTGCCCGAGGGCACCGACGTGGTCCTGCTGGCCCAGGTCGAGCTGTCATCCCAGGACCTGGAGCGTGATGTGTGGCGCGACGTGCAGGAGGCGGGCGAGTCCGGGAGCGCCGACACGATGATCGGACGCTTGTGCAGGCTGCTCGATCAGCACCGGGCGCTCGCCTCGTCCGAGATCGTGCTGCCCACCGAGGCTCGCCGAGCCGCCGCGCTGGTCGAGTTTCGCGAGTCGGTGCCGGCCGGCGTGAATCGGCGCGTGTCGCTCGCGCATGCGCGTGACGTGCGCATCCACAAGACCGCCGCCGACATGGTGGTGCCCTTCGCGCGCTTCGGAGACATGATGATCACGTGCCGCGATCTGTTCGCACGCGAGGGTCTCGACATCGCCGTCTGGGGTCACATTTCCGACGGCAACGTCCACCCGAATGTGATTCCGCGGAGCTTTGACGAGGTTGAACGGGGGCAACGGGCGCTCGACGAGTTGGCCCGACAGGTGATTGCCATGGGAGGCTGTCCACTGGCCGAGCATGGCGTCGGGCGGAATCCGACCAAGCAGGCCATGCTGGCCCTGCTCTACGGAGAAAGCGGGATCGCAACGATGCGCCGCGTGAAACAGTGTCTCGATCCTGACGGGAAGCTCGCCCCTGGCGTGCTTTTTCCACAAGTTATCCGCAAAGGGGCCGGGCTTCATTAAGCGCGCGTCGCAGAAACCGCCGCGGGCTCGCAGAAGTTGCGTACGATGGGGGTGCAACTCCCAGGTGATGAGCGGGCTGCGGCAAGATGCTCCACGGTGGAGCAGTTTCTTAAATCAAGCCCGACCCCTTTTCTAGACCCGGCCCCTTTTTTAGACTTTTTTAGACCTTTTTTAACCCCATGCTGCGTGACGTTCAGCGTGCCATCTTGACCCGTCCGGAGGGGACGCGGCTCGTGTTTCTCTCCGACTACGACGGCACGCTCGCGGATTTCGACCCCGACCCGGCCAAGCCCGTGCCCTCGGCGGTGACCTTCGCGCTGCTGCGTCACGTCGCCCGGCGCACCGACATCACGTTCGGCATCGTCAGTGGGCGCCGCGTCGCCGACCTGCGCACGCGCACGCAGTTGTCCGGACGCGTCTACCTGGCCGGCCTGCACGGGATGGAAATCGCCATCGGCAGCCGGCGCTGGCAGCATCCCGATCTCGACGCGGCCCGCGCCGACGCGCAGGCGCTGGCCGAGCACCTCGAACAGGTGCGCAGCGAGGTGCCAGGCCTGCTGCTCGAAGACAAGGACGCCTCAATCGCGGTCCACGTCCGTACCGTTCCTGAAGAGCTGAGGGCCGAGGCACTGGCCCGCGCCGATTCTTGTGCCGAGCCCTGGGTCACCAGCGGCCGACTCCGCCGTCTCCGCGGAAAGCTCGTCCTCGAGTTCCTGCCCAACATCGCCTGCCACAAGGGCGATGCCGCCCGCTGGATTGCCGACGACGTCCGGGAGCAGGGCGGACAGCCACCGTGGGTGGTCTTCGTCGGCGACGATGTGACCGATGAGGACGCCTTCGAGGCCATCGAGGACGGCTTCGGGGTGCTCGTCGGCTCTCGCCCGAGCGCCGCGACGTATCAGGTCGAAGGGCTCGCGGAGGTCGATGCGCTGCTCGCATGGCTCGCGCTCGAAGACCTGGTTCGGTGACCCGCGCGACCTCAGCCCTGAGGGGCTTGGATCAACCGGAGGATGCCGTCGAGGGGGATATCGACCCAGTCGGGGCGATTGCCGAGTTCGTACGCGAGTTCGTACATCGCCTTGTCGAGGGTGAAGGCGCGAAGCAGCATCGTTCGGCTCTCCGCGTCAGGGACGAGCCCGCTCTCCTCGATGTGCGAAAAATACGCCCGCGAATAGACATCGACGGCCTCGGTCTCCCACGCTGACATCCAGGCGTCGAGCGTCGCCTGCGCGTCCGGCTTGCTGGCCACAAACGCTCTGACCCCTGCATGAGCGGCGTAGCCGAGCGATCGCAGCATGCCCGCGACGTCGCGCAGTGGCGACTGCGCGAGCCGGCGCTCTTCGATCGGCCGTGCGGGCTCGCCCTCGAAGTCGATGAAGTAGATATCGTTCTCCACTTCGAGAATCTGGCCGAGATGGAAATCGCCGTGCGTGCGGATTCGCTGGCCCAGGGCCTTGACCTCGAGCGCGCGCTCGAAGGCCGTGGCAATGAGGGCGCCGCCGCCGATGACTCGGGTCGCTTTGGGGGCGAGCGTGGCTGGCAGATCGTGCAACCGGGATTTCAGCAGGCCGAGGCTGCGCTCAGCCTGGGATTTCATCTCGCGGATGAGGCGCTCGAAGTCGGCGCGACCCAAGGGATGCACGCCGAAGCCTTCGCCGTCGAGCGCGGCCATCGCCCGGTGCAGACCTGCCGTGCGAAGGCCAAGGGAGGACAGCGTCGCCCTGTACACGCCGATGGCATCGCCCACCTCCTGTGCTCCCGGGGCGGTCGTCTCTCCGCGCTCGGTGCGCTGGCGGTGCAGGATCAGCGCCCGCTCGCAGTAGCCGCGCACTTCGTCCAGCGCTCGCTCCCAGGCCGATCCGCGGCTGGCCACCTGCTGCTGCAGCATGGCCATCGACACCGGTGCCGCGCCTTCGGGGCGATACTCCGCCCACGCCAGCAGCGCGGGCACGCGAGCCTGGGCGGCGCCCGCCGCCAGGCGCCGGCCGATTTCGATGTCCGGGTTCTCTCCGGACTCCAGACGACGGAACACCTTCAGCAGGTACCGATCCGCGATGAGGGCGTTCGAGTTGCTCTGTTCCAGGGAGGGGACCGTCACGCGGAGATCTTCCGGGTCCTGGGCGACCATGTCTGCGGCGCCGTCCATGAACTCGAAGTGCAGCGTCCCCGATCGCAGCGTGAATCGGCTGCCGCGCCTCAACACGCGCATGAAGCGCTGCGCCACGGCCGCATCGGTCATGCCGTCGTAGAGCAGCCCGCTCCTGGCGCCGGACAGCCGCGCCAGCACCGACTCGTGCCGCTCGGCGGCGATCGTCTTGGCGGCTTCGCCGGTGGCCGTGGCGAGGACCATCCCGTAGCGATCGATGGTGCCGTTGTCGAACACCACTTCGACGATGCTCAAGAAGAGGGCAGGATCCTCCTCCAGCAGCACCCAGTCCGCGAACCGTGCCTTGCTGATGGTCTGCGCCTTGCCGCCGTACCAGCGCTGTTTGGCCAGGAAGCCCGGCAGCGCATCGCGTTCGAGCAGCGTGCGCGGATGGCCGTCGAGGAGGTTCTCCCAGACCGCACTGACGAGCAGCGTCGCCTCGGGTTCGTCGCGCCCGGCGACGCGGGGTCGCTGAAGCACGATGGGCTTGGCGGCCGCGGCGAGTTGGAACCAGTAGAAACCGTGCGGGCCCAGGGTCAGCCGATACGGGTCGGCCGAGACCGAAGGGAACTCGGTGTTGCCGACCAGTTCGACCGGGTGTCGTCCTTGGAACCTCTGCAGATCGAGATGCACGGGCTGCGCGGTGCGTGCCATGTTGGCCACGATGAGCATCTGCTGGCCCTCGTACTCGCGAAGGAACGCGAGCACCCGGCGATTATCGGTGGCGACCGGCTCGAACGATCCCCGGCCCAGCGTCTGATTCTGTCGCCGCAGGGCGAGCATCCGCCGCATCCAGTTGAGCAGCGACGCCGGGGATCGCTCCTGCGCCTCGACGTTGATGGCTTGATACCCGTAGACGGGATCCATGACCGGAGGGGCGAACAGGCGCGCCGGATCGGCGCGTGAGAATCCCGCGTTGCGGTCCCCGGTCCACTGCATCGGCGTCCGCACGCCGTTGCGGTCGCCGAGATACACGTTGTCTCCCATCCCGAGCTCGTCACCGTAGTAGATGATTGGCGAGCCCGGCATCGACAGCAGCAGGCTGTTCAACAGCTCGATGAGCGGCCGGCTGTGCTCCATGAGCGGCGCCAGGCGCCGGCGAATCCCGACGTTGAGGCGCATCTGCGGATCGGCGGCATACACGTTGTACATGTAGTCGCGCTCTTCGTCGGTGAGCATCTCGAGCGTGAGTTCGTCGTGGTTGCGGAGGAACAGCGCCCACTGGCACCCGGATGGAATCTCCGGGGTCTGCCGCATGATCTCGACGATCGGCAACGCATCTTCCTGCCGCACCGCCATGAAGATGCGCGGCATGAGGGGAAAGTGATACGCCATGTGGCATTCGTCGCCGTCGCCGAAGCACGGACGGACGTCGGCGGGCCACTGGTTGGCCTCGGCCAGCAGGGTCCGCCCCTGATACTTCTCGTCGAGCGCTCGTCGGAACTGCTTGAGGATGTCGTGCGTCTCGTGAAGATTCTCGCAGTTGGTGCCCTCGCGTTCGATCAGGTACGGGACCGCGTCCAGCCGGAGACCGTCCACGCCCATGTCGAACCAGAAGTTCATCACCTTGACCGTGGCGCGCAGGACGTGGTGATTGTCGTAGTTGAGGTCGGGTTGGTGGCTGAAAAACCGATGCCAGTAGTAAGCCTTCGCGACGGGGTCCCACGTCCAATTGGACGTCTCGGTGTCGGTGAAGATGATCCGTGCCTCGTCGTACTCGCGCCCCGTCTCGCTCCACACATAGTAGTTCCGCTTCGCGGACCCCGCCGGCGCGCGCCGTGCCGCTTGAAACCACGGGTGCTGGTCCGAGGTATGGTTGACGACGAGCTCGGTGAACACACGAAGGCCGCGGGTGTGCGCCTCGCGGAGGAACTGCCGGAAATCCCGCAGCGTCCCGTAGGCGGGATTCACGTCCCGGTAGTTGGCGATGTCGTACCCGTCGTCGCGCAGCGGCGAAGGATAGAACGGCAGGAGCCAGATGGTGTTGACGCCCAGCTCCTGGACGTAGTCGAGCTTGCGGATCAGCCCTTTGAAGTCGCCGATGCCATCGTCGTTGGCGTCGAAGAACGAGCGGACGTGCAGCTCGTAGATGATGGCGTCGCGATACCAGAACGGATCGTTGGAGAACGTCGCATGGGGCGTCATCGGGGGTTCGGCCGGCTGATGCCCAGGATGTGCGCGGGCAGCTCGGGATCGAGCCGCACGAAATTCCAGGGGCCTGTCCACGAATAGATCCGGTCGGTCAGCAGGTCCCGCACCAGGTACACCTCGTCATCCGGGACCACGTCGTCGGCGAGCGACAGGCAGACCCACCCTTGAGAAGGCAAGTGAGGATTGAGCGAGACGACCGTCAAGAGACGCGACGTCCCTGACGGATCGGTCTTGCTGTAGGCGATGAGGTCGTCGTCGGTGGTCAGGTGGAAGCGCAGGCCCTCGTTGTACTGCAAGGCCGGATGCGCGCGACGAATCTGATTGACCTGCGCGATGAGCCCCTTGATGTGCCCGGGACGCCCCCAGTCCCACTGCCGATATTGGTACTTCTCAGAGTCGAGGTACTCTTCGGACGCCGGCGCCGCCGGCCGGTTCTCGCCAAGCTCGAAGCCCGAATAGATGCCGTAGCTCGCGCCCAGGGTGGCCGCGAGAATCAATCGAATGCGGAACGCCGCAATTCCGCCCTCCTGCAGGAACTCGTGCAGGATGTCCGGAGTGTTCGCAAACAGGTTCGGCCGGAAGTACTCCTGCATCTCGGTCCGCGTGAGCTCGGTGAAGGATTCCTCCAGTTCGGCCTTCGTGTTGCGCCACGTGAAGTAGGTGTACGCCTGCGTGAAGCCCAGCCTGGCGAGATGGCGCATGACCTTCGGCCGCGTGAAGGCCTCCGCCAGGAAGATGACACCCGGATCGCGTGACTGGATGTCGGCGATCAGCCACTCCCAGAATGCCATCGGTTTGGTGTGCGGGTTGTCCACCCGGAACACCCGCACGCCGTGGTCCACCCAGAACTGGACCACGTCGCGAAGTTCACGCCACAAAGCGGGCCAGTCGTCGGTCTCGAAATCGAAGGGATAGATGTCCTGGTATTTCTTCGGAGGATTCTCGGCGTACTTCAGCGTGCCGTCGGGCCGCTGCCTGAACCACTCACGATGATCAATCGCGTAGGGATGGTCGGGTGAGCACTGATAGGCGAGGTCGAGAGCAATCTCGAGGCCCAACCGCTCGGCCTGCTTGCGGAACCAGACGAAGTCGTCCACCGTGCCGAGACCCGGCTCGACGGCCATGTGACCACCCTCGGGACCGCCGATGGCCCACGGGCTTCCCGGATCGCCGGCGTGGGCGACAAGGGTATTGCGACGGCCTTTGCGGTTGGTCCGGCCGATTGGATGGATCGGCGGCAGGTACAGGATGTCGAACCCCAGGTCGGCAATCTCGGGCAGGCGCGCGGCTGCTTCGCGAAACGTGGCGCTGCGAGACGGATCGGGGCCCGCCGAGCGAGGAAACATTTCGTACCACGTGCTGAAGCGCGCGCGCTCCCGATCGACGATCACGCCTCGGGAGGGAGCGAGGCGCGTGACGAACCGCCGGTCCGGTGCGGCCGCCATGCGGCGGGTCAAATCGGCACTGAACGCCAGCACCGTGCGCTCCTCGACCGGCGCATCGGACGCGATCGCGTCCGCAATCTCGGTCAGCCAGGTCCGATCGGCGTCCGAATCCACCCGATCTGCCGCGGCACGAACGAACGCCGCACCTTCGAGCAGTTCCGAAGCGACGTCCTGACCGGCGGCCACGCGGGCTTCGAGCGCATGCTGCCAGCTGGCGAAGTGATCGACCCAGGCTTCGACGGTGTACTCGTGCCGCCCGGATTCGTGCACGACGAAACGGCCCTGCCAGCGATCGTTGCCCAGCGGGGCCATCGCTGTCTCCTGCCACTCGGTATCTTCGGCGTCGGGGACCGGCCGGTGGCAGAGCACCACCGCGAGGCGATCGTGACCATCGCCGAACGCATCGACCTCGACGACCACCGTGTCGCCCGGCGTTCGCTTGACGGCGAAGCGTCCGGCCTCGACGTCTGGCGAAAGGCCCTCGATGACCACCCGGCAGCGGCCCTCAGCCGGGAGCGCTCCTCTAGGGACGAGAACGGGCCCCGGTTGACTTCGCCGTTTTCTCGCCCCCTTCACGGCCAGAACCTCTTTTGTTGCCACGGTATAGGGTGGCACGAGCCCAGGGTCCGGCGAAAGCTCAGGCGTGCAGGTTGCTCAGAAATCTTGCAGTCGATGCGTCGGGCTACGAAGACATCGGCGCGGCCGCCCGCGGCGCGACGAGCCCGATATGCGCGACGTGGTGGCGGCAGTGCCACGCATAGAGCTGGACCAGAAAGTCCACCGTGATCGCGCCCCACTCGGGATGCTGCAGCGTGCAGGCGAACTGTTCAGGCGTCAACGAGTTGAGCAGCGCGCTCAGCCGGTGATGGAGGCCCGTGAGAATCGCCAGCGACACGGCGGGATCGGCGCCGCGGCCGTCCGACAACTCGGCCCAGCGCGCCTCGTCATAGGTCTTGACCGTCGGCGTCGCCTCGGTCAGCGCCAGCTTGATGCGGATATAGGCGTTCATGTGACTGTCGGCGACGTGGTGCACCACCTGCCGGGCGGTCCAGCCGCCCTCGCGATACGGTGTGTCGAGCGCACCGGCAGGCAGCTGCCGCAGCGTCTGCTCCAGATTGCGGGGTAACGCGTCGAGCTGTGCAATCCAGCCACGCCGCTTGTCGGGCGTGACCTCTGCGTCGTAGGCGAATTCGCCGATGGGATAACGGGGGTCCATGCCACAATCTTGTCGATCCGTCGGCCAGCGTGCAAGCGAACTCCGCTCATCGTTTTAATGAGCAGGCGGCGCGCTGTCCGATCTGGCGCATGGGGAACCCTGTTACCATTCGGCCGGTGTCTGGTCTCGCTGTCACCTGCGGCCTGCTGCTGCTCGCGGGCGTGGCCTGCGCGGTCGCCGGCAACGGCGACGGATCGCGTGACCAGGGCGACGATGCCTGGGCTGCACGCCGGCGGCAGATGGTCGAGACGCAGATCAGGGATCGCGGAATCACCGACCCACGCGTCCTGGCCGCCATGTCCAAGGTGACGCGGCATCGCTTCGTCCGGGAACGCGACATGTCGCTGGCCTACGGCGATTTCCCGGTCGAGATCGGCCTCGGCCAGACGATCTCCCAGCCCTACATCGTGGCGTTCATGAGCCAGGCCCTGCGTGTCGGTCCGTCGGACAAAGTGCTGGAGGTTGGCACCGGGTCGGGTTACCAGGCGGCCATTCTCGGAGAGCTGGCCCGCGAGGTGTACACGATCGAAATTCTTCCCGCGCTCGCGGACGCGGCCTCAGCCGTGCTCGGCGAGCTTGGCTATGCCAACGTTCACGTGCGCACGGGCGACGGGTACGCCGGCTGGCCCGAACAGGCTCCTTTCGACGCTGTCATGGTCACCGCCGCTCCGGACCACGTGCCACTGCCGCTCGTCGATCAGCTCAGGGACGGTGGCCGCCTCGTGATCCCCGTCGGCCGAGGGACGCAGGACTTGATCGTGTATACCCGGACGTCGGGCGGGCTCAGAGAGGAAGAGCGTCTGCCGGTGCGGTTCGTGCCCCTGACGCGTAAGCCTGGGTCGGGAAGCTGAACGCTGCGAGCCTCACCGCCGCCGAACACCCGGCGCCCCCGCCAACGCAGCCCGTGCTCAACACGTCGGCTGGACGCCGAGTCCGTCGATCTGCCGCATGACCCTGTCGGTGGCCTGCGGATGATTGCAGCCGCTCAGACGGTACCGCGTGTACTCCGTGATCCAGACGACGTCGCCCTCGACGTCCACGGCGGTCGGAGTGGGAAGCCGCCCGAGACCTCTGTCGTAGATGTCTTCGAGCGTCAGGCGGAACGCCAGCGTTTCATCGCGGGGCGGAAAGTTGATC
>JBQTIE010000358.1:0-39662 GCA_052389315.1 Acidobacteriota bacterium
GCATCGAGCGCGGCGCCGCGGCTCAAGCGCTCGCGCTGTTCGACATAAATGGTCGAGAGCGCGCGCACGGCACGCGTGACCTCTGAAAAGCGCAGCTCGGCGAGATGACGCGCTTCGAGAGAGGCGAGCCACGCGTCGAATGCGGCGCCGGTCATGGATGACGAGGGCTGCCGCGGCCGCCACGGGCCGATGGCGCGGACGCGCATCGTTCGTGCGCGGGATTGGGCACGCCGCGAGGGAAACTGGGGTGAGTGACGGGGATCGAACCCGCGACAGCCGGATCCACAATCCGGAGCTCTACCACTGAGCTACACTCACCGTGCGGTTGCAACCCCTGATTATACAGGGTTCGGATGATCTCACTGCTCGGGCCGACCGATCCATTCCCTTCAGTGACCCGCGCCCTGCGCAGCCCCAACGGGCTGCTCGCGGCGGGCGGCGGTCTCGAGGTGCCGCGGCTGATCGCGGCCTACTCGCGGGGGATTTTCCCGTGGTTCGGCGAAGGCGATCCGGTCCTGTGGTGGTGTCCAGATCCACGGATGGTGCTGCCCACCAACGCCGTCCACGTCTCTCGCTCCCTGCGCCGCCGCCTGCGACGAGGCGACTATCGCGTCACGCTCGACCGTGCGTTTGCTCAGGTGCTCGCCGGCTGCGCCGCACCCAGGCGCCACGAGTCGGGCACGTGGCTGGTGCCCGAGATGGTCGATGCCTACCGGCGGCTGTATGCCGCGGGTCTGGCCCACTCGGTCGAGGTCTGGTATGGCGAGCAGCTTGCGGGCGGCGTGTACGGCGTGGCGCTCGGCCGCATGTTCTTTGGCGAGTCCATGTTCTCGCGCCTGACCGACTCGTCCAAGGTCGCCCTGGTCGTGCTCGCGGCCCAGCTCGCTCGCTGGGGCTTCCCGTTCATCGACTGCCAGACGCGCACCGATCATCTGTCGACGCTGGGCGCCCTCGAGATGTCGCGCAGCCGGTTCGTGCGCGAAGTTGCCAGGCTCACGGCCCTGCCGGCCGTCCCTGCGCCCTGGCGGCTCGAGGAGGACGTGCTCAGCGAGCTGTTGCCGGTCGCCTGAGCAACGGGCGCCACCCCGGGAAGACGAGCCGAACCCGCGGTATCATCAGCCGCCGCGCGTCACGCGGATGCCGAGGAGGGCGCATGTCGCTGGGGGTGCTTGGGCAGATTTCCATGAACGCGCACGATATCGACCGCGCGACGACGTTCTACCGCGACACGCTGCAGGTTCGGTTCCTCTTCCGGGCGGGCGAGCTGGCGTTTTTCGATTGCGGTGGCGTGCGCCTCATGTTGTCCAAACCCGAGCGTCCAGAGTTCGACCATCCGGGGTCGGTGCTGTACTTCAAGGTCGAGGACATTCAGGGGGCCCATCGCGAGCTGGTCGCGCGCGGTGTCGCCTTCACCGATCCACCCCACCTGATTGCGCGGATGCCCGATCACGAGCTGTGGATGGCGTTTTTTCGGGATTCAGAGGAGAACGTGTTGGCGCTGATGGCCGAAGTGCGCACCTGAGACCCGCTCGTCACCCGGCATCGGACCGACCCGTCGTACAATGGCGACGTGCCCGGTCCCGCCCCTCACGAGTCGGTGATCGCCGACAGCCGGACCAGCGAACAGGTCAAGCTGCCGGCGATGTGGCGCGTCATGCTCCACAACGACGATTACACCACCCAGGAGTTCGTCGTCTGGATCCTCGAAACGGTGTTTCACCGGCCGCCGACTGAAGCGTTTGCCATCATGATGAGCGTCCATCAGTCTGGCCTCGGCGTGGCGGGCATCTATACGCACGATGTCGCCGAGACCAAGGTCGCGGCCACGCGACGCCTCGCCGAGCAGCACGAATACCCGCTGCTCGTGACGATGGAGCCCGAGCCGCAGGAGCAGCGCGCATGAGCCGCACGCCGGTGCCGTTCGCGCCCGAAACGCTGGAGAGCATCAGACGGGCATTTCGACTGGCGGCCGACCGTCGTCACGACCTCGTCGGCCTCGAGCACATGCTCTACGCGCTCATCGAAGATCCGCACGCGCGGCAGGTGCTGGCGAGTTGCCGGGTGGACCTGTCGCAGCTGGGGCGAGACCTGGACGAAGTGCTGGCCAAGTCCTTCTCCCCCGTCCCCGGCAAGAAAGCCGTCAAGCCCGAGTCCACGATCGGCTTCGACCGCGTGGTCGAGCGGGCCGTGGTCCACGCGGCTTCGTCGAGCGCCCAGCAGGTCGACAGCGGGTCGCTCCTGGTCTTCCTCCTGCAGGAGGAAGACAGTCACGCCGCGTACTTCCTCCGCAAGCAGGGCGTCGATCGGTTGACGTTGCTCCGCGTGATTTCGCACGGCACCGACACCAGTCCGTCCACGGCGAGACGAGGCGAACCCGCGGAAGGGGAGGGGGCCAAGGATCCGCTCGAAGCCTTCGCCACCGACCTGGTCGCTCGAGCGGCCAAGGGCCTGATCGATCCGCTGATTGGCCGTGAACACGAGATCGAGCGGATGGTGCAGGTCCTCTGTCGCCGGCGGAAGAACAACCCGCTGCTCGTGGGAGAGCCTGGCGTCGGAAAAACCGCCCTGGCCGAAGGGCTCGCGCTGCGGATTCAGCGTGGCGAGGTGCCAGACGCGCTGCGCAACGCGAGCGTCTTCGCCCTCGACCTGGGCTCCCTCATTGCCGGCACGCGCTACCGCGGCGACTTCGAAGAGCGCGTCAAACAGGTGCTCGACCGTTTGAGCACCCAGCCGAACGCCATCCTCTTCATCGACGAGATCCACACGCTCATCGGGGCCGGCGCAGCCTCCGGCGGGACCATGGACGCCGGGAACCTGTTGAAGCCCGCATTGGCCTCAGGCACGTTGCGGTGCATCGGGTCGACGACCTTCTCCGACGTGAAACAGTCCTTCGACAAGGACCGCGCGCTCTCACGCCGCTTTCAGAAGATCGACGTGCTCGAGCCGAGCGAAGGCGAAACGATCGCGATTCTCCAGGGTCTGAAGGACCATTATGCGAGCCATCATGGCGTCGCCTATTCCGATGACGCGATCCGGGCGGCGGTGATCCTGTCGATACGCCATCTGCGCGACCTCCATCTTCCAGACAAGGCCATCGACGTGCTCGACGAGTCTGGTGCGGCGCAGAAGCTCCGGCCCCCCGAGCTGCGCGTGCAGATCATCGGCGTCCCGGAAATCGAGCATATCGTCGCGCGCATGGCGCGTGTGCCCGTGCAGGCGGTGTCGAGCGACGACAAGCTGGCCCTGCAGACCCTCGAGACCGAGCTGAAGGCGGTGATCTACGGTCAGGACTCGGCGATCGAAGAAGTGGCCTCGTCGATCAAGCTGTCGCGATCGGGGTTGCGGGCGCCGGACAAACCGATCGGCAGCTTCCTGTTCACCGGGCCGACGGGCGTCGGCAAGACCGAGTTGGCTCGTCAGCTGGCGCGCGTCCTGAACGTCCAGTTCCTGCGCTTCGACATGTCGGAGTACATGGAAAAGCACACGGTGTCGCGCCTGATTGGCGCGCCCCCGGGGTACGTCGGCTACGAGGAGGGAGGGCTGCTCATCGACGCGGTGCGGAAGTCGCCGCACGCGGTGCTGCTGCTCGACGAAGTGGAGAAGGCGCATCCGGACCTGTTCTCCATCCTCCTGCAGGTGATGGATCACGCGACGCTGACCGACACTCACGGCCGGAAGGCCGACTTCCGCCACGTGATTCTCATCATGACCACCAACGCCGGCGCACGGGACCTGTCCGGGCGCAAGATGGGCTTTGGCGATCCCGGAGCGGGGGGCAAGACGACCGGTGTCCTCGAGCGGGTGTTCTCGCCCGAGTTCCGCAACCGGCTCGATGCCACGGTGCACTTCCAGCCGCTTGGCGCCTCCGAGGTGGCCAAGGTGGTGGACAAGCACGTCGACGAGCTGCGTGTTCTGGTGAAGGAACGCGACATTCAGGTTGAGCTGACGCCGGAAGCGCGGGCCTGGCTGGCCGAAAAGGGCTTCGATCGGGCGTTCGGCGCGCGACCGATGGCGCGGCTCGTCGAGCGCACGATCAAAAAACCCCTCTCGGAGCTCCTTCTGTTCACGGGCCTTCCGCCGGGCTCCACGGTGCGCGTCGTCCGGCGAGACGAGGGGCTGGGCCTCGAGCCGGTGCCGGCGGGATAGACATCTTCTGTGGCCTGAGGCGTACACATGACGCAGCTTTTCCGACCGGCCAGCGAAGCTGTCTGCCCCGCGGAGTGGGGCGAAACCAACACTGCCCCGAGCGAAGCGGAGCCGACGTGATCCTCCGGGCGGTTTGAAGCGGAGCTTCGTTAGGACCAGGAGTACGACGGCATGGAAATCGCCCGCGATCGCTACCTGGATCCCTCCAGGGCCTATCACCTCACGCTCACGCTCCGGAGCCGGACCACCGAGATGCACAGCATGCTGACGGCGTTGTCGCCTGACGATCGCGACGCCCTGGCGGCCGTGCTGGCGCGGGCGCTCGACGAGATTGGCGATCTGGTGGGGAGCCGCGTTCCGCAGTGACAAGGCAGCTTCGGCAGGGATGTGACCCGCCTTCGCTCCGCGGGAGCTTCGGCGAGGGACCGGCCCCCACGCGCCGCTCGCGGCGCAGCCCGCCAGTACCCAGGGGCGGGCGAAGGCGGATGGCGCGCCCGACAGGGCTCGAACCTGTGACCCTCAGCTTCGAAGGCTGATGCTCTATCCAACTGAGCTACGGGCGCGCGTCTCCCGATTGTACCGACAAACACGACCGCGAACCACCAGGGCACAGCGTCGGGTCGTGGGCTGGCCACACGGCATGAGCCCACGACCGGGGTCCGCTCAGCGCGCGACGCCCAGCCGAACCTCCGAGACGCGCCCTTCGGCCACGGTGGTGGTCTGGCGCAGCCACACGTCCGCGGTCAACAACGTCACGTCGTACTCTCCAGGGTCGAGGTCGACGGCGCCAAAGAAACCGTTGCCGTCGGTTTCGATCGTCCTCACGTCGCGCGTCCCCCGGCGGACGATGTAGATGGGCACCGTATCGAAGGGTGCGCCGGTGGCCTGGCGTGCGATTCCCATCAGGTGTCCCGTCGTCGGGTTGAGCTTCCATGGGAGCACGGGCGGCAGCGCCTCGTCTGCGTGCACGGGTGCGAGCGAGGGATCTTCATACGCCGTGCGGCCATCCATGGAGAATCCGCCGACCAGCGCTGAAGCCAGCTCGTCGAAGCCGAGTCGAGGCGTGGATGATCCGGGCGGGCGGGACCACGGGTTGACGGCCAGCGCCTCGCTCGCGCCCGCGAGCGAGAACAAGGCGATGCCGCCGCAGGCGCGTGCAGGCGTGCGCCGCACCTGTCGCAGCGTGCCTTCGATGCCGTTGAGATACGCTCCGATTCCCGACACGGTGCAGCGCGTGGGCGGGAGCGAGCCCAACCAGGCATTCCACTCGTCGTACTGGCGCGCCTGCACGGCGTCGTGCTCGCGCCGGTAGAGCATTGGAATCGCGACATCCACGATGCCTTCGGCGAGCCACTCGCGCCAATCCTGATAGACACGCCAGTACGCCTCCGCCGTGGGCCACGCGGCGACCGAGGCCGGGGCGCCGCCGAACGCGATGAGCGCGGCCGACACGGGGAGCTGCGGCTTGATCGCGGCTGTCGTCAGGTAGATTCGCCGGACGAGGTTGGTGACCTGGGTGCGGCGCCAATCTGCCCATCGCCCGTCGCCGGGCGACGGCGGCGGCGCGTCGGGCGGCAGGAGGTGACGGCGGTTGAAACGTGCGAGGCTCACCGCGTTGTAGCCGATGCTTGCCCCGCTTGTCGGCGTCTGGCCGGCGACCGCGAGCTCGGGGTAGCGAATCCGGTCCAGGTGCAGCCCGTCGATGTCGTAATGCCGCACCAGGTGCGCGAGGACGTCCACCGTATAGGCGGCGGCGGCCGGATGCCCGAAGTCGAGCCAGAAATCGCTGCCGATTCGGTGACCTTGATAGGTGATTCCCGGGCCATCCGGCAGCAGCGTGCGGGTCAACCAGTTGTCCGGCCCCTGCGTGATGACCCGCCGGCTGGGGTCGTAGCCCGAATAGCGGCGAAACGCATGGCGCTCGTCCTGGGGAAGCCCGTTGGCCGGCGGCGGCAGGGCCGGATCCTTGTGCCAGATCGCGCCGATGATCACGAAAGCGTGGACCTCGATCCCGCTGACGTGCGCCGTGGCAATCAAGTCGGCGAGCGGATCGAAGCCACGCTCGATCGGGATGAAGTCCGGCGGTGGCTCCAGTGACTGGAGATACCAGGCGTCGCCGCGTCGCCGGACCTGGACCAGGATGGCGTTCAGCCTCGCCGCACGGGCGCGATCGACGATCTGCCGGACGTCGGCGTGATTGTTGATCGTCGAGTTGAACGTATCGACCCAGACGGCTCGAAACCCGCGACCGACGCGCGCCTGCGGCATCGTGACCAGCAGCGACACGGCCAGAGCGAGGACGCTGACCGCGACACGCACGCCCCGCCCCTCGATCATCTGCCCGTGGCACCCCGCATCCGGGGTTCAGCGTACTACGGGAGGCGCTTCGCGTTTCCCGCTGAAATGGCCGGGGGCCATGAGGCGGCCCCCGCATGCGTGACTTCGGCGCCGACCGTGGACGTCGGCCGCGCCACCGCCGTCGCTACGCGCTTGGCGTCGCGACGCCGTTCTTCATCAGGTCTTCCATCGCCATGACGAACGTGTCGATCTCCTCGAGCGTGGTGTAGATGTTCGGCGTGACGCGGATACCCTGGTACTCCTCCCGCGTGATCGCGTTGGAGATGATCCGGTACTTGTCCCAGAGGAACCGGGACGTCTCGACGGCCTTGATGCCTTCCACGTTCACCAGCGCCAGGCCGTAGGTGTGATCCAGGCCCGAGTGGATCTTGATGCGCGGGTTCTGGCGGAGCCGATTGACCCAACGCATCGTGAGGAAGCGGAGCCGGGCGGCCTTGCGCTCCGCGCCGACGGCCTGGTGAAATGCCAGCGCTTCGTTGATGGCGGCGAACGGCGCGGCGGAGATCGTGCCGATCTCTTCGAACTTCCGGATGTCGGTGTTTCGCCGCGCGGGCGCCGCCGTGAGCGGCCATGTCGGCTGAATGCGATCGCGCCGCACGTACAGGAATCCGGTGTTGTGCGGCGCCAGCAGCCACTTGTGGAGGCTCGTGCCGTAATAGTCGCACTCGAGGTCCGTCACCTTGAACGGGAAGTGCGCAAAGGCATGCGCGCCGTCGACGATGGTGAGGATGCCGCGTTGGCGCGCCAGCTGGCTCAAGCGCTTGACGGGGAACAGCTGCCCGGTCAGGTTCGTGACGTGGCAGAAGTGCAGCACCTTGGTGCGCGGCGTGATCGCCTGCTCGAAGCGCTGGAACAGATCATCCTGCGTCGTCGGCACCGGGAAGTTGATCTGCACCACCTTGATCCCTTCCCGCCGCGCCCGCTGATCCCACGTCGTCAGCATCCGACCGTAATCCTGCTCGGTGGTCAGCACTTCGTCGCCCGGCTTCAGATCGAGACCGTTCTGGGCAATCTGGAGGGCTTCACTGGAATTGCGCGTGATGGCCAGCTCCTCCTTGTCGCAGCCGAACTCTGCGGCCAGGCGCCGGCGAGCCGTTTCCTTGTTCTGCTCGAGCTGCCCTCGGTGATAGACGGGCGCTTGATTGGAGATGTCCAGGTACCGCTTGAGCGCCTCGTGCACGACGCGGGGACTGGGACAACTGTTGCCGTTGTTCAGATTGATGAGGGTGCGGTCGAGCGTGAAGGCCTGCTGGATCTCACGCCAGTAGAACTCGTCTTGCGCCACCTCGTCGGCCGGTCGTCCCGCGACCTGCGCGGAGGCGGCAAGCACCTCGTCGATGCCGTACACCCTGGCGGCGTACGCGGAGGTGCCTACGGCACCAGTGAGTCGAAGAAACGCGCGCCGGCTGACCATGGAAACCTCCCGGACGGGGACATCCCGTGTTGCGTGCTCACGGGCAGGATACACGCTTTCCCCGTGCGGGAGGAACCAGGCGGCGGGCGGCTAGGACGCGGGAATCTTCAGGACCTGCCCAGGCTTGATCTTGTCGGGGTCGGTCAACTGGTCCTTGTTCGCGTTGAAGATCGCCATATAGCTATTGGCGTTGCCGAGGTGAGCCTTGGCGATCTTGCCGAGGGTATCGCCCGCCTGCACCGTGTAGGTGCGCGTTTCAGGCGCCGTGACGTCGATCTTGCCGACGACGTCGTCGCGCCAGTCGGGGACCGTCTTGATGGCGTCCCAGATCTTGTGGCTGTCGTCCTGGCTCTTGACCGTGCCGAGGAAGTACAGCTTGCCGTCACGCTCCTCGGCCGAGCCTTCCATGCCCAATCCTTTGGCCGCTTGAATGGCGTGGTTGTACTTGTCGCGAAGTGTCATCCATCAACCTCCAAAACCGCTGAAGCGAGTGGAACCCCGCTATCTCGAGCTGTCGCTCAGTTGTCGCGGCCGGTGTTCGGCCGCCATCGCGCGGGCGATCCGCCGACTTCAGCTCCACGGCAACGACGTGCAAGGCGCCTGCCAATCATGCATGCACGGCCTTGTAGCCAATGCCGTTCCCGACCTGACACTCGCGCGTCATGAAGCGAAATCTCACGCGCGATGCGGACTATTTCGCTCGCGCTTCGGGTCGGGCGCGCGGCTCCGGCGCTCGTGCCGTGGTGCGCTTCTGCTATCCTGCGCGACGTGATCTTCGTCGGGCGTCTGGCCATTTTCGTGACGACTTGCGTAGTGCTCATGGCGGGCGGTGTGGATGCGCAGATGCAGTGGGCTCCTTTGACGGCGGTCGTGCATGACGCGCGCGGGCCGGTGCAGGCAGCCGTCGTCGTCCTTGCCGATCCGCTGGGCGCGGAAATTCAGCGAGTCGTGACCGATCCGCAAGGTCGAGCCACGTTCGCTGCCGTGGCGCCCGGCCGCTATACGCTGCGGACGTCGGCACCTGGCGCGGCGCCGTTCGACTTGCCGGCCGCCGTGACCGGGGCACTGGCGCTCGAAATCACCATTCGGGTTCCCACCGCGCTGACCGATCGCGTCGTCGTGGTCGGCTCCACGCCGGCGGAACCCACTTCGCGCGCGGGTCTCGCCGGCGACTCCCTTGACGCGCTTCCCGTGCGTGTGCGCACCCGCGGCGTCCAGGACGCCGTGGCGACGCTGCCAGGCTGGACCACCGAGGACAATGGCCTGGTGCACGCGCGCGGCGTCGATGACGGCTTTCTGTACGTCATCGATGGGGTACCAGTCTACGAACGGCTGGATGCGCTGTCCGGGTTCGCGCCCGATCTGGCGTCCGTCGCCGCGCTCGACGTCATCACCGGATACATCCCGCCCGAGTTCGGGCAGAAGGCGGGGGGAGTCATCGAGGTCCGATCGGCCTCGGGAGCCGATCAGTGGACGTCGGTGATGGAGTTGGCGGGAGGCAGCGACGCGGCGGTGGACGCGGTGGTCACGAGCGGAGGGCCGCTGAACGCCCTCGCCTCGATGCGACTTGGAGCCGTGGTGTCGCGGTCGGATCGATTCCTCGACGCCGTGCATCCTGACAATCTCCACAACACGGGCGGGCAGTCACGCGCGTTCGGGCACCTGGACTGGGCGCCGCGCACGACCGATCACGTGGGTGCCGGTTGGGGGTATGGCCGCGCTGGATTCGACGTGCCCAGCACCGCGCTTCAGGACGCTGTGGGTCAGGATCAGCGGCAGATCCTCCGACAGGGCTACCTCCACGCCACGTGGCAGCGCACCTGGTCGCCGTCGACCATCACCCAAGTGGCGTTCTACCATCGGCGGACTCATGCGCGGCTCGAGCCCAGTTTGTTCGACACACCAATCCGCGCGGAGGTGGCGCGCGATCTTGTGCGAACCGGCGGCCTGACGGCGCTCACGCACCAGCGTGGTGCGCACGTGTTCAAGGCCGGATTCGAATGGCAGCGGCTCTGGTTGGACGAGTCGTTCGCGTTTGCCGTGACCGACCTGGCAGTGGCTGAGAAGGCCGATTTTCGCGACGCCGCGTTGCGCTTCACGCCGGACCGCCCGTTCCGGTTCGAGGGACGGGCGATGCCATCGCTGTGGTCACTCTACGCTCAGGATGCCTGGCAGCTGGCTCCACTGGTGACCGTCAGCGGCGGCGTGCGCCTCGATCGCAGTGCGCTCCTGATCGAACGATGGCAGTGGAGCCCGCGTCTGGGTGTGGCGATCCGGGCGGCGGACGACACCGTGATTCGCGCCTCCCTCAATCGGTTCTTTCAGCCGCCTCAGCCCGAATATCTCCTGCTGTCCTCCTCGCCTGAGGCGCGAGTGCTGTCGCCCTATGTCGTCGGCGACGAAGTCGGTGGCGCGACGCTCGAGCCCGAACGGCAGTGGGCTGGCGAAGTGGGGGTGCAGCACCGCGTGGGGCCCCGAGCGCAGGTGGACCTCACGTACTGGCGCCGCCGCATGATCGATGTCGCCGACCCCAACGTCTTCGCCGGCACGACCATCATCTTCCCCAATGCCGTGGCCAAGGGGCGCGCGCAGGGGCTCGATCTGCGGGTGGAGATGCCAAGGCATCGAGGATGGTCGGCGTATGCCAATGGATCGTTCGCGCGCGTTGTGCAGATGGGCCCGATCACGGGAGGGTTGTTCCTCGAAGACGAGGTGGAACGCCTGGGCCCTGGTGTGGAGTTCACGCCGGATCACGAACAGCGATTTGCCGCTGGCGCAGGCGTGACCTGGGTGCATGAACGCTCGGGGCTCATGACCTCCGTCGTGGGACGCTACGAGACGGGAACGCCCGTGCCGGCAGACGAGGACGATCTCGACGAGTTGCTGGAGCTGCCGGGTGCCGAGCGCGTCGACCTCGAGGCCGGGCGCGTGCGCCCTCGGACGCTCATCTCGCTGCTGGCATCGGTACCGGTCGCGCGCACCGACCGCATCAGGGCGTCGGCAGGTCTGCAGGTGCTGAACCTCTTCGATGTGGAGTATGCGTACAACTTCGGCAACCCGTTCAGCGGGACGCATTTTGGTGCGCCGCGCACGATCGCGGTGAGCCTGCGCGTGGAATTCGACTGACAACGGGTGCCCAGATGCTCGAGTCCGGTCAGGTCGCGGGGGAGAGGGTGACGTCATGAAGCGTGGGTGGAGGCTCGGGATCATGGGCACGGCGATGGGGCTGAGCCTGGCGGCGCCGGTGGCGGACCTCGCCGCTCAGGCGCCGCGGGACCATGCCGCGCTGTCCTTGTGGCGGGAGGGCAAGCCGGCGTTTGGCGTGTTCGTGCCGAATGAGAATGTACCGGCGCGCCCGCCCGCGGCTCCGGGCGGGGCATCAGGCGCTGCGGGGGGGCGCGGCGCTCAGCCGGCGGGCTCGGGCGGTCAGCCGGCACGGCCCGCGCCTCTCTACACGCGGGCGGGCGGCGAGCGGCTTGCCGCCAATCCGCTCTACGATTTCGTCTTCCTCAACCTCGAAGGCCGCTACGATGGCGCGGCCGTCAAAGCCATCGCCGACGGCCTGCGCGGCGAGAAGGGCGCGACCCGCAAGACGCTCATCGTGCGCATCCCACCCTTTCACACCGATCCCGACGCGGCTCGCACGCGGGTCCGCGAAATCATGGCGGCCGGTGGCGACGGGGTGACGTTCCCGCACGTCGAGAGCGTCGGCGAGGCCCGACGGATCCTCGCGCTGTTCAGCGACGATCGGATCAACGTCTGGTCGCCCTCGAACCCCAAGGGCGACAAGCTGTTGATGCTGATGATCGAAGACCCGGAGGCGCTGACGGAAACGACCGCCTTTTCCACCCTCGGCGGCTACAGCATCCTCGCGTGTGGGATTGGCTCGCTGACGCAGGCGTTCGGCGGCGACCGCGTCAAGGCCGAAGCCGGCACGCAGTTGATTCTGGCCGCGACCAAGCATGCCGGCCTCGTCAACATGCTCACCGCGAGCACGCAGGACGTCGAGACACGCGTCAAGGAAGGATTTCTCGGAATCCTGGCGCAAGGGCAGAACGCCGACGAGGCGATTCGCCTTGGCCGGGCGGTATCGGGACGCTGACGCGGCCTCGTCCCGCTCGCGTGCGCATCGAGGCAGCCCGGGGACGGACGCTCTTCAACTAGGATAGTGCTTTCCGGCCTGTCGCATGTCTCGCCCACGCGCCGCCCCCTGGCGCCTGCTGCTGCCCTTGCTCTCGCTGGCCATCTTTGCCCTCGCCACCGAGTCGTCTTTGCGACTCGTGTACCGCGACGCCGGTCAGCGCACTCTGGGAGGGCCGGGAGGGAGGACGTTCGAGTACGTGTCGCGCGACGGCGATCAGCGCGGCCGGCTGGACGTAGGGCCACGTCAGCCTGGTGTTCCGCGTGTGATGGTGCTTGGTGACTCCATCACTTACGGGCAGGGCGTGCGTGACTGGCGCGACACCTGGCCGGAGAAACTGGCGACGGCCTACGAGCGGCAGCACGGGCACGTCGAGATGGCGGTCTTCGCGATGCCCGGCCGGGACCTGCCCCAGCATCTGGTCGAACTCGAGCGGTGGGGACCGGCCGTGAAGCCGGACGTTTTGATCTACCAGTGGTATGTCAACGACGTCGAGGTGATCTCGCACCGGCCGGATCCGCCAATCTTCTGGCATCGATGGCCGCTTCACGAGTGGCTCGACGCCAACTCCTACGCGTACTACGTGGTGAACCGCCTCGCGGCGGCACGGATCAGGTCCTCGCCCTACCTCCGCTACATCACCAGCGATTTTGAGCCGGGAACGCTCGAATGGAGCGAGTTCGAGCGCTACTTTCACACCTTCGCCACCGTGGCACGGGCCACGGCGCCTCGGCGCATCGTGCTGCTGTATCCGCAGGTCCCGTACGGCACAGCGTATCCGCTGGCGCCCCTTCACGAGCGCATGGTGCGCATGGCCGGCCCCCACTGGCTCGACGTCCCGCCCGCGTCCTGGGTGCGCTATAAGGGCGCGCTCGTGGCCGAGCCCGCCGCCCGGTGGCGGCAGGTGGTGGAGGTTCCCAGCGGCCTCGCCGGTCCCGTGATCGAGACGCGAGAGTACGTGTTTGAGGCTGGGTCCATCGATCTCACGCTGACGGTGGCTGTCGCGCCGGAGGACGTCGATGGCACGCCGGTCGGCAGCGTTGATCTCGTTGATGCCATCACCAACCTGCCGCTCGCGTCGCAGTCTTTTGCCGGAGGCGGCACGAACGGCGAGCTGCGGTCCATCGCCGTTCGCATGGAGCTGCCTGACCTGCAGCGACGCTCGATTCGATTCAGGGTCAGTTCGACCGGCACCGCGGCGTGGCGCATGGCCAATCTCGCTGTTGGGGTCGACTATGGTATGACGGTCGTCGATCTGGCGGCGCCGTTGAACACCTTCAACACGCATGCGAGCGTCTTCGACGCTCACCCCAACGAGGCGGCGCATCAGGTCATCGCCGAGCAGGCGTACCATGCACTTCAGTCGGGCGGGCTGCCGTGACGCGCGAGGCCCTTTGTGCTGCCCGGCGGTCGACCACGACTCGGCGCTGCAGCCGGCGCGCGGCTACGAGCTCAGGAATTCGCGGAAGTTGTCGCGCGTGATGCGAATGCTGACGGGCTTGCCTGCCTGGCCGATCGCACGGCCGGCTTCGCCGTTGATCGAGAACGCGCAGGTCGCCGGATCGCCCACCTTGATGACCAGCTCCTCGTGCGCCTGCACGAGGCGTTGGTCGCCGGCCTGAAACAAGCGCTCGACGACGAGGGTGCCATCGGCGGTGACCGAGATCCAGCAGGAGCCGTTCGGCTTGAACTCGACCTGGAGGGGAGCGACGGAAGTCATCGCCGGCCGGGCGTCGCTTGCCGGTTCGAGCGCCGGCGGAGCGATGTCGATCGGAGTGGTGTCGATCACCGTTGCCGGTTCGACTGCCGTGTTGGCGGGGCGGGCCCGCGCGACCGCTGGAAGCTCGCCAGTGTCGGGAGCACCCGACCACCCGATCGACCCTACGTAGGCCAGCAGGCCGACGGCGGCTGCAGCCGTCAACCACCCGCCGACACGGCTCGCTCGTCTGGTCGCCAGGATGCGGCCGTTGTCGTCGCCCAGGCGCATGTCGTGCGGGTCGATTTCCACCACGCCCGTGTCGGCCCTGTGACGCGACGGCTTGAGCGACACGCATGCGAGATATCGCTCGGCCATGAGTTCGGGATCGAGGCCGACTTCTTGCGCGTAGGCCTTGACGAACCCGCGCGTGAACACGACGGCAGGCAGCCGGTCGCCGTCTCCCTGTTCCATGGCCTCGAGAATCGGTTGACTGATCTTCGTCCGCCGCACCAGGTCGGCGACCGACAGATCACGACGCTCGCGAGCGATTCGCAGCTCAGCGCCTACGCTCACCGGAGGGCCTGGCGCCGTGTCAGGCTGGCCCGTGCGCCGCCCGTCGTCGGTCGTCATTTGTGGTCAGTCACCGATCGTCCGGTCATCGAAATCCGGTGGTCAGCCAACCGCACGTTCGTTACGACGGCTGTCGCCCAGGTCTCGTCCGCCGACGAGGCCACCCTCTCGATTCTCGGCGCGCGCGCGCCGTGTCATCAGGGGACTCGCGCGGGTCGAGAAGCGGGCGGCGGCCGGTCGAAAGCCCAGGGCCGTTCGAGCTGCGGCTGATCTCACGATACCATTCAGATGGTGGGCGGGTATCCCTGCAGTTTGCACGGTCCCGACACCGGCCCATCGGCCGGGCTGTCGGGTGGCAGGCCACGCCAAACGCTCGAGGTACATGGAACAGGCGACGCCCAGAGCCAGCTCTGCCGGCCCGACTCGGCCGGTCACCCGGGTCACGACGCCCGTCTTCACGGCGCGCGGCGTCACGAAGGTCTATCCCATGGGGGAAGTGGTGGTCCAGGCCCTTCGCGGCGTGGACTTCGACGTGTTCGCCTCCGAGTTCGTCGTGCTGCTCGGCCCGTCCGGAAGCGGCAAGTCCACCCTGCTCAACATCCTGGGCGGGCTCGACGTGGTCACGGCGGGCACGGTCCGTTATCACGACCAGGACCTCACGGCAGCGGGCGACGAGGAGCTGACCGAGTACCGCCGACGCCATGTGGGCTTCGTGTTTCAGTTCTACAATCTGATCCCGAGCCTCACGGCGCGGGAGAACGTGGCCCTCGTGACCGAGATCGCCGAGGAATCGATGAGTCCGGAGACGGCCCTCGACCTCGTCGGGCTCTCGCATCGGCTGGACCATTTCCCGTCGCAGTTGTCCGGCGGCGAGCAGCAGCGAATCGCGATAGCCCGCGCCATCGCGAAGCAGCCGGATGTGCTGCTGTGCGACGAGCCGACCGGAGCGCTCGACATCACGACGGGCGTGGTGGTGCTCGAGGCGTTGGACCGCGTGAACGCGGAGTTGGGCACCGCGACGGTCGTGATCACACACAACGCGGCTATCGCGAAGATGGCGGACCGCGTCGTCCGGCTGTCAGACGGACGCGTGGCCGCGGTCGAGTCGAATGCTGAGCGCCTGCAGCCGAAGGACCTCTCATGGTGAGCCGGTGAGCCCACTGGATCGCAAGCTCCTCAGGGACTTGTGGGAGATGAAGGGCCAGGCGCTGGCGATCGCCGCCGTCATCGGCGCTGGCGTCGCGATGTTCGTGACCTACCTGTCGAACTTCGACTCGCTCGAGCGGACGCTTACGGCCTACTACGACACCCGGCGCTTGGCCGACGTGTTTGCCACCCTCACGCGGGCCCCACAGCGGCTCGAGGAGCCACTGGCCCGCATTCCTGGCGTCGAGACGCTCGTGACGCGCGTGGTGGCGGACGTCACGCTCGACGTGCCGGGGATGTCCGAGCCCGCGACCGGACGCCTCATCTCGATTCCGGCCGACGGCCGGCCGGCATTGAACGATCTGGTCCTCAGGCGTGGCCGGTGGATCGATGGCGACCGTCCGGATGAAGTCCTGGCCAGCGAGCTGTTCGTCGAGGCGCTCGGACTCGAGCCCGGCGACCGCGTGGCCGCCGTCATCAACGGGCGTCGCCGCCAGCTGCTGATCGTCGGCGTTGCGCTCTCGCCCGAGTACGTCTACTCGATCCGGCCGGGCGAGATCGTCCCGGACCATCAACGCTTCGGCGTGTTCTGGATGGAACGGCGCGCGCTCGGCGCGGCCTTCGACATGGAGGGCGGCTTCAACGATGTCGTGATCCGGCTGGCTGAAGGGGCGGTCGAAGCCGAGGTGATCGCCCGGCTCGATACGTTGCTTGCTCCCTACGGCGGGACCGGTGCGATCCCACGCCGACTCCAGCCCTCAGCGTGGACCATCGACAACGAACTACGGCAACTGCAGAACTTCGGCTTGGTGACGCCGCTGATCTTCCTGCTCGTCGCCGCCTTCATCCTCAACGTGGCGCTGACGCGGGCCCTGGCCCTCCAGCGACCCCAGATTGCGGCGCTCAAGGCCCTCGGCTACGGCAACCGCGCTCTGGCCTGGCATTACATCAAGTGGGCGCTGGTCATCGCGGGGGCAGGCTCGGGCGTCGGCGTGGCGGCCGGCGGGTGGCTCGGCTCGGGGATGATTGGGATGTACAACGAGTTCTTCCGATTCCCGGCCCTGGACTATCGGCTGTCGGGCGGCTTGGCGATGCTCGCCGTCGCGGGCAGTCTCGTGGTCGCGGCGCTCGGGGCGCAATCGGCAGTGCGGCGGGCCGTGCGCATTCCACCCGCCGAGGCGATGCGCCCGGCCGCGCCTGCGAAGTATCGTCCGAGTGCGGTCGAATCGTTGTGGTGGCGAGGCCGCGCCACGCCTGCCACACGCATGGTGCTCCGCAACGTCGAGCGGCAGCCCCTGCGCGCGCTGGCGTCCATTGTCGGGATTGCGTTTGCCGGCGCGGTCTTGATCGTCGGCTTCGGGTTCCTCGACGCGATGGACGTCATCCTGGACCAGCAGTTCGAGCGGGCCATGCGTCATGATCTCAGTGTGGCCTTCGTCAGACCCCGATCGGCTCAGGCGCTTCACGACATCCGGCACCTCCCCGGCGTCATGCACGTCGAGCCCACGCGCGTCGCCCCCGCACGTCTCCGGGCCGGACACCGCGAGCGTACGCTGGCGATCACGGGCCTGCCTGCCGAGCCTACGCTCACCCAGATCATCGATCGCCGCGCCGGCCCGACCAGCCTCCCGCCTCACGGGCTCGTCCTGTCGGCGATGCTCGCCGAGGTGCTCGGGGTGGCTCCTGGCCAGGCGGTTCGCGTGGAGTCGCTCGAAGGCCGCCGGCGAACCGAGGATGTGCCCGTCGCCGCGCTCGTGGACGATCTGGTCGGCCTCCAGGCCTATATGGAGATCGATGCGCTTCGCCGGTTCATGCGGGAAGGACAGACCCTGACCGGCGCCGCGATGACCGTGGATGCACGGCTCTCCGGGGATTTGTATGCGCGACTGAAACTCGTGCCCGCGGTGGCGGGAGTGGCGCTCCGCGAGGCGACCATCGAGAATTTCCAATCGACCCTCGCCGAGAACATGAACCTGATGGTGTTCATCAACGTGGTCTTTTCGGGCATCATCGCCTTTGGCGTGGTCTACAACGCCGCGCGCGTGTCGTTGTCCGAGCGGACGCGCGAACTGGCCAGCCTCCGAGTCCTGGGCTTCACGAAGGGGGAGATCTCGCTGATTCTCTTGGGTGAGCTGGCGCTGCTGACCGTGCTCGCGTTGCCTGTCGGGGCCGCCCTCGGCTACGGGCTCGGAGAGCTGATCATCGCCGGCTTCAACAACGAGGTCTATCGCCTGCCGTTCCCCATGACGACGAAAACCGTGGCGGTGACGTGGCTCACGGTCATCGCCGCGGCGCTGGTCTCGGGCCTCTCCGTGCGCCGCCGGCTCGATCGCCTGGACCTGATCGGCGTGCTCAAGTCGCGTGACTAGCCGTCTGCGAGTCGCTCGTCGTGTGCTCGGAGCGGCCGTGCTCATCGGTGCGCTGCTGGCCGTCGCGCTCTGGCCGCGCGCGGTGCCCGTGGACGTGGTGACGCTCGAGCAAGGTCCGCTGCGGATCACGATCGACGAGGAGGGCGAAACGCGGATCCGGCACCGCTTCGTCGTGTCGGCCCCAGTGGCGGGCCGCGTGCAACGCATCTCGTTGGAGCCCGGCGATCGCGTCGAGCGGGGCCGGACCATCGTGGCCCAGATTCGTCCGGATCCGCCCGCCTTGCTCGACGCACGCAGTCTCGCCGAGGCCGAGGCGGCTGCCGAGTTCGCCCAGGCCGCGATCGGGCGCGCGCGCGCCGAGGAGAGCCGCGCCAAGACGGCGCGGGCACTGGCGACCCGCGAGCTGAACCGCACCCGTGAGCTTTCCGACGCCGGCCTGACGACGAGGCAGACCCTCGAGGCGAGACAGTCGGAAGCCAAGGCCGCCGAGGAACTGGTCGACGCCGCTCAGTTCGCCACCGCGTCCGCGGAGGCCGAACTGGTCCGCGCCCGTGCGCGGCTCGGCAAGGGCACCCCGCGCGCCGCCGGCGGCCTCGTGCCCATGACCGCGCCCGTGGACGGCGTGGTCCTGAAGCGCTTTCGCGAGAGCGAAGGCAGCGTTCAGCCAGGCGCGCCGCTGGTCGAACTGGGGGATCCCGCGAATCTGGAGATCGTTTCCGACCTGCTGTCCACCGACGCCGTGCGCGTCGAGCCCGGCGCCAAGGTGTTGATCGCAGACTGGGGAGGCGATCGCGAGCTGGAAGCCCGCGTGCGTCGCATCGAGCCGTCGGGGTTCACGAAAGTCTCTGCCCTTGGTGTCGAAGAGCAGCGCGTCAACGTGATCATCGACTTTGTCGATCCAGAGGGCGCCTGGGTCAGGCTCGGCGACGCATTCCGCGTGGAAGTCCGCATCGTGCGGTGGGAAGCGGACCGCGTACTCAAGATCCCGACGAGCGCCTTGTTTCGCGTCGGGGACGCGTGGGCGACCTGGGTGGTTGAACACGGCCGTGCCGCCAGACGGCTCGTGGAGATCGGTCAGCGCAGCGGGCGAGAAGCCGAAGTACGAGACGGCCTGGCAGACGGGGCGACGGTCATCGTGCATCCCAGTGACGCGGTGACCGAGGGGGCGGCCGTTACGCCCCGATGAGCCGCCGGATGAGGTAACTTCCCCGCACGGGATCGGGAATCCGTCCCACTCGGCGAGGAATGGCTGCCGTGCAGGTACCGAGAAACCGCCTCGTCTCGGGGCAGCATCTCGAACAGGCGAGGCGGCATCCGGTTTGCGACCGTCGAGGTGGTGAAGCTCTCTGCGCTGGCGCTTGATTTCGACGGCACGATCGCCTCGGACGACGTTGGATTCCGACGTACGGGCGGCGATTGCCGAACTGCGCTCGGGTGGTCTCGTGATCGTCGTCGTGACCGGCCGCATCCTGGAGGACCTGCGTCGCGTGGCCGGCGACCTGCACTTTGTCGACGCCGTGGTGGCGGAAAACGGTGCGGTCATCGCCTTTCCGGCGAGCGGGTCCGAGTCCGTGCTCGGCTCGGCGCCGTCCCCCCCTTTGCTGCAAGCTCTCGATCGAGAGGGCATCCGCTACGATGCTGGCCGTGTGGTCGTGGAGGCAGGGGCGGGCGACGCGCCGCGGCTGCTCCGAATCATCCAGCGTCTCGAACTGCCGCTGTCGCTGGCGTTCAACCGGGGACACGTGATGGTGCTGCCGCAGGCGATCAGCAAAGCCACGGGTCTTCGCCAGGCGTTGGCGATTCTGCGGCTGTCCCCACACAACTGCGTGGCCCTCGGCGACGCGGAGAACGACCACGAACTGCTCCGGGCCTGCGAGCTGGGCGTCGCGGTTGGTTGGGGAAGTGAGGCGCTGAAGGCCGCGGCCGATGTCGTGCTCGAGGGGGAGGGTCCGGCGGCCGTGGCCGGATACCTGCGCGACCTGGCACGCGATGGCCGGGTGCCGGCCCCGGTCGTCCCGCGCCGACGGCTGCACCTGGGGTACGCGGATGACGGGCGCGAGGTCGCGCTCGCCGTGCGCGGGCGCAACGTGCTCGTGGCCGGCGATCCGAAGTCGGGAAAATCGTGGGCGGCCGGCCTGCTCTGCGAGCAGCTCATCCTGCACGGCTACTCGTTGTGCTTGCTGGATCCTGAAGGCGATTACGTGTCCCTCGAGGCGCTGCCGGGCGTGCGCGTGTTCGGTGGCGCGGACCCGCTGCCTCGCCCCCGCGACCTGCTGCGCGCGTTGCGGCACGCGGACGTGAGCGTCGTGGTCGATCTCTCCCACGTCGAGCACGACGAGAAGGTGGACTATTTGCGGGCCGCACTGCCGGCGCTGGCCAGGCTCCGCCAGCACACCGGCCTTCCGCATCGCATCGTGGTCGACGAAGCCCATTACTTCCTGCACGACGTGGCCGCGACGGCCTCGCTCGACTTCGACCAGGGCGGGTACACGCTGATCTCGTATCGCCCCTCGACGCTCCATCCCGACTTGGCGAGGCACTGCGAGGCCGTGGTCGTGACGCGCGAGTCCGATCCCGCCGAGGTGGGCGCCCTTCATGCGATGTGCGGGCTCGGGCAGGGCTGTGGGAGCCTCGCGGAGTGGGGGCGGCTCCTCGGGTCGCTGGTCATTGGCGAAGCCGTCGTGCTGCCCATCACGGCGGAAGCGGAAGGGATGCCGCGTCGCATTCGGCTTGCGCCGCGTCTGACGCCGCACGTGCGGCACCTGGCCAAATACATCGACGTGCCGGTGCCGGAGCGACGCGCATTCGTGTTCTGGCGCAATGGGAGCCCGCGGGCCCGGCGGGCGCGGACCCTGCGCGAATTCGTCGCGATCGTCGGTCGAACGGAGATCGCGGCGCTGGACGGACATCTGCAACGCAACGATTTCTCGCGCTGGTTTGCAGACGTGTTTGGCGATTTTCCGCTGGCGGAGGCCGTGCGGGAGATCGAGGAGGAGTACCGGCGACACCCCGCCAGTGATGTCGCGACCCGCGTCGCGCAGGCCGTGCGGGCCCGGTACGATTTTCTCGAGCCCGTGCCGCCGCCAGGGCCGTGACCCGCGGCGGGCAGGCCATTTGCAGGCGTCCCCGACCTGCGCTGCCGCGCAGGATTCGGTGTCAGGAGGAGCCGTCCGATGATCACCCTTACCCGCATCTTGTGTCCGGTCGATGGGTCTGACTTCTCCCGCCGCGCGCTCGCCTACGCCACGGCAGTCGCCGAGTGGTACGACGCGTCGGTGACCGCGGTGTCGGTCCGACCGCGCCTGTTGCCGTCGGCGTTGTGGAGCGGCTTTCCGGGTCCGATGCCGGTCGGTGGCCCAGCCGCACCGCCGGTGGACGAGCAGGGCGTGCAGAAGTTCGTCCGCCAAGCCGCCGGAGACAGTGTCGTGACGGTCGTGACCGAAGGTTCCGTCGTCGAGGAGATCCTGCGCGTCGCCTCGAGCCTCCCAGCCGATCTGGTCGTCATGGGGACGCACGGCGCCGGAGGCTTCGATCGGTTGTTACTCGGCTCGGTCACCGAGCGGGTTTTGCGGAAGGCGCCCTGTCCCGTCCTCACCGTGCCGAAGCACGCCTCGGACGCGCGGCCTGCCACCCCGCTGAGCTTCCAGACCATCGTCTGCGCGATCGATTTCTCGGCCGAGTCGCTGCGCGGCCTGGAGTTCGCGCTCTCTCTCGCGCAGGAAACCGACGGCCAGATCGTGTTCGTTCACGCCCTCGAGGGACTGGACGGCGAGGACGTGATCCGCACGGCGCATTTCAACGTGCCGGAGTTCAAGCGTCTGCGAGAGCACGACGCCCAGGCCCGGCTCGCCGCGCTCGTGCCGGCTGATGCCCGCGAGTGGTGCACCCCGCGGATCGAAGTCGGCCACGGAAAAGCCTACCGAGAGGTTCTGCGCATCGCCGACGAGGCGGCGGCCGACCTCATCGTGCTCGGCGTCCGCGGGCACGGGGCGGTCGCGACCTTGTTCGGTTCCACGACACAGCACGTCCTGCGCAGCGCGGGATGTCCCGTGCTCACGGTGAGCGCTGCGCACACGTGAGGCTGGCCGTGGTTGCGCGATCGCGCCGGTACCTGCACAATCGGCGCGAGGGGCCGACCTCATCATGAAATGGTCCATTCGCCTCGGGACGTTTTCCGGGATCGACGTCAACATGCACGTGACGTTCCTGATCCTGGTGGCCTGGGTCGTCGCGGCTCATTGGATGCCCAATCGGAGCCTGTCGGACGCCGTGTCCGGCCTCGTGTTCATCCTTGCGCTCTTCGGGTGCGTCGTGCTCCACGAGTTCGGTCACGCGCTCACGGCCCGACAGTTCGGCATCAGCACGCGAGATATCACCTTGCTGCCCATCGGGGGCGTGGCGCGTCTCGAGCGGATGCCGGAGGATCCGGCGCAGGAACTCTGGGTGGCGCTGGCGGGACCCATGGTCAACGTCGTGCTCGCAGGGGTCTTGGCCGTGGTGCTCGCCATCGGCGACGCGTTCGATCCGTTCGCAGACCTCTCACTGGCCAGCGGCTCGCTCGTCGAGCGCCTGCTCGTCGTCAACGTGTTCCTGGTCCTCTTTAACATGCTGCCCGCGTTTCCCATGGATGGCGGCCGCGTACTGCGGGCGATACTGGCGATGCGGATGGAGTATACGCGTGCCACCCACTACGCGGCCATGCTCGGCCAGGCGCTGGCCCTGGCTTTCGGGTTGATCGGCTTGTTCAGCAACCCGTTTCTCGTCTTCATCGCGCTCTTCGTGTGGATTGGCGCCGCCGAGGAGGTGGCCACGACGCAGATGAAATCGGCGCTGTCTGGCATCCCCCTGGAGCGGGCCATGATCACCAACTTCCGAACGCTGAGGCCCACCGACTCGCTCGCCGCGGCCGTCGACATGCTGCTCAGCGGAAGCCAGCAGGAGTTTCCAGTGATCGAAGACGAAGCCGTCGTCGGGGTACTGACACGGACCGACCTGCTTGCAGCGCTGGCCCAGGGCGGCGATCAGGCGTCAGTGGCCTCCGTGATGCGGCGTGACTTTCTGGTGGCCGACCCGTCGGACATGATCGACCGCGCATTAGAGCGCGTGCAGGGCCGCGCGTGTCAAACCATCCTCGTGCTGCGGCGAGGCGTGCTGGTCGGGATCGTGACGATGGAGAACCTCGGCGAGTTCGTGAGCGTGCAGGCGGCACTCAGCGGCCTGCGCATCCCGCTCCTCCGACACTGATGGCGTTCGCCAGGCCGTGGGGACGCGGGCGCCGTGGCGGCGCCGCGCCCTGTCACTCCGCCGGCGGCACCAGCACCACCGGCCGGGTCGACCGCCGAACGACTTCGGCGGTTTCCGACCCCAGGAGCACGCGAGCCGCTTCAGACCGTTTCGAGGCCGCCATGCAGATCAGCGTCGCGCCGTGACGACGAGCCGCGTGGAGCACGGCATCCGCGACGCTCGCCCCTCGCACGACTTCAGCCGTCGTGTCGAGCCCCAGCGTCGCAGCGTCGGCGGGGACCTGCGCCTCGAGGCGTTCGCACAAGGCCTCTTCGTTGACGGCACCTTCCTCGGGTGCGACGTGTATCAGGTGCACGGTATCGCCCGGTCCGAGCAGCGCGCAGGCAAACGCGATGGCTCGCGACGAGTCTTCGGAGAAGTCGCTCGGCACCAGGGCCGACCGCACGGCGGGCACGCGGGCCCGTTCGGCGAGCGTCCCGGTTGGCACGACCACCACGTTCATGGCCGCGCGCTCGATGACCGCCCGCGACACCGAGCTCAGCCACAGCGACGTCACGCCGGCGCGTCGGTGCGTGCCGACCACGAGCAGCGCGCTGTGGCGCTCGGCGGCGACAGCGGCGAGCGCGTCACCACGTTGGCCCCGGCTCGGCACGATGACGTACTGTGTCGATGCCGCGTCGCCCTCGCTGCCGCTCCAGGAGTGGAGATCCCGTGAGAGGATCGCTTCGACCTGCGGATCGAGCTCGCCGCCGGCTGACGCGGGCAGGCCCAGCCGCCTGCATTCCGCCGAGGAGTTGACGATTCGCGTCATGGTCAATTCAACCGGTCCGAGCTCGCGAAGGTGGCGGGCCCACCGCAGCGCCGCCTTGGCCGTCGCCGTGGGTTCGACGCCTACCATGACCTGAAGCGGCGATTCCTTGTCAAACCAGTCTTCGACGCTGGTGCGCTCTCGCACGATGAGCACGGGAACGGGAGAGGCCTGCGCGATGAGCTGGGCCTGATTGCCGAGGAGCCATCGTGGCTTGTCGGCCCCAACGGCACCGATGACGATCAGGGAGCCCTCCGACCGCCGGGCGAGGTCGAGGAGCACGGCGTGCGGTGTCCCGGGCAACAGCTGCCCGTCAACCGCCACCGAGTAGGTCGCCTCCAGCTGGTCCGACAGCTCCCTCAACTGGGCGCGAAGCGGGTCGTACACCCGCCGCTCGTCGCTGTGGAAAATCAGGTCGGCGCCCAGCTCGTCGATCGCGTGCGCCACGATCAGCGGCAGCCCCTGCCGCTTGGCGAACGCGGCAGCGACCCGAGCTGCCATGGTGGCGTTGTCCGAAAAATCGGTTCCGCAAATGACCGTCATGAGGCACGATCTTACTGCTCAACGCGGCACGTGGCTTGCCCCTGCGCCCGCAAAAGGAGCCCGCCATGCCCGACATTTCACGGTTGCTCGTGCCCACCGACTTCAGCGCGCCCTCGGACCTGGCGCTCGACTACGCGATAAACGTGGCCACCCGGTTTGGCGCCTCGGTACACTTGCTGCACGTTCTCGAGGATCCCGTGCTGACCACTGCCTACCCCGATGGCTACTTCGCCGAGCTGCCGGCTCTGCGCCAGCAGATGACCGACGAGGCCGAGCGCCGGCTGGCCCTGGCGGCGGAGAAGTGCCGAAAGGCCAAGCTGGCCGTCACCTCGGCCGTGGCCGTCGGCAAGCCGCACGCGACCATCGTGCGGGAGGCTGCGGGGCATGGTGCCGATCTGATCGTGATGGGCACCCACGGGCGGAGCGGCTTCGCGCATCTCGTCCTGGGAAGCGTCGCCGAGCGGGTGCTTCGCTCCGCTTCGTGTCCGGTGCTGACGATTCGGCATCCTGAAGCGGCGGACGCCGAGCCGTCGCCCAGCCAGGCCGACACCCCGTGAGTGGACGCCCCACGCCACGTCGCCACACTTGAGTCGTTGATTTTTCCACCACCTCAGGGAATATTCCACAGGAAGCATGATGAACAAGGCTACGGTCCTGGTCGTGGACGACGAGCAGTTGATCCGGTGGTCGCTCGTCGAACGGATGCACGCGGAGGGATACGAGGTCCAGGAGGCGGCGACGGGCGGGGACGCCCTGCGGAAGGCGAGTGAGGGCGTAGACCTTGTCCTCCTCGATTACAAGCTCCCGGATCTGGACGGCGTGACCGTCCTTCGTCGCATCAAAGAAGTGGACCCTGACGTGCTGGTCATTTTCCTCACCGCCTATGCGAGTGTGGAAACGGCCGTCGAGGCGATGAAAGAAGGCGCCTTTCATTTCGCCAACAAGCCGTTCGACCTCGACGACGTCGCATTCATGGTGGCGAGGGCGCTCGAAACGACCCGCCTGCGCCGCGAGGTGCGCCGGCTGAGGGCCAATCAAGCCCAGCCCTACAGCCTCGACCGCATCGTCGGCGAATCGGCCGCCATGGTGGCGTTGCGAGAACTGCTGGCGAAGGTGGCCGTCAGCCCGGCCTCCACCGTGCTGCTGACCGGCGAGAGCGGCACGGGCAAGGACCTGGCGGCCAAGGTCCTGCACTTCAACAGCGACCGGGCGAGCAAGCCCTTCATGAACATCACGTGCTCGGCCCTCCCCGAGACGCTGCTCGAAAGCGAGCTGTTCGGGCATGAGCGTGGGGCGTTCACCGATGCCCGCCAGCAGAAGCGCGGGCTGTTCGAATCGGCCGAAGGCGGCACGGTGTTCCTGGACGAGATCGGCGAAATGGTGGCGGCGCTTCAAGCCAAGCTGCTACGCGTCCTGGAAGAGAAGACGTTCAAGCGCGTCGGCGGGTCCCAGGACGTGCGCGTCGATGTCCGCGTCATCGCCGCCACGAACCGGAATCTCGACGACGAAGTGCACGCGGGCCGGTTCCGGCAGGACCTGTACTACCGGTTGAACGTGCTGCCCATTCAGCTGCCGCCTCTGCGCCAACACCTGGAAGACCTGCCGGCACTCCTGGTGTTCTATATCGACACGTTCAACCAGGAGTTCCGCAAGAGCGTCAAGGGCGTGACACCGTCGGCGCTCAAGCTGCTGCAGGGCTACGGTTGGCCAGGCAACATCCGAGAGCTTCGCAACGCCGTCGAACGCGCCATGCTGCTGACGGCGGGTGAGTGGCTCGAACCAGCCGACTTTCCGCTTGGCGCGCGATCGGCCCCAGGGGCAGGCGTACTCGAGCTGCCCGCCCAGGGCGTGGATCTCGCGGCGCTCGAGCACGATCTCGTCGTGCAGGCGCTCGAGCGATCCGGCGGCAATCAGACGAAGGCCGCGACGCTGCTCGGCATGAACCGCGACCAGATTCGGTATCGCATCGAAAAGTACGGCCTGACCAAGCCGTCGGCCTGACGCCGGCACCCGTCTCCTTCGGCCCGACGGCGCGGGTAGGGCATCGAGGGTTTTTTCGCGTGCCGGCGGGAAATCACGCAGCAAGACCTCGAGTTTTGCCCTACACGTCGAGTCCCCGCTCACTTGTTTGTCCTCCTCACGCCGGAACGCATCCTGCAAGACACCTTTCCGAACGAACCAGCGAGGCTGAGACTCAGACCACCGAGCCGCTTCACCGCCTCGCTGGCCTTTAGCGTTGGCTGGCCCCGCGCGCGGGGCGAGACCGGACTGCACGCGCAGGCCGGTCGGGCGAGAAGGGAGCGTCGATGGCAATGGCGGCAGGACTCCGGTGGCTCGATGAGGAGCTGCGGTTCCGCATCAGGGCCGAGTATCGTGAGATGCCCGGCCTTCGCTTGACCGTCCCGCAGGCTGCACGGCTGTGGCAGGTCGAGCCTGTCCGGTGTGCCCAAGCGCTGCAGTCGCTTGCCCGAGCGGGGGTCCTGGCCTGTGTCGGGGAGCACTTCGTGCTCGCCGAGAAACGCACGGACACGTGGTCAGGTCCGGTGACGCTGTCCCCGCGCCCCGCGGCACGGGGCGTGACCAGTGATGGCTTCCAGCGGAGGCGAGCATGAATATCCAGGACATCATGACGAACGATGTCAGCTCGTGCGCGCCGGAGTCGGACCTGGCCAGTGCCGCGATGACGATGTGGCATCGTGACTGTGGGACCGTGCCGGTGGTTGGTAGCGACGGCCGCGTCATGGGGATGCTGACGGACCGGGACATCTGCATCGCGGTCGCCACGCGTGGCCTGTCGGCCGATCGCATCGCCGTCCGCGACGTCATGACCGGCGTCGTGATGGCCTGTGCGCAAGGGGATCCGGTCACCGACGCGCTCATCACCATGCGCTCTGCCAAGGTGCGACGGCTCCCCGTCGTCGATGATCAGGGCCGGTTGGCGGGCATCGTTTCGATCACCGACATCGTGAGAAACGCACGCGACCCGAGCCTGGTGTCCGAGATCGTGGAGACGCTGAAGGCCATCGGCGACCCTGCGCCCCTGAGTCCGGCGGCGCGGGAGCGGAGCTGACCCGTGCCGTCTGGCATCCGGCGCATCCTGTGTCCCGTGGACTTCTCGTCGCCCTCCACGCGCGCACATCGATACGCCCGGGCAGTGGCCTCCTGGTACGGTGCCGAGGTGGTCCTGCTGCACGTGCATCAGCTGGCGGTCAAGGTGCTGACCAACGCGCCGTTCGCCGGCCCCGAGTCCTTCGAGCCTGCGTCGCTGTCTGGACGGGACCGTCAACACCTGGAAGACTCGCTACGCTCACTGGCCCGGGACGATCCGGCGCTCGGCGCTGAGGACATATGGGTGCTGGACGAGTCGTCCAACGTGCCTCAGGCGATCCTCCGAAACGCGAAGGCGCTCGAATGCGATTGTCTGGTGATCGGCACCCACGGTCGATCGGGCTTTCGCCGGCTCGTGCTTGGATCGGTGACCGAGCAGGTGCTCCAGACAGCCCCATGCGCCGTCCTGACCGTTCCGCCGAGCGCGGCGGAGACGCCTCCGGTGCCCCTTTGCACGCGGATCGTCTGTCCCATCGACTTTTCCGACGCGTCGCTCAATGCGCTCGATTGTGCGGTGACGATCGCCAAGCGCGCCAAGGCGAGGCTCAGCGTCTCGCACATCGTCGAACTGCCCCCGGAAATTCCTGACAGTCCCGCGCTCAATCTCTCACGGTACCGCGAGGATCGGTTCGCACACGCCAGTGCCGCGATGGCCGAAGCCCTCGCTCCATATCGGAGCGAGCCGATGGTCGACGAGCTCGTCCTCGCGGGGCGTGCCGGGCCCGAGATTCTTCGTCTCGCGTCGGAGCAACAGGCCGACCTCATCGTCATGGGCGTGCAGGGGCGGGGCAGCGTGGACATGCTGCTGTTTGGATCGGTGACCCAGCACGTGCTTCGTCAGACGACGTGCCCGCTGCTCACCATTCCTCCGGGCCACCTCACACGCTGAGCGTAGGCGCCGGTGCGTGATTGCGGCCCGCGTCCTTGCAGACTCCCCTCAATGCGCGTTCTTCGCCTGAATCGATTCCAGGTAGTCGACCAACGCGTCGATGCGAACGGCGACGGTGACCTCGCTCGCCCGCTCGCCCGAACGCAGGAAAGCGTCACCCCAGACAGGCATGTCAGGGCCTCCGTGGCCACGGACGGGGTCACGCCCGTCGATGATGCGATAGATGAGCTCGCGCGGGAACGATCCCCTGCGCCGTTTGGCAATCTCGGTCAGGTTCGGCGGACGCCGGCGCAGCGACTCGGCGAGCGGGCCATCGCCTCGCGCCGAGACGCCGTGGCAGGAGGCATCCCTGGCGTCATGGTCTTGCGACGTTCCTGGCCTTCGTCGTCGCCGGCGCGTTGCCGCTTGCGCCCTTCATCGCGCCGACCGATCCCGCGGACCGCTTCGCTGGTTCGCTCCTGATGACGCTGGCGGCCCTGTTCGGGGTTGGTGCGGCGCGCGGGGCGGTGACGGCCGAGCGATGGTGGCGCACCGGCTCCGAAATGCTGGGACTCGGAATCCCCGTCGCGGGGGCCGCCTACGGCGCCGGCGCATTGGCCGCCTCGGCCATGTGAGGAGTGTTGGTCGCTCGGCCGCGGCAAAGGTCTTGCAGTGGGTCAGCGCGAAGGCGTGTGCCAGTCGTTCGGCGAGACGGAAGACGGTGCAGAAGGAGCAGTTGACATGAGGAGCCGTCGCTTGCTGCCGGGGTTGCTGATGAGTGCCGTGCTCGGCTGGCTGCCGGTCGGCGTGACTGCTCAGGCCGGAGGCGCGGCCGACGCGGGAGCCAAGGTGTACGCGACACAGAAGTGTGCGCTCTGCCACTCGGTCGCCGGCCAAGGCAACAAGAAGCTGCCGCTCGACGGTGTGGGCAGCAAGCTCAACGTGGACCAGATTCGTGAGTGGCTCATGACTCCGGTCGAGGCGGCGAAAAAAGTCTCGTCAACCGTGAAACCCCCGATGCCGTCCTACGCCAAGTTGACCCAGGCCGACCTCGATGCCCTCGTGGCGTACATGAGAGCTCTCGCGAACTAGGAGGAGCCGGAGGGTTACTGCGCGCCGCCTCCTTGAATGCTTTCGAGGTAGCCGACGAGCGCCTGAATGCGGGCCCTCACCGTCTGCTCGTCGCCGCCTTCCAGGGCATTCCGAAAGCTGTCACCCCAGACGGGCATGTCCGGGCCTCCGTGGCCGGGGACCTTTTCTCGACCATCGATGATCCGAAAGACCTTCTCGCTGGGGTAGGTGCCCTTGTGCCGCTTGGCAATCTCAGTAAGGTTGGGGGGCCGTCGCCGCATGGACGCGGCGAGCGGCCCGTCGCCTCGCGCCGACACGCCATGGCAGGACGCGCAGTAGGTCCGGAACAAGTACGAGCCATGCGGACTGAAGGACGGTTCCGCCGGCGCCTGTCCTTTGGCGCGCGTACCCGCCGCAAGCATCGTGACAAGGAGCGGCACGCCCGCTCCTATCGCTGCCACCCAACGCGCGAGTTCATCATGCCCTCCCGGGTCGCGCCCTCGGCGCGATGACCATGGGAACGACATTCAAGTCGTGGTCCAAGGCCTGGCACCGGTCCGATCGGTCAGACGCGGGTCACCTCCTGAAGAAGGCGCGCTCAGTCGTGGCTCATGGGCAGGAATTCGACCCTCAGGACGGTTGCGGTCGAGCGATCAGGAAGGACACGAAGCCGGTGGTCATGAACACGCGACGGCGGGGAATCGTTCGCGATCCGCTGGGGGAGTTTCCCGCGCCACGCGCTCGTGAGGGCTGGCGTCGAACGGGAAAGCAGCGCCTTGGGGGCTCCACCGCGCGGCCGAAAGGCGCGGTTTGCGACGCGCGAGGGGCCGACCGACTCGAGAGGTGGCACGGCAGTTGAGCGCAATCCGGCTCCGGCCTTCGGCCGGGCTCTTGCACGCAGGGCAGTCAGCAGAGGGTTCGTCAAGACTCGCGAAAGCGTTGAGGAGCGGCCGATGAAGCGATTCCTGTGGTCTCTGGCCCCGATGGTGTGGGTGGCGGTCTTTGCCGCACGGGTGGCTGGCGAACCGGGTGCGCTGGCCCCAGCCAGCCCTGCGTTTCCGGATCCGCCTGAGCAGTCCCAGCAAGCCCCGCCGGGCGGCTACGCGGGCTCCGACACCTGCGCCGTGTGCCACGAGGGGCAGAGCCTTCGTGGCACGCCACACGGACGGTCGCTGGATGCCCGGACGCCGATGGCCCAGCGCGGGTGCGAGAGCTGCCACGGTCCTGGCCAGGCGCACGTCGATGCCGGAGGAGACGTCGCGCTGATTCGTCGCGTAAAGGCGCTCGCGCCGGCCGATGCCAACGCAAGCTGCACGACCTGCCACGACCGGGGCGACCACGCACTATGGGAAGGCAGCCAGCATGAGTCGCGCAAGCTGACCTGCGTGACCTGCCACAGCGTGCATTCGCCCGCATCGGACGTCAAGCAGCTGACCGCCACGACGCAGGGCCAGCTGTGCGGGTCCTGCCACCGCGACAAGCTCTCCAAGCTCGATCGTTCGGGTCACATGCCGGTGCGCGAGGGCAAGCTCGAGTGCACGACGTGCCACAACGTCCACGGGGCGAGCAATGTCCGGCTGCTGCGCAAGGGTGATTCCATCGCCGAATCCTGTACGTCGTGTCACGCGGACAAGCGCGGCCCGTTCCTGTGGGAGCACGCGCCGAGCCGGGATGGATGCGTCACGTGCCACGATCCGCATGGCTCGTCGAACGAGCGCATGCTCGTGGCCAAACCGCCCATTCTCTGTCAACGGTGCCATGTGGCCACACGCCATCCGAGCACCATCTACGATGCCGCGCTCGTCGGCGCTGGTGCCAATCCCAGCATCCGCGTCTACGCGCGGTCGTGCGTGACCTGTCACTCGGCGATTCACGGATCGAACCACCCGAGCGGCCAACGCTTCGTGCGGTGAACGGGACAAGGAGCAGACCATGCGCGCGTTTCACGCGTTCTCACTGGCTGCGCTGGCGCTCGCGCCGGTCGTGGCAAGCGCACAGCCGGCAGCCTCGGATGTGGCCACACGCGGATCCGTCGACGTCGGGGTGCGCGGCTCGTCGATCAGCGGGGACGGCGCCCGTTACGAGCGGTACCGCGATCTCGGCAACGGGCTCTTCCTGGATGGTGTCCGGATCAATCGAGAAACCAGCGGATGGGTTTTCGACTTGCGCGCCGACCACATCGGCCGGCGCGATCAGCGCTTCCTCGGGCAAGTCGTACGGCCCGGCACCTTCAAGGGGTTCGCCTTCTGGGATCAGATTCCGACGCTGATGAGTCTGACCACCAAGACGCTCTTCACGGAGGACTTCGGGACCTCTCCCGGCGTGCTGACGATCAGCGACGCGATTCAGACGCAAGGCCAGGCGTCGGCCGCCTCGCTCGTTCAGCTGTTCGCCGACAACGCGGTGGGGGTGACCACCCGGTCACGGAGGTACCGAGGCGGCGGCCGATTCGAGTACCTGGCCACGCCCGAGCTGACCATCCGGACGGAGGTGCAACACACCGACCGGCAGGGCACGCTGCCCTACGGCGGGAGCTTCGGCCACAGCAGCCTCGTGGAGTTCCCGGCGCCCCTTCAGCATCGACTGACGGACGTGGACGCCAGCGCCGAGTTCGCGCGGGACCCCGTGCTGCTCAGGGTGGGCTACGCCGGATCGTTTTTCAACAACGATGTGACGGCCGTGACCTACGACAACCCGTTCCGGCTCGTCGACATCGCGGGCACTTCCGCCAGGGGCCGCAACTCTTTGCCCCCGAGCAATTCGTTCTATTCGGTCAACGGCATGGCGTCGGTCAAGATGCCGGCGCGTTCACGGGCGACGGCCTACGTCTCGGTGGGACACCTGAGCGACGCGGGGGCGCCGCTGATGTCGCAGACCATCAACGCGGCCAACACGGTCGCGGCGCTCGAGCGGGATCGGGTCAACGGCGAGGCCCGCACCGCCGCGGTCAATCTGACCTTCGTGTCCCGCCCGGCGCGCTTCGCGGACCTGAACCTGCGGTACCGGCTGTACGAGTACGACAATCGCACGCCCGTGTTCACGATGACCGAGCGGGTCGCGTATGACAACACGCCGTCGAGGCTGGCCGTGCCGATTCATACCGAGCCATTCGGTGTGCTGCGCCACACGCTCGATGCGGACTTCAGGGTGACGGCGGCCCGCTTTGCCACCCCCGGCGTCGGCTTCTCGCGCCTGCAGGAGGAGCGTACCCACCGCATCTTCGAATCGACCACCGACAACACCCTCAGGGTCTTCTTCGACTCGGTGGGCCATCGCTGGTTCTCGCTGCGCAGCAAGTTCGAACACGCCGAGCGGCGCGGAACGGGCATCGACGAAGGGGAGCGGTTCCTGGCCTCGATTGGCGAGCAGCCGGGCATGCGCCATTTCGACATCGCGCCGCGCGACCGCGATCGCGTCACGGTGCTCGGCTCGGTGGCGCCGACCGGGGAGCTGTCGTTGTTCGCCTCGCTCGCCGCGGGCAAAGACGATTACCGCCTCGAGTTGCCGCGCACGACGACGACGACCGACAGCCTCTTCGGCCTTCGGGACAACACTCACCGGGTGTTGAGCGTGGGTATGGATGCGGTGCCCGCCGAGGAGGTCACCATCGGCGCCTCCTACGCCTACGAGCGCTACAACGCGCTCAACCGGTCACGGCAGGCGAGCCCGGGGGTGCAGTTCACCGATCCGACCAGAAACTGGTCGGCCGAGGGCACCGACCGCGTCCATTCCTTGATGCTGAACGCAGGCGTGTCGAAGATCGCCGACAAGGTCGATCTGAACGTGAGCTACGACTTCAACCGCGCCCGTGCCGTGTACGAATACATGGCCGGGACCGTGGCGGCCCGTACGCTCCCGGAAGAGACGACCGTGGCAAACACGCTGCCGACGCCGACGGCGCTGCCGATTGTCAAGAGCGATTTGGGCCGTGGCATGGTCGACCTGCTGTATGCCGTCACGGCGCGTGTCGGTCTCGGGGTGTCCTACTGGTACGAGCGCTATCGGGTGACCGATTTCACGCTGGATGCCGAGGCGAGCCCCGAGCTCGCGCGGGGCTCGGCGGTGCTGCTGGGCTACCTCTATCGCCCCTATACAGCCAACACCGTCTGGGCGCGGATGGTCTACCGTTGGTAGGGTCGCGCCGGTGCCTCGCGCTAGAAAACTTGACTCTGCAGATTCCCAACCACTTGAGTCAAGTTTTCTCGCCCGGCCGGAGGACGGGCCAGCCAAGACTGCTCCTGGCGAGGCGGCGCACCCGGGCGGGCCCGGGACACATCGCGTCAGAAACTGTCCCGCCAAACGGGGTAGTTTCTTGGGAGGCGGAGCAGCAGCGGCACATGCTCGACGGTGTGAGGCGGAGCCTCGTCAGATCTCGTCAGGGGAAGCTGTGGCAGATCTCGCAATCCTGCCGGATCGCTTTTCCATCCGGTGACTTGTGCAGGTCGTCGTGGCATCGAAAACAGCCGGTGGCGGTGGTATGCCCGAGCTGATTGGGGTACGTGCCCCAGCGGACGTTCATGGCCGGGAAAACGTTGCGGGCCCAGGCGTTCTGGGCGCCCGCGACCGCCCGTTCGACCGACTGTTCGTCGGCATCTGAACGATGGCCGTAGAACTCACGGAGGCGCGAGGCGATGGCTTCGAGTGCCCGGGCGCGGTTCGGATACTCTTCAGACACGGCGGCGACTGCTTCGCGTCTCACAAACGGCAGCGAACGCGGGATCAGGCCCTGCGCCAGTGCGGTGTCGATGGCCCTCGCGGCCGATGCGTCGAAGGTGTGAGCGGGACGGTTATGGCAGTCCAAGCAATCCATCTGACGCCGCTCCCCTCGAGCGATTTCCTCGGCCGGCGTCCCTTCGATGACGAACTCGGTCACCGTGCCGGTGCGATCCGTGAGGCGGACATAGGGAATGGCCTCGCGCGCCGCGTCGGTCGTCACGTACTCGATGCGGTTGTCGAGGTTCATGTGCCAGTGGATTCCGGTGCCGATGCCCAGCGTCGCGCTGCCGCCCCCCACATGGAGCTGCAGCGTCGTCGCCGTCTCCGTGTTCTCTTCGTCGTCGGCGTACTCCCGGAATGCCCGCGTTTCATCCCCGTGGAACTTCTCGGGCCAGTGGCATCGCTCGCACGTGTCGCGCGCCGGGCGAAGCGTGCGGACCGGCGACGGGATCGGGCGCGGCGCGGTGCCGCGCACGAGCTGCCACAGCTGACGCGTGCCCGCCAGCTTGGACTCGACCAGGGAATCAACGCCGGGGCCCACATGGCAGTCCACGCAGGCGACGCGGGCGTGCGGGCTCACCTGGTAGGCGGCAAACTGCGGCTCCATCGTCTCGTGACAGGTCTCGCCGCAGAAGGCCGCGGTTTCCATGTAGTGCACTCCACCGTAGGTGGCCATCGACAGGATGATCAGGTTGCCAATCGTGAGCATGAAGATCACGAAGGCGACGGTCCGATGCCGGGGACTGCGAAGGTCGATGACGGGCCAGTCCGCGGGCGCCAACCCTCGCCGCCGCCGCCGCTTGGCATCCCACGCCGCGCCGAGCGGGACCAGGATCAGCGCCGCGACGAACACGACCGGAATGGCGACGAACACCAGGAGGCCCAGGTACGGGTTGGTGAGGTAGCCGAAGAAATCGAGCAGGACCAGGACGAAGAACACCAATGCCATCGCCGTGGCGACAGCCAGTCCCGTCAACGAGATCGGATTGCGCGCCGCCCGGGGGACACGCCAGTAACGAGACACGGTGCCCTACTTGAGCGTGACCAGGTAGGCGACGAGAAGGTCCACGTCCGCCGCCGCCAGCGACGCATACGACTTCATGGGCGGCTTTCTGGTGCTGTTGTGCTTCTTGGCCATCTCCGCCGGGTTGACGATCCACTCGCGAAGCTCCGCTGGAGACCGCTTGGCCCCCACGCCGTCAAGCGGACCGTTCTTGTTGCCTTTGCCGCTCACCATGTGGCACAGGCTGCATTTCTGGGCGGCAAAGATCTCAGCGCCTTTGGCAGCGGTCGCCGGGCCTGTCCCCTGGGCGGCCGCCGAGGTGCCCACGAGACAGACTCCGGCGATTATGAGAGCAATCTTTGGCTTCATGGTGTCTCTCTGGAAGAAAAGTATCACGAGCAATCGACGATCCAAGCTGCGTGCCAGAAGGAGGCGAGCCCATCGTGACGAGTGACGACGCCGGAGCGACGCAGAAGGCGCCGGGCGGGGTCGCCCGCGGGAGTGTGCGACGAGACGTGCTCAATTGGCTGATGGGCACGTGGCTCGCCGGCGTGGTCGGGTCGATCCTGTATCCGATTGCGCGGTACCTCGTGCCGCCAGATCTGCCTGAAGCGGCGCCTCCGTCCGTCGTCGCAGGCACGGCGGCGTCGCTCGTGCCGAACAGCGGGCGCATCGTCGCGTTTGGGACGGTGCCCGTCATCGTCGTGCGGACCTCCGCGGGCGACCTGCGGGCGTTCTCCGCGACGTGCACGCATCTGACGTGCACCGTGCAGTACCGCGACGACCTCGAACACATCTGGTGTGCGTGTCACAACGGGCACTACGACCTGAACGGCCGCAACATCGAAGGGCCGCCGCCGCGGCCGCTCGATCGCTACGACGTCACCGTGCAGGGCGACGACATCCTCGTGGTGCGCAGGACGTGAAGGCGCCCGACGTGGACGCGTGGATTGGTGAGCGGGTGCCAGTGGCCGCCGTTCAGGAGGCGCTCAGGCACAAGACGGTACCTCAGCACCGATGGGGGTTCGCGTACTACCTGGGAGGCATGACGCTGTTCCTGTTCGGTATCCAGGTGGGCACTGGCGCGCTGCTGCTCCTCTACTACCGGCCGAGCGCAAGCGAAGCCTACGAGAGCGTGCAGTTCATCATGACCCGTGTGCCCTTCGGGTGGCTCATCAGGTCGATTCACGCGTGGGCGGCCAATCTGATGGTCGCGGCTGCCGTGGCGCACCTGGCAACTGTCCTCTTTCTCCACGCCTACCGGCGGCCCCGCGAGCTGACGTGGATCAGCGGCGTGCTGTTGCTGGCGCTGACCTTGGCGTTCGGGTTCACCGGATACCTCTTGCCGTGGAACCAGCTGGCCTTCTTCGCCACCCGCGTCGGGACCGACATCCTGACGAGCGTCCCCGTCGTGGGTGAGTTCCTGGTCACCTTCATGCGAGGCGGACCTGACGTCACCGGGGCCACGCTGACCAGGCTCTTCGGCATGCATGTGGCCATCTTGCCCATGATGGCGACGGCCCTGGTGGCGGTCCATCTGCTGCTGGTGCAGGCGCACGGCATGAGCGTCCCGCCGGCCGTCGAGGCGCGCCGAATCGACAATCCGCTGCCGCCCCTTCCGTTCGTCCCGCATTTCCTGCTCAGGGAGTTGTTCGGGTGGACGGTCGCCCTGGCGCTGCTCGCCGGCCTGTCGGCGTACTACCCGTGGGAGCTCGGCGTCAAAGCGGATCCGTTTGCGCCGGCACCTGCCGGACTTCGGCCCGAGTGGTACTTCCTGTGGATGTTCCAGGCCTTGAAGTACACCCCATCGTCGCTGGCCGGCGTGGATGGGGCGCTCGTGGTGCTCGTGGCGATCGGGGCACTCGGTCTGGCGGTTCTCTGCCTTCCGCTCGTGGCCGGTGCCACGGAGCGATCCCGACGCGTGGTTGGCTGGACGGCCGCCGCGCTCCTGGTCGCCATGACGATCCTGACGGTTCTCGCGTACGCCGGAGAGGGGCCGGCTCACCCGTGACGCCGCCTCGCATCGTCTGGTCCATCGCGACGGCCGCGTTGTTGATCCACGCGGTACCGTGGGGCACTTCTCAGAGGTTGAGTGCGCAGAGTCCGTCGGCGATGGCCACCGAGGCGTTCAAGGAGGACGTCCACGCGTCGGCGGGCCTGTCGTGTGCCGCTTGTCATGCGTCAGCCGCCGACCCCCTCGCGTCCTACGCGCCGATTGACCGGACTCGCATCGCGCCGATGTGCGCGCGCTGCCACAGTGATGCCGCATACATGCGCGATTTCGACCCCCAGGCTCGCGTCGACCAGCACGCGCAGTATCAGACGAGCACCCACGGCCGCTCCATGGCCAGGGGTGAGCGGCGCGTGGCGACGTGTTCGGACTGTCATCGTGCGCATGGCGTGCTCAGGGCGTCCGACGTGCGATCGCCGGTGGCGCCCAAGAACATCTCCGAGACCTGCGGGCGGTGCCATGCGGATGCGGCGCTGATGGTGGCGTTCGGGCACACGTCGACGCCGGTCGCCGACTGGTCCACGAGCGTGCACGCGACCGCGCTCGTTCGACGAGGCGATACGTCCGCGCCCACGTGCAACACGTGCCACGGCAGCCACGGAGCGACGCCGCCCGGCGTTGCCCACGTGGCCGTCGTGTGTGCGCAGTGCCATGTGCGCGAGGCGTCGCTGTTTCGGGCGAGCCCCAAGCAGGCCATTTTCGAGGCGATCGGCCAGGCGGAGTGCATGAGCTGTCACGGCAATCATGCGATTCCTCAGCCAGACGACACGTTGGTCGGCCTGTCGGCGCCGGCGGTCTGCGCTGACTGTCACGACAGTTCGTCCAACGGGGCATCGACGATCACGCGCGTCCGCAGCGGCCTCGACACGCTCGCGGCCACGATGGCCGTCGCCGGGGATGTCCTGCGTCGCGCGGAGCAGGCCGGCATGCTGGTCGACGAGGGCCGCGTGGCCCTTCACCAGGCTCGAGAGCAGCAGATTCAGTCCAGGGTGCTCGTGCATGCGTTCGCGGATGTGCCCTTTGCCGAGACGGCGGACAAAGGCATCGAGGCGGCGCGGCGCGCCGAGTCCGCAGCCCTCGCCGCCCTGGCAGAACTTCAGGTGCGGCGTCGCGGCCTGGCGGTCGCGACTGTGTTCATTCTGGGTTTCCTGATTACCCTGGGGATCAAGATCCGCCGACTGCCGGTGCCGCGCGCATGACGCCGTCGCGACCGACTCACGCGACCGGCGGGATTGGGCCAGCCCCGAGGCCAGGCCCGGGTCGAGGTCGCAGAAGCGGCGCTGGTCTGCGTCCGTGGCAGAATCAACCTCAGCACGCATGATGCCCGACCTCGCATCCGGGACCTCCCGCGAGCCCTTGAAAACCTCGTTCGCCTGGCATGCCGCGACCACCGGCCTGCTCGCGCTGGTGTTGCTCGCGGACGTCCTCACGCCGGTCGGTGTGGCTGTCCCGTTGCTCTATCTGATCCCCACCGTGCTCTTCATCGGCGCCGCCCGGTCGCGCGCACCGCTGGTGATCGCCGGGATCGCGACCGCGCTGACGATCGCGGGCTTCTTCCTCTCGCCACCCGGCGGCAATCCCGTCGCCGGCCTCGTCAACCGCACCATCATCCTCGTGGTCATCTGGGTGACCGCCGCCTTCGTCGTGGCGTACGCGAGAGCCGTGGATCGCTGGAATGACCGCATGGCGAGCGCGCATGGTGCGCTTCAGACGCTGGTGCGCCGGCTCCAGGACATGCAGCACGCGCTGGACCAGTCGTCGATTGTCGCAGCCACCGATCGCGACGGCGCCATCACCTACGTGAACGACCAGTTCTGTGAAATCTCGAAGTACTCACGCGAAGAACTCATCGGCCAGGACCATCGCATCGTGAGTTCGGGGACGCATCAGAAGGAGTTCATCCGCGACCTGTGGCGAACGATTTCACAGGGCAGGATCTGGCGAGGCGAGTTGCGCAACAAAGCCAAGGACGGATCCTTCTACTGGGTGGACACGACGATCGTCCCCTTTCTCGACGACCGTGGCGAACCGTGGCAGTACATGGCGATTCACAGCAACATCACAAAACGCAAGGCGGCCGAGCAGACGCTGCTGGACCAGGCGGCCCTGGCGCAGCTCGGGAGGCTGTCCGCCGTCGTCGCCCACGAAGTGCGCAATCCGCTGGCGGCGCTGAAAGGGTCGCTTCAGGTGTTGGCCAGACGCTTGCCCGCGGACTTCTCGGGTCGAGAGATCATTGCACCCATGATGGCGCGCATCGACACCCTCAACAGCACGGTGCGCGACATCCTCACGTATTCGCGGCCGGCACAGCCCAAGCTCCAGCGCTTCGAGCTCACGCCGATTCTCGCGGACGCGGCCGCGGCCGCGCCCGCGGCCGACACCCGCGCAAACACCGCCCCCGCGAGCACGGGCCTTTCGCGGGCGCCGCGGGGCGGCTCGCCCCCCGC
>JBQTIE010000359.1:0-5919 GCA_052389315.1 Acidobacteriota bacterium
CGACGTTGGTATCGAGAATCGCGGCGCGCTCGCGAAAGGCGAAGCTGCGGATGGCGCCAGCCGTGTAGCGTCCGATGCCCTTGAACGAGCGCAGGGTGGTTTCGTCCGACGGCAGCGACCCGCCGAAGCGCTGCACGGCTTCGCGGGCAATGGACTGCAGCCGGACGGGGCGCACGTTGTATCCGAGGGGGTACCACGTGCGGCGGACCTCGTCGGCCGGCGCGTCCGCCAGGGCGTGGAGCGACGGGTATTTGCCCAGCCACTCCTGATACTTCGGCAACACCCGCTCGACCTGTGTCTGCTGCAGCATGATCTCCGACACCAGGATGTGGTACGGGTCGGCCGTGCGACGCCACGGCAGGTCGCGGCCGTGGCGGCGATACCACGCGAGCAGGCGGCGGCGGAAGCTCTGGCGGAGTAGCGGAGGCGGGGGCGCGTGATTCATGGGCTGGTCGTCGTCAGGGTCCTGCGCGCGGTGTGTCGCGCAGGTATTGTAGCGGGCCCATCAGGGGAGACGTGACGCGGTTCGTTTTGCGCCGCTGACGATGGCAGGGGCGGCGCTCGGCTCGACCATCACCGATGCGCGGTCGCTCCACGGCGCTGTGGCGGCCTCCTCCGAGGCATCGCTGCAGAATCTCCACCGTGCCTCTCCCGTTCGGGATGCAGATTCTGCCAGGAGCGTGGCCGGGCGCCGCGACGGGCCCGGCTGTCGGGCGGCGCGGCGAGACGCCTGACCGCACCTCTGAGCGCGAGGCGACAGGCCCCGAACTTGCGTGGAGCCACCCTGCGTGCTTGATCGGGCGCGGTTCAATCAGCCTCCGACTGGCCACCCGGTGAAGTTCTCGCAATGGCGGATGCCATGAGCGCGGGGCTCCGCCTGGGCGAGTGTGCGGAGCTCAGGGTGAAAGACCTCAACATCGCGCGGCGCGAGCTGACGGTTCGCGACGGGAAGGGCGGCAAGGATCGGTCACCATGCTCCCAGAGGCGGTGAGGGTGCCGCTGGAGGTGCATCTCTCGCGCGTGGCCGTGCAGCACGCGGCGGATCTGGGGGGCGGGTCGCGGAGCGTCGCCCTGCCTGGTGCGCTTGGCGTGAAGTACCCGGGGACCGCGGCGGAGTGGGGGTGGCAGTGGGTGGTTCCGGCGACGCGGTTCTCCGTCGACCAGACGACTGGTGAGCGACGCCGGGATCACCTGCACGAATCGGTTCTCCAGCGGGCCGTCAGGGACGCGGTTCGAGCCGCCGGCATTGCTCGTCCTGCCACCTGCCATTCGCTGCGTCATTCGTTTGCCACTCATCTGCTGGAGGGTGGGGCGGACATCCGGACCGTGCAGGAGCTGTTGGGGCATCGGGACGTGGACGATGATGTATACGCATGTGATGGGTCGTGGGGCGTTGGGGGTCCGGAGTCCGGCCGACCTGCTGCCGGGGACGGAGCACGGTGCGCGTCGGCGCTAAGGGCCCGGGTGGTTGTCGGTCGGATCCTGACAACCTCTGCAGCCAAGGGATTCGTGTCGGGCGGGAGCCATTGTGGCTGTATCATGGCGCCGTTTCGGCAGTTGATCCGACCGCCCGACGGGCGTCGGGCATTGTCCTTAGCCGCGGCGAGTGCAAGGAAGGACGGTCGGAAATGGGCTGACCGGTTTGCAGTCGATTTAGATGTTCGGCTGCGATTCTTGAAGGCGAGAGGGCGGCGGATACAACGAGTTGTTTCTCTTGAGGACGAAATGATAGGGTACCGCCGAGCGGTGACCACGGGTCCAAGTACCGGGTGGAGGTCATCGGCCCGGGGCGTCAGGACTGGTTCTCAGAACCGCGATCCTGTTTCAGGAGCGCCTACCTCATTTGTGGCACCGCTCATCTCGCCTTCCTCCGTCGAAGCCGATTCTGGGCGCTGAGTTATGCTGGCTGCGTGAGTCCGACAGTCCTGCGAGTCAAGGGGTTTCGGTTCTACTTCTTTTCTCGTGAGGAACGGCGAGCGCATGTTCATGTCCAGCATGCGGACGGCGAAGCAAAGTTCTGGATTGATCCGGTCGTCGAGTTAGCGGCCAATTTCAGCCTCAAGCCGAAGCAGGTTGTGGAAGTTCAGAAACTGGTCGAGGAGCACCTGAATGAAATCCGCAGCGCCTGGGCGAAGCATTTCCCCGGTGGAAGTCACTAACGTCTCGCCTCACGGGTTCTGGTTGTTCGTTGGCGAGCGTGAGTTGTTCGTGCCGTTCAAGGAGTTTCCGTGGTTCCGGGAAGCATCAGTTCGGGAGATTGCAAACGTCCAGCTCCCAAGTCCACACCACTTGTATTGGCCAGATCTCGACATCGATCTGGCGGTGGAATCGCTCGAACAACCAGAGAAGTACCCGTTGGTGAGCAAGGCGCAGCCTAACCGGCGCTTGCAGCCGGCGAAGGCGCGTGGTCCGGCTGTGAAGAAACGAAGCAGTCGCGTCCGCCTTCGCGGCTGAAGCGCAAGGCGTTAGACCGAATTCAACACCAGGCGAGAGTGTTGTGAAGATTGCCGCCTACCAGGCTCCACTCTCGGCCGTCGGATCGATGGATGGCCTCAACCTGATCGCGGAGCAAGTCAGGGTCTGTGAATCGGCTGGCGTAAAGATCTTGTGCTGCCCGGACGTCCTTGGTGGCTTGGCCGACTACAGCAACCGACCATCCGACATCGCCCTTGATTTCGCGAGCGGCCAACTTCAGTCGGTCCTTGCGCCAATCGCCAGCACCACCGTGACGACGATTGTCGGCTTCAGCGAGTCGGGCCGAAACGGTCTGCTCTTCAATTCGGCGGCTGTCTTCTCCAAGGGTAAGGTCGTCGGTGTGTATCGCAAGCTGCACCCGGCGATCAACCGGTCCGTGCACGAGCCTGGGACAGCCACTCCGGTCTTCGACGTGAATGGTCTGATCTTCGGCATCGTGATCTGCCGTGACTCGACGTACCCGATCCCGGCCCAAATAATGGCGCGCCGCGGCGCTACGGTCTTGTTTGTGCCAACGAACAACGCCCTTGCTCCAGCGAAGGCAGGAGCCGACGTGGTCGAGCAGGTGCGACACACCGACATCAGTAGGGCGAGAGAGAACGGGGTATGGGTCGTTCGTTCCGACGTCGCAGGGCAGGCCAACGGCTTGGTGTCCTACGGTTCGTCAGGAATCATCGATCGAGACGGGGTCCTGCGACGGTCTGCCAGGCTGTGGAGCCCGATCTACTCATCGCAGACGTTCAGGTCACTTCGGATCGCGCGGGCAAGAATCGGTCTAACGAGTCAAGGATTCTTGTCGCGCGCGAGCCGCGACAAAATCCTGGGTTGGACTGAATCCGGGGCACCGCGGTTGCTATTGGAGTTTCAACGAGCGTGGACGTGTGGTGAGGCGCCGCGATGCGAGGTAGACGGTGGTCTGGACGTGCGGGCGATGATGGGCGGCGCTCCGCGGGTGAACGCCACGCTCGGTCGGCATGCGCCGGACCCACGCGCGAGGTGACGGCGAGGTGGACGACGCCGCCGCCATGCGGCGAGCGCCCGCACGGACGAGGAGGTCCTGAGGTCAGACGACGGCATGGTCATGGCGCCCGCATTCGTTGCGGAGCGAGGACGGCGACGCGGATCAGGATTCCCGTTCGACACTGAGGACAGCGCATCGGCGGCGGCTCGGTGATGGCCGGTCGCGTCGCCGGCAGGACGGGCATCGGCTCGAGGGGAGCTGGTGGCGGGGCGGTGAGAAACGTGCGGGCGCGATCGAGTTGGCGTCGGCAGGTCGGACTCCAAATGCCGAGTACCGCACCTTTGTACCCCCGCGCGGCAGCACATGCTGAAGGAAGCGCTGAAGACACTCGATGCCGGAGAGCGTGACCCGGCGCAGACGTTGGGTCCGATTGTCCCGATAGCGGAATGTGACCCGCCCATCTTGGATCTGTTCCAGCGCGCTGTTGGCGATGGCGACCCGGAAGATGTAGCGGCCCAAATAGTCGAGGACTTTCTGACCGCGTCCGGCGTGTTGGCAATGGACGACCCACGGTGTCGTCCAGATGTCAGAGGGCACCTGATCGATCCGGCGCAGGTGAGTGGGAATCGTTGGCCTGAGCAACTCGAAACCGACCGGCGTAGTACACTTCGACAATGGATCCGAAGCTGTTGCTCAACGAGGCACTCCGGCTGTCGCCGGACGAACGGGCGGCTCTCGCCGGCGAACTGATTCAGAGCCTGGAAACCGAAGTCGACCCCGACGCTGAAGCCGCCTGGTCGGCGGAAATCCGATCCCGCCTCGACCGCGTCGATGCAGGCAGGGCGACGACGGTGCCCTGGGCCGAAGCCCGCCGCCGCATCCACGCCGCCGCGGGTCGTGGCCCTCGATCTTGAGTATCTCGACGAAGCCCTCGCCGAGGCCGAAGCTGCCGCGCATTGGTATGCAGCGCGTAGCCTGACTGCGGCGTCCGGGTTCTTCGACGAGATCGACGCCGCTATTTCAGCGATCAGGAGGCTTCCTTCGGCGTGGCCGCCATTCGACCATGGCACACGCCGTTACCTGCTGCGTCGGTATCCCTTCAGCGTCGTCTACCGCATCGAGCGTCACCGTATCCTCATCGTGGCCATCGCCCATGGTCACCGCCGACCGGACTACTGGAAAGACCGACTACCTGGCTAACCAGGCGTTGGAGCCGACGCCCGTCGGCCGCGTGCGCATCCGCCGAGTTCCCGCGCCCGGTGGTATGCTGCCTCGCGCGGCGCGGTTCAACGCCACGACGTTAGCCGGACCACGATTGAAGACTTCGGGGCACATTCTTGCGGAAAGGGAATCTGTCGATGGATCGGAAGCTGAGGATTGCACAATACGGTTGCGGAAAGATGTCGGTGTACACCATGCGGTATGCCATGGAGAAGGGCGCCGAAATCGTCTGCGCCTTTGGTCGGAGTCCTCGCAACCTCGGCAAGGATATCGGCGACATCGCGGGAGTGGGAAAGACGGGGGTGCTCGTTCAGGATTCAAAGGACGCCGCCGGGATTCTGAAGGAGAAGAAGCCTGACGCCTGCATCATTACCACCGCAAGTCTGATGCAAGATCTCAAGGACCCGTTCATGGATTGTGCCGAGAGTGGCGTGAATGCCATCACCACCGGTGAGGAGGCATTCTATCCTTGGAATTCCTCGTACAAGACGACCCAATTACTGGACGACTTGGCCAAGAGAAACGGCTGTACCCTCTGCGGCTCCGGATACCAGGACGTGCTCTGGGGAAACCTCATCACCACGCTTGCGGGCGCTACTCACAACATCAAGAAGATCATTGGACAGTCCAGCTACAACGTTGAGGATTATGGCCTTGCGCTGGCGAAGGTCCACGGGGCCGGCTTGCCCGTTGCGGCCTTCGAAAGGGAGATTGCCGCCGCCGACAAGATCTCCGACGCGGAGCGAAAGACCCTGATTGAGCAGGAGACCTTCCTGCCTTCCTACATGTGGAGCGTCAATGGATGGCTTTGTGCCCGGCTCGGACTCAGGGTCAAGCTACAGACCCAGACGTGCGTTCCTCAGATCCACGACAAGGCCCTTCGTTCAGAAACGCTTCAGATGACGATCCCCGCAGGACACGCGACAGGAATGTCGGCCATGGTCACGACCACCACCGAGGAAGGGACTGTCATCGAAACCGAGTGCATTGGCAAGGTCTACGCTGCGGGTGAGTTCGATCAGAATATTTGGACCATTCAGGGAGAGCCCAACACTGAGATCATCATCAACCGACCCGCAACCGTCGAGTTGACTTGCGCGACGATCGTCAACCGCATCCCCGATTTGATCGTTGCGGCGCCAGGCTTCACCACCACTGAGAAGATGCCGACCAATACTTTCCGCGCAAAGGATCTCAGCTTCTACGTGAAACAGTCAGCGCTCGAGTAGACGCTTCGAGCACGGCTCGTTGCGGAACTGGAG
>JBQTIE010000360.1:0-2839 GCA_052389315.1 Acidobacteriota bacterium
AGCGAAGCTCCGCCTGAGACCAAACTGTGGCATCTGTGCCGCGTTTGGTCCCCGTGGGGTCGTCGCTGGCGACGGTGGAGGCCTCAAACCGCCCAGAACCCAGACGAGCCTCCGCTTCGCTCGCGTCCCTATCTCGTCTTGCCCCGCCTCGGGCGGGGCGGCCATCTTCTGTGGCCGGTCGAAACACTTGCTTCATTCGTGACGCCTCAGGCCATAGAAGATGTCTAGCGAGGCTCCGCCTCGGACCGTCAAGCATGACAAGGTGTGGCTTCGCCTCGCTAGGGGCAGTGCTGGCTTTGCCCGGCCTCCGGCAGGGCGAGAAAACTTGACTCAAATGGTTGGGACTCTGCAGAGTCAAGTTTTCTAGCGCGGCCGCAGTGGCTTGGCGTCGGCCAGCAACCACACCCGTGGATCGATCACCACATCGGTCGGCGCCGCGTCGGTGGTGAAGGTGGCGGTCGCGCTCGCACCCATGAGCGCGACCCGCTCGACGCGAGGCTGGCGGCTATCCGCCCAGACGAGGCCGACCTCGACGTTCAGCCGATAGGGCTCCGCCTGCGTTTGCGCAAGTGTGACGGCGATCTCCTTGGTCGCGGCGTCGTACCGCCACGTGCCCTCCACGCCCGGCACGCCGCTTCGCGTCAGCCATTGATCGAAGAACCATCCCAGCTCCTGGCCCGAGGCGGCCTCCACCGTCTGGCGGAACTCCCGTGTTGACGCGTTGCCGTCGCGATAGGTTCGGTAGTAGTCGCGGATTCCCGCCCAGAATGCCTCGGCGCCGATCTGCTGCCGCAGCATGTGGAGGACCCATCCGGCCTTCTGATAGACGAATTGATTGAGCACGCGCCGCATGTCGTCGAGGTTCCGGTGGATGACCGGCGTGTCTGGCAGCTTCCGCTCGAGCTGCAGCACCGTCGTGCGGCTCCTCTTCAGCCCGTCGACGAAAGCTTCGCGCCCCTCGTCGTGCTCGGTGAAGAGCAGCGTGAAGTAGGTCGCAAACCCCTCGCTCAGCCACACGTCGTCCCAATCGCGCTCGGTGACGGAGTTGCCGAACCACTGATGCGCAATCTCGTGGACGACGGGCGCGCGGCCTGCGGCGACGCCTTCTTCACCATAGAAGATGGCTGAGGCATGCTCGGTCCCGCCACCGAGGCCCGCCGCCTGGATGTTGGCGAGCTTCTCGTAGGGATAGGGGCCGATGCGCGAGGTAAAGAACGCCATGGCCCGGCGCGACGTCTCCTCGAAGAGTGCGTACCCGGTCGTCTGGTCCTGAGGAAATACCCACGTCTGCAACGGCACGCCCGCCACGGTGCCTGCGTGATGGACGGCGAATCGCGCCACGCCCAACGCGTAGAGCCACGAGGCGATCGGGACGGACTGCTTCCAGTGGGTACGTCGCTGCCCGTTGCCCAGGTCCACCTCTTCGACCAGCAGCCCGTTGGCCACCACCTGGTAGGTGCTGCTCGTCGTGACGACGAACTCCCCGGTGGCCTTGTCGTGCGGGTGGTCGATTGTCGGCAGCCACTGGCGTGCCCGGTTCGGCCAGTTCTCGCTGAACGCTGTGGGCTCGCCGTGGATGTTGGCGAGGAGCCGCAGACCCTCCCGCGGCGTACCGCCGTAGCGCACGGTAAAGGTGCGCCGGTCGCCCGCCCGCGCGGGCGGGGCGACGGTGAGCCACAGGCGGTCGTTCACGTGCCGGAATTGAACCGCCCGCCCGGCCTCGCTGACACCGCTCACCGTCATCCCCGTTCCACCGGTCGCTGAAGTGAGGTCGAGCGCCACGTCGCGGACCTCGTCGCCGGCGAAGGCCAACGTCACATCCGCCTCGCCGTCAATGCCCGGTTGGGCGCTCGTCATCAGCGTCAGGCGGAAAACGTAGTGCAGCACGTCCACGCCCGTCTGTCTCGGGTATGTGTCGGCGGCGGGGCTCCCGGCGGCGACCAGCAGCAGCACGAGCGACAGGACAGGGGCTCTGAACATGGGTGAAAGCCTACCAAACGCGCTCACCCGGCGGCGTATATTGATGCCATGGCTCTCGTGCGCTGTGCCACGTTGGTGGCTGTCGTCTTCGCCCTGTTGGCCGTACGGCCTGCCGCTCAGCATTATCAAACCGATTTCCCGCCCGACGAATTCCGCGCGCGCTGGGCGCGAGTCTTCGACCGGATTGGCGCTGACGCGGTCGCAGTGGTCCAGGGAGCGCCCATGGCGACGGGGTTCAACCTGCCGCGGCAGTCCAACTCGTTCTACTACTTGTCGGGCATCGAAACTCCGCATGCGTACCTGCGGTTGGACGGTCGGACGCGTACGGTCACGCTCTACCTGCCGCCGCGCAACGAACGGTTGGAGCGTGCCGAGGGGCGCGTGCTGTCAGCCGAGGACGCCGAGCAGGTAAGAGCGCTCACCGGTGCGGACGCGGTGAGGCCGACGACGGCGATGGGGGAGCCGTGGCCACTCGACGGCAACCCGGCGCGCGCCATCTACGCGGAGTTCGCGCCGGCCGAGGGCTACGCGGAGAGCCGGAGCGAGCTGCAGCAGGCGCACGCGATGATCGCCGCGGACCCGTGGGACGCGCGCGGCACCCGGGAGGTGCGCTTCCGCGAGCTGCTCCAGCTGAGGAACCCGCGTGCGGAGATCCGGAACCTCTCACCGATCCTCGACGAGCTGAGAACCGTGAAGAGCCCTCGCGAAGTGGCGCTCATCCGGCGTGCGTCACAGATCGCCGGCCTGGGGATGATGGAAGCCATGCGCAGCACCGAGCCGGGCGTGTTCGAGTATCAGCTCGACGCCGTCGCCCGCTACGTGTTCATCGCCAACGGCGCGCGCCTCGATGCGTATCGAT
>JBQTIE010000361.1:0-26351 GCA_052389315.1 Acidobacteriota bacterium
CTGGCCGGCGTCACCGACGCCCAGGGCAGCGACACCATCTACATGTCCGTCATCGACAAGGACGGCAACATCGTCTCGCTGATCCAGAGCAACTACAGCGGGTTCGGCTCGGGGCTCGTGCCTCCGGATGCGGGATTCATGCTGCACAACCGCGGCGGGCTGTTCACGCTGGAGAAGGGCCAGCCGAACACGCTTGAGCCGCGCAAGCGCCCGCTGCACACGATCATCCCCGCGTTCATGGAGAAGGGCGACCAGCGGATCGGCTTCGGGATCATGGGCGGCTGGAACCAGGGCCAGGCGCACGCGCAGTTCGTCGCCAACATCGCCGATTTCGGCATGACCATTCAGCAGGCGCTCGAGGCCGGGCGATTCACGAAGGGCAGCTTCGACGGGTGCGACGTGCAGATCGAGGCGCTGGTCCCCGAACCGGTGCGCGACCAGTTGACCGCACGCGGCCACCAGTTCCGAGTCGCGGCCCCTCGGAGCGGGGGCTTCGGCTACGGGCAGGCGGTGATGAGCGGACCCGGAGGCGTGCACTTCGGTGCGTCGGAGCCGCGGCACGACGGCGCGGCGATCCCACAGGCGCCGCCCGTGTTCGAGCGCCCCGGCCGGCGCTGACCCCCACACGCGTCGACCGACGACCCGAATCTCGCGCGGGCGGCTCGGGACGAGTCCGTTCGCTGAACGACGACGGGCGACGGTCGCGAGCGGCACGTCTGGCACATGCTGCGATAGGCCGGAGCGAGCCGTGAGGGCAGGTCTATAATCGGCCCAGCTCGGCCCAGATGCCCCTCTCCCCAGGCACGCGAATCGGCCCGTATGAAGTGATCGGTCGCCTTGGCGAAGGTGGCATGGGCGAGGTGCATCGCGCCCGTGACACGACGCTCGATCGCGACGTCGCGCTGAAGATTCTGCCGGCCGCCTTCGCCGAGGACCCTGATCGTCTGGCGCGCCTCAAGCGAGAGGCGAAGACGCTCGCCACGCTCAATCACCCGCACATCGCGCAGATCTACGGCGTTGAAGGCGGCGCGCTGGTGATGGAGCTGGTCGAGGGCGAGGACATGTCCGAGCGCCTCGCGCGCGGCCCAATCCCGATCGACGACGCGCTGCCGCTCGCGCGGCAGATCGCCGAGGCGGTGGAAGCGGCGCACGAAAAGGGCATCGTCCACAGGGATCTCAAGCCCGCCAACATCAAGGTGTCCGGCGACGGCGTCGTCAAGATTCTCGACTTCGGACTGGCAAAGGCCTACGAGGGCGACGCGAGCGCGTCGGCTGTCGTCTCGCTGGCGCATTCGCCCACCATGTCGCGCCAGATGACGGAAGCCGGCATCATCCTGGGCACGGCGTCGTACATGGCGCCCGAACAGGCGCGCGGCGCGCCGGTGGACAAGCGCGCCGACATCTGGGCCTTCGGCGTCGTCGTGGCCGAGATGCTCACCGGCCGGCGGTTATTCGACGGCGGCACGGTCTCTGACGTGCTGGCTGCGGTGCTGCGCCAGGAGATCGATCTGGCGTCGCTGCCCGCCGACACGCCCGCGGCCATAGCCCGCCTGCTGGCCCGCTGTCTCGAGCGCGACCCGAAGCAGCGGCTGCGCGACATCGGCGAGGCGCGGGTGCTGCTGTCGGCGCCCCTCGAGCCGTCCCGGCCGGCAGCCGCGCCCCGAGCGCCGCGCGCGCGGCTCGCGCGGGCGTGGCCGTGGGCCATCGCGGCCGTGGCATCTGCTATCGCCGCGCTCGCGCTGTGGCGCACGCCGGCGCCGGCCGCTGACTCCGGCACCACGACGCTTCGATTCATCGTGCCTGGCCCGGATGCTGACTCCGGACCCTCGTTCAGCACGGACATCAATCTTGCGCCCACGCTGTCGCCTGACGGTCGGATGCTCGCGCTTCCGCTGAAGTCCGCTGAAGGGGAGGCGCTCTTCGTGCGTCCGCTGAACGGCTTCGAGTTGTTGCCGATCGAAGGCGGCGGCCGGCTGCCGTTCTTCTCTCCCGACGCCCGCCGGCTCGCGTTCTTCCGGGATGCGACGATCTGGGCGGTCGATCTGACCGATCGGAAGCCAGCCCTGATCGGCCAGGTGCGAGAAGTGCGTTGGGATCTCGGCATTGCCGCCTGGCATCCGGACGGACGGCTCCTGGTTCCCGGCCTGATCGGCTTGTGGTCGGTTCCCGCCGCCGGCGGTGAACCCTCGCTGCTCGTCGCCGCGGATGCCGGGAAACAGGAGCGATTCACTGCCGTGAACGTGCTGGACGATGGGCGCCTGGCGGTCACTGTGACGACGGGCGATGCGTCTCGCATCGAGGTCTTCTCGAGCGACGCACGCGAGCGGCGCGTCGTGGCCAGCGGCGTCGAACAGGGCACGCTGGTCGAAGACGTGCTGCTCTCCCGCCACAGCGGGCAGTGGCGGGCGACGCGTTTCGACCTCCGGCGACTCGAGCCGGTCGGGTCCTCGGTCCCGCTGTCGGACGTGCTTGGTGGGAGCCCACTCGGACGCTCGATCGCCTGGATCAGCGGGGCCGCCGTGGCCCGCGAGCTGGTGTGGGTGTCGCGTGAGGGGGCGGCGACGCCGGTCGGGATCGCTCCCGCGTACCTTCGCTGGCCTCGCCTGTCCCCTGACGGCACGCGTGTGGCATTCGGCAGCGCGCAGAGCAATGTCGCGGCGCCCGCCCTGTCCGACCTGATCCGGATCGGCGTGATCGACCTGCGTACACGCCGGCAGACCGCGCTCGACGGTCAATCCGAGCCGGTCTGGCTGCCCGACGGCCGCCGGGTCGTGACCTCGGTAGGGCTCCCACCATCGGGGGGGCTTGGCGAGCAGGTGGCCGACGGGAGCCGCAGGATGGAGCCCCTGTTCACCACCACGAGAGACGCGTGGCCAACAGCGGCCAGCGCCGACGGCGCGTGGTTCATCTACTACGGCATGCCGGAGCCGGCGGGCGAAGCCACTCCGGATGCCGGCGACCTGTTCGTGCTCGACCGGAAGACCCAGGAGCGGCGCAGGCTGCCTGCGCCCGGGTATCAACGAGGCGGACGCTTGTCTCCCGACGGCCGGTGGCTGGCGTTCCAGTCCACCGACAACTACCGCACCGAGGTGCACGTCCGTCCGTTTCCGGCCTTCGACGCCAACTACCGCCTCTCGGCCGACGGCGGAGAAGAGCCAGCCTGGTCGGCGGACGGGAAGGAGCTGTTCTACCGTCGCGGACTCGACGTGATGCGCGTCCGCGTGCCGGCGGGCGAGTCGTCCGACTGGCCCCCCGCGGAGCGGCTGTTTTCCGGCAACTTCGTCAGCGATCCCTACGGCGACCAGAGCTACGACGTCGCATCGGACGGCCGCTTCCTGATGATCCGGCCGGTGGCCACGGCCCGGATCGACGTGCACGTCGTTCTCAACTGGCTGGCCGAGGTGCGCGCGCGGCTGGCCGGCGCGCAATAGCACCGCACCCCCGGCACCTGAGCACCCCGACGCCCGTCGACAGGCTCAGGGCGACCTGAGCGCGCCGAAAGTCGCCCGAGCACCAGCGTCTGCATATCAGAACGCCAGCATCTGCGTGTACTTCACAATCAGCCCGCGCCCGGCCGGCCGCGTGTCGTCGGCGAACTGCAACTCGTTGTAGACGACGAAGAAGTCGCTGAGCGGACGGTGGATGAGGTTGAAGCGGACGTTGGCCGAGAACTGGCGGAGGTCCGTCCGGTACTGCACGAGCGAGTCGAGGAACATGTTCGAGCTGAAGGAATAGCCGCCGCGCATGTTCACGAGCCGGCTGGTGAAGGAGGTCTTCGGCGCCTCGAGATCGATGTCGCTCACCTGCACGCCAAGGTCGAAGACGAGGCGGTAGCTCGGCCGATAGAGCACGCTCAACTGCATCGTCTTCTGGGTGCCGCTCCAGAAGTCGCCGACGACAAAGCGCGCGGCGGCCGACAGCGCGCGGCTCCGATCGCTGTCGAGCACGAGCAGGTGCTGCCGCCAGTCGTAGCGGCCCGGCGGAATGGTCACGCCGGGATGAATGGCGAACGGCTTCGCGATGGCCTCGACGCGCGGCTCGTAGGCGTACTCGATGTAGCTGCCGTTCTCCCACGTGACCTGCGTCGCGACGTGCCCGAGCCGTGAGACGAGCACGCCTGCAGGGTCCGTGTAGTTCCACACGCGCGCGTGCGGCTGGACCTGACGGATGCCGTACTGGCGGAGCACCTCGGGCTGCGGCATCCACGCGGCGTCGTAGAACTGGCGCGTGACCCCGATGCGGCGCACGAAGCCCAGGTCGTCGCGAAAGCCAGGGCCGATGGTCATCACCGACGCCTGGAGGCGCTTGTGGCTGTCTTCCCAGCTGACTCCGCTCTTGGCGGCGCTCTGACTGCCGGTGACGCCCGGCGTCTCCGAGCGCGCCGCGAAGCTGTTGACGCTCAGGCTGCGGAAGAAGCGGAAGTTGGCATCGATGCCGGCAACGCGATTGAAGTCGTCCGCGCGCCCCGTCGTGTCGCGTGACAGCACGATGGCGCCGATGTCCGAGTTCCCCAGCACGTCTCGACGCACCCGCAGCACCGTGTAGTTGGTGCCCGGCTGATCGGCCACCGCCTCGCTCTGCATGGTCATCACCCCGAGACCGAATCGGCCCGCGCGACCCGTGAGGCGCACCCCCCCGTGCAGCGGCAGCTCTTCCCCGTCGGCCGTGAGCCCGATGCGGCGGCTGAAGAAGAGCAGCAGGTCCTCTTCCGGCGGGCGGAACCGGCTGGTCTGCCGCTGGTTGCGCGGAATGTCGCCGAAGTAAAAGATGCCGGAGTTCTCCAGAAAGAATTCGCGCTTCTCGGGGAAGAAGAGGCTGAACTGCGTGAGGTTCACCTGCTGTTCGTCGGCTTCCGCCTGCGCGAAGTCCGGGTTGATGGTCACATCGAGGGTGAGCGCGGGCGTCACGCCCGCCTTGACGTCCACGCCGGCCCTGAGCGAGTGGTCGAATGTCCGTGCGCCGACGCCGCGCACCGATCCACCGAGCACGAACGGCTTGATTCGCAGGTTGCGTCCCTGGCTGAGGGCCGGCAGGCCGGTGAGGCTGCCGCCAGACGACGCGCGGAAGATCGAGTAGGCGCGCGAGACCGGCGACCAGTAGCTCACTTCGTTCTTGCGGCGCACGCGGCGCGAGAAATTGATGCCCCACTCGCGCGCCTCGCCCCCCTGGAATCGCAGCGTCTTGAACGGAATGCGAAACTCGGCCGTCCAGCCGTCCGCCCCCTTTCGTGCCTGCACCCACCAGACGGCGTCCCAGTTGGGGTTGACGTCGCGGCCCTCGTTCGCGATCTGGGCATCGGACTTGGCGCCCTCGGCGTTGGTCGAGAACACGAAACCGTTGCGGCGATCGGCAAACGTGTCGAGCAGGACTTCGAAGGTGTCCTGGTCACGCCCGGCGAAATCCTTGCGGATTTCGTTGATGACGATGCCCGTCGGGTCGCTGTCGTAGCACCACGCGCCGATGTACAGGAAATCGTCGTCGTAGAGGATGCGAACGTCGGTGGCCTCGGTGGCCGGCTCGCCTTCCCGGGGGTCGGCTTGCACGAAGCCGGAAGCAGGCGCTGCGGCGGCCCAGGCCTCCTCGTCGAGTGCGCCGTCCACGGTGATCGGGCCGGTGCGCTTGACGGCGGTGGCCTGGCGCCGTCCATCGGATGAGGAGACGGTCAGGCTTTGTGCGCCGAGCGGGGCGGACGCAGTAAGAGTCAGGGCGATGATCGACAACGCCCGTGATGCCAGGTAGTGCCGCACGGAGGGATAGTCTAACGCGGGTCCTTCGATAGACGGCGGCGGTCGCCAGGGTCGGCTCGCGAGCCGGGATCGACGGTTGACATCGACATCGTGCCGCCGTCGGGCGAAGCGTATCTCGACGGGCAGGCGCCCAACCGCATCAGGCCACACATGGTGACGGTGGATTTCTTCATTGCCGCTCGACGACGCGTCAGTTGTCGATGATCAAGAGTCGGCGGCCGAACGCTCCATCTGCACCCGCCGTAGGACATCCGTGACCGCGACCTCGTCCCGAATCGGGCGCGACATGCTAGATTGGGATGACGTGGATGTGGTTCGTGCGATGCCGTGACCGATGCCGACGATCAGTGTGTTCTTCGGCATTGTCGTGCAGATGTTCTGGCGAGAACATGGGCCGCCGCACTTCCATGCGACGTACGGCGAGCACGAGGCGATCATCGACATTCGAGAACTCCGCGTCACGCGCGGGGAGCTTCCGCGACGGGCGTTGGCCTTGGTGCTCGAATGGGCCGCGAAGAACAGCGATTCCCTCATGGAGAACTGGGAGCTATGCCGCCAGCTGAAACCACCCCGCCCCATTCCCCCTCTGGAATAGTGCCGCCGGCACGTTCGGCCGCGCCCTGGCGGCTCGCTTCTGTGCGCCCTGGCGACGACTTCCGCCTGCACGTCGTCTTCGTCGACGGAACTGCGGGAGACGTCCATCTGCGCGCGTTCATCGAGAGTCCGTCCACGGATGGGACGCTCTTCGAACCGCTGCGCGATCCAGGCTACTTCCGGCACGTGTGCATCGAAATGGGTGCGGTCGCGTGGCCCAATGGCGCAGACCTGGCTCCCGACGCGATGTACGACGCGATCAAAGCGAGCGGCCAATGGGTGGTCGCTGCCTGACCCTTCGCGATCTGGCCACGTTCCACCGCATTGCACCGCACCCCAGACACGCGAGCACCCGACGCACACGAGCACCGCCTCTCTTAGTAGCCCATCGCATACCCCGTGCGCCGCGGATCGGCGCCCGCGGTCATCACGCGCGTCCGGGGATCAATCCGGATCGCCTGCATGTGCCCCAGGCTTCCCCAGCCGGACTGCACGTTCACCTGATGTCCCATCGCTTTCAGCGCGGCGACGACGTCGGCCGCCACGCGGCTCTCGATGTTGACGCGGATCGCCGCACCGGGCTTGTAGAAGTTCGGCTCGGCATCGAGCGCCAGGCGCGGCGCTTCGATGGCCTGCTGCACCGCCATCTCGAAGTCCACCAGGTTGAGCAGCACCTGGAACTGGGTCTGGCCGATCGTCTCGCCCCCGGGGGTGCCGAACACGTACAGCGGTGTGCCGTCCTTCAACACGACGACCGGCGAGTTGTTGAGAATCGGCACCTTGCCCGCGCCGACGTAGTTGGCGTTGTCCGGATACGGCGACGTCGAGCCGAGCCGCATGCCGTTGTTCAAGAGCAGACCCGTCGATCCGACGACGACGTTGCTGCCGAACAGCCCGCCCAGCGTGGGGGTGCACCCGACGACATTCCCGAAGCGATCGACGATGGAAAAGCTGGTGGTGTGCTGCTCGGCGTTGTAGCGCTCGGGAAAGGCGGGCGCGCCGGTCCACGGCTGCGCCCTCGCCACCGATGTGCTGGACCTGGCCGGGCTCCCGGGTTCGGGGAACGCGGCCGGCTTCATCAGGTCGATGAGGGTCCGTCGCCGTGCGGCGTAGTCCTTCGAGAGCAGCCCCGCGACCGGAATCTCGGTGAACTTCGGATCGGCGACAAAGCGATAGATGTCGGACTTGGCCACCTTGATGGCCTCGATCACCGCGTGCAGCGTCTTCGCCGATCCAGGACCGAACGATTTCACGTCGAAGCCCTCGACCAGGTTTGCCTGCATCAGCACCTCGAAGCCGCCGCGCGACGTGGAGGGATTGCTGTACACGTCGTGGCCGCGATAGGTGGTGTGCAGCGGCTCGGTCCACTTCGGCTCGTACGCCGCCAGATCCGCCGCCGTGAGGATGCCGCCGTTCGCACGGAAGAACCGGTCGAACTCCTGCGCGATGTCGCCCTTGTAGAACCGATCGAAGGCTGCCTTGATGGCCGCGGACCTCGACGCGCCCTTGGCCTTGGCCTGGTGCTCGGCCTCGACGAGCTTGCGCAGTGTGGCAGCGTAGTCCGGGTTCCGGAAGGTCTCTCCCGCCGCGAGAGGTTTGCCGTCGGGCAGGAAGATCCTGGCGCTGGTCGGGAAACGCGAGAGGTTGCGCTGCCCTCGGGCGATGGACGCCGCGAGCATCGGATCGATCGGGTAGCCTTTCTCGGCGTACTCGATCGCCGGCGCAAACACCTCCGCAAGGCTCATCGTCCCGAACCGGTCGAGCGCGTAGAGATAGCCGCCGAGGTTGCCGGGGACGATGCCGGCCTTCATGCCGGCGTTGAGGGTCTCGGGGGTCATCTCCGCGGGATTGAGAGCCTTGGGCGCGGCGCCGGCCATCGACAGCGACCAGACTTTGCCCGACTTCTGATCGAACACCGTCATGAACCCGTTGCCGCCGATGCCGTTCATCTCGGGTTCGCCCATCTGGGCCATCGCGCCGACGGCCGCCGCCGCATCAAAGGCGTTGCCGCCCTTCATGAGCAGCTGCAGCCCGGCAGACGAGGCGATGGGGTGGCCGGTGGCGACCACACCGTTGAGACCGGCGACCGCCGGACGCGTGAGTCGTGCCGCGGTGGAGGCGGGCGCTTCGGCCGCCTGCTGCTGGGCTGTTGGCGGGGCGATCGTGACGAGCAGGACAAGGCCGACGCTCAGGAGCACGCTGCGCAGCTTCATGGGGCACCTCGAACGATGCCGGGATGATAGCAGGAACAGACGTCGCCGCAGGTGCGGGGCGCGGAGTGCGGCGTGCGGCCCGGTGCCGCGGTGCGTCGTGCCCCGGGAACGTGGTTCCCGGGGCAGTGGGGCAGGCCTAGTCTGAGGCGGAGCCTCGCTAGCTCTTTGGCGGCATCGGCACGCCGAAGCTCAATTCCGGCACTAATCGCAGCACCACGTTCTCGATGCTCGTCGTGAGCGCCGCCCGTTTCTGGTTCAGCTTTTGAGCAGCCTCGGCGCCGAGCGCGCGGTTGATGGCCGGGCCTGCGTCGATGTCGGCAAACGCCTTCGCCGTGGTCACGATGGTGCGCATTGAATTCGGCGCGCCGAAGTTGGCGGCGGACACCCAGTAGTCGGTGACGCCCGCCTTCTTCAGCGCGGGCAGGTACTCCGTGGTGATGAGGCTCGTAAAATCCGGGCCCTTGCCGGGAAGCAGGTTCAAGGTGGTCACGATCACCAGGTTGGGAGGCGTGCGCGAGAAGCTCTGCAGGCTCGCACTCTCGATGGACGTGTGGATGACGGTGGAGGTGGACTCGATGGTCGCCCGGATCTTCGCGTTGTAGCGCGCCAGGGCATCGGCGCCCATCGCCGCCTGCAGAGGATTCGGCTGGTCGAACTGCGCGTAGTTGGTGATCGGCGTCACCGTGACGAACGTGAAGCCCTGGCCCCCCATCGGGGTATTAGCGAACACCCATCGCCACGCAATCCCCGCCTTCTTGACTGCGGGTACGAGTTCAGTGCGGATCAAATCCTGATACGCCTGCAGCAGGTCCGGTTTCACTTGCGTGGTGGCGACGGAAAAGCGCAACGGCGGCGGTCCTTGTGCGCCGGCGCCCTGATCGGCAGCCCCAGCTCGCCCAGAAACCGTCCATCCGAACGAGACAGCGATGGCTACCCCAACGAAAACGCCGACGACAATCCGCGTAATCCGCATGACCCCCTCCAGTGCTCTGCGAGTTGACGAACTGACTTGACGGCCGTCCGAGCGGAAGCAGCCGTGGGGTGAGCCGGGCACGGTATCACCAGTCCGGCGCGAATTCAGGGATCCCGCCGTATCGTATCCGCCGTATCGTATTGCGGTCCAATCGAGTGCGAGATCGTGGTGCACGTGATCGGCGTCGAACAAGGCCATGAGCACGTTCACGTCGATCAGGGCTAGGAGGCTCCGCATCGGACCATCGGGCATGTGGCGAGCGCTCCGCCTCCTGGCGGCAGTGTTGGTTGTTGCCCCGCTCCGCAGGGCGGGGCGGATCATCCTGCGTCGCGGAGCTGGTTCACGAGCGCCATCGTTGGCTTGGGCGGGGCGGCGCGGCGCTTCGGGAGCAGCGGCACGCCGTGACGTGACCGGGCCGTGCGTGCCGGTTTCAGCGCTTCGCGGGCCAGTGCGGTCAGCACCTGCCCGGCGGTCACGCCACGCGCGTCCGCGAGCTTCTTGACGGCCCAGAACGTCCTCGCCGACATCCAGCGTGGTGCGCATGATGGCATCGTACATCAGATGCGAGATGCTCAGCGGGAGGCTCGCAAGTACTGAGGTGGTCAAGTGCTCAGCTGCGGTGCGGCCCTTCGACTTCGCTCAGGGCGCCCTGAGCCTGTCCAAGGGCGATGATCGGGGGCGTCAGGTCAGGTGCGACGGGTGCGGCACGGCGTCGTCGTCGATGACCGGCCACGGGGGACGCGGGCCGAGCGGCAACGTATAATTTCACGCGCTCACATGCCGATTCCGTCGGGAAGCCGTCTGGGTGTGTATGAGGTGACCGCGACGCGTGGCGCGGGCGGCCCGCCTCCGCTTGCGCGCGAGGCTGGCAAGCTACGGCGAGATCGCGCCGCAGCCCAGACGAGGATGCGATGGTGCTAGGCGAGTCCCTCGGGTCGTATCGCATCCTCGGCAAGTTGGGCGAAGGCGGCATGGGCGAGGTCTACCGGGCCCGCGACACGAAGCTCGCGCGCGAGGTGGCCGTCAAGGTGTTGCCCGACGCCGTCGCCAACGACCCGGAGCGCATCGCCCGGTTCGAGCGCGAGGCGCGATCGCTGGCGGCGCTGCATCATCCCAACGTCGCGACGCTGTTCGGGATGGAGCAGTCCGAAGGCCGCCATTTCCTCGTGATGGAACTGGTCGAGGGGCTGACGCTGGCGGAGCGGCTGCTCACCGGTCCCATGGCCGTCGCCGAGGCCCTGGCGGTCGCACGGCAGATCGCCGACGGGCTCGAGGCCGCGCACGAACGCGGCATCGTCCATCGTGACCTGAAGCCGGCCAACGTCAAGATCACGCCAGACGACGTCGTCAAGGTTCTGGATTTCGGGCTGGCCAAACCAGGTGCGGGCGCGCCAGTGGCGTCAGGTGCGGTGCGGAGCCCAGGTGGCGGCGACGGACTCGAAGATCACTCGCCGACCATCACCACGCCGGCCATGACCGAGGCCGGTATCATCCTGGGCACGGCCGCCTACATGTCGCCGGAGCAGGCCAAGGGGATGGCGGCCGATCACCGGAGCGACATCTTCTCGTTCGGCTGTGTGCTGTACGAGCTGCTCGCGGGCCGGCAGCCTTTCCGCGGCGAGAGCGTCTCCGACGTTCTTGCGTCGGTGATTGCACGCGAGCCGGATTGGGCGGCGCTGCCCTCGCCGATCAACCCGCGGCTGACCGCGCTCCTACAGCGCTGCCTCGCCAAGTCGCGCAGGCAGCGCTGGCAGGCGATCGGCGACGTGCGCGCCGAGATCGAACTGATGGCCGCGGACCCTGCGGGCAGCGCCACGATGCCAGCGACGGCCGCGACCGGGCGCCCGACGTGGCGGGCCCGTGCCACGCCGCTTGCTGCCGGCGCCCTCGCCGGCGCGCTCGTTGTCGCCGCCGCGTGGGTGCTCGCTGACCGATCGGCGCCGCCACCCCAGCCCGTCACGAAACTGTCGTTCACGGTCGGCCCGATGCCCGTGAACACGGGCGTCAGCTCGTCCCTCGCCATCGCGCCGGACGGCAGCCAGATTCTCTGGAGGACCCCGACGGGGCTGTCGATGCGACGCCTGTCTTCATTCGAGACGAGCCCCGTGGCCGCCGCCTCGGGCCCACAGCTGCTGAATCCGACGTTCTCCCCGGATGGCAGGGCGATCGCGTTCGCCGACGTCCGTGTCCTCAAGGTATTGCAGCTCGACGGCACGACCTCCACGCTCGCAGAGATGGACGACGACGTGACGGGCCTCAGCTGGAGCGGAAGTCAGTTGCTGGCCGCGTTGGGACCGAAGGGTATCGTCCGCGTGCCCACAACGGGCGGGCCAATCGAGCCGCTGGTGACGCTGCAGGAAGGCGAGTACGCGACGTCCCCTCAGCTCCTGCCTGGCGGCACGCACGTGCTTTTCACGCTGGGTTCCGACGCCCTGTCCCGGGTCACGCAGGTCCTGGTGCAGGCCCTCGGATCGGGGGCGCGCACCGTCGTCGCAAAAAATGGCGGTGACGCCCGGTACGTTGCCACCGGGCACGTTGTCTTTGTCGTCGACGGCGTGCTCATGGCGCTGCCGTTCGACCTCGCAACCATGAGCGGCGTCGGTGCGCCCGTCTCAGTGGTCGAGGGCGTGTTGCGATCGACCGCCGCGGGCTTGACGGTGCCTTTTGCGGTAGCGGCGATTTCAGCGAGCGGCACGCTGGCCTACGTCGCGGGGCCCAAGGCGCTCTCCAACGAACGCGTCGTGCTGTTGATCGACCGCATCGGGCAGGAACAGCGCCTGACGTTACCCCCTGGGGCCTACGAAGCGCCCCGCATCTCCCCCGACGGGCGCCGGCTGGCCGTGAGCACCGACGATGGCCGTGAGGCGATCGTCTGGGTCTACGAGCTGTCGGGGACGGCGCCACCGAGACGACTGACGTTCGACGGCCGGAACCGCGTTCCCATCTGGTCACCCGACGGCCAGCGCCTGGCCTACCAGTCCACGCGCGGCGGCGACAGCGCGATCTGGGTCCAGCGGGCCGATGGGGCCGACGACGCGGAACGGCTCACGACGGCCGAAGCCAACGCCGAACACATTCCGGAGTCCTGGTCACCGGACGCCCGCTTCATCGCGTACACCGCTCGGAAGGGCGAAGAGTTCACCTTGAGGATGCTCAGGACGCAGGATCGTACGACCACGGCATTTGGTGCGGCGCGCGCGGTGGCCCCGCTCAACGCGGCGATTTCCCCCGACGGGCGCTGGGTGGCCTACACTCTTCGCGAGTCAGGATCGGCAAGCGTCTTCGTCGAGCCGTTCCCGCCCACCGGCGCGCGGTATCAGACCTCGGTTGGGGACTCGGCCCACCATCCCTTCTGGTCGCCTGATGGCACGGAGCTCTTTTACTTCGCGCTTGGTGGAGGCGTGCTCGTTTCGACGCCCGTCTCGTTGACCAGCAGCGTGGCCTTCGGCGCACCGGCGCGGGTCCCCGGCGTCCATCCGCCGAACACCACGAGGGCGTCGCCAAGGAATTACGACATCACGCCCGACGGCCGTCGATTCGTCGCGGCCCACGCGCCCGACCGTCAGGTTCAGCTGGGCGGGGCCGACCTGATCGAAGTGCGCGTCGTGCTCAACTGGTTTGAAGAGCTGAACGCGCGCGTTCCAGTGCGTTAGCCCTGCGGCGCAGCCTCGCTGGCATTCACCATCGAAGGACGCCCGCGACGACGAGTGCTGCCCCGAGCGGGATGCGGGTCCGATGGCCCCACGACGCGACCTGCTCCACGAACACGGCCGCAGTCAGCACCGCCATCCACCACATGTTCATCACCCCGACGGCAAGGGCCGTGAGCATCAGCGCCCAGCAGCAGCCGACGCAGTAGACGCCGTGGCCGACGCCGAGACGAAACCCGGCCATCGGCCCGTTTCGCCAGCGGGAAAGAAAGTAGCTGAAGGGACTGCGGCAGTGTGTGAGGCAGGCACGTTTGGCGGGCGCGAACTGAAACAGCCCCGCGCCAATGAGCACGACCGCACCGAGCGCAGTCGTCAGCCCGTGCACGGGATCCAGCAGGCCGAAGCGCACGAGGACCATCTGCATCAGCGCCGCCGCAACCGCGTAGGCCCCCCACGTCGCGAGGTATCCGCTCGCGAACGACAGCAACGCTCCTGCACGGCGGCCCAACCCGTCGCCGGCCTTTCGGGCGCTCAGCCGCTCGAACGCGACGATCCACGGCCACACGGCGGGCGTCATCATCACGGCCATCATGCCGAACCACATGGCCGCGAGCAGGACGAACCGGCTTGCCAAGTCGCCCGCGAGCCCGTCCGCGAGCGCGCCGTCCGCGAGGAGGTGGGGCATCGCAGGCTCAGGCGCCGCTCACGGCCCACTCGAACTGGGAGAACAGGCCGTGGGACCCGGCATTCCGGATCGTGATCACGCCGTCGTCGTACTCGGTGTCGCCGAGCGCGAGCACCTGTCGTGATGAGTGGATCTGGTTGAAGATGTTCTCTAACACCACCGGCTTCGAGCGGTCGCGGCCGCGAATCTGTGTCACGATGGCCGTGAGCCGCTCGGCGATCGTCAGGCGTTTGGTCGCGCCATCGTCCACGATGTCGATCGGGCGGTACTCGATCTGGTGCTGAGTGGCGACAAAGGTCGCGAGCTTCTCCCAGGGGCCGCCGGCCTGGCCCGTCAGGATCGTTTCGAGCGCGCGCCGCTCGGCCGGCGTGGCGCCGCTGTCGATGTACATCGACTGAATCCAGCCCCCGTCGATCATGCGCTGCGAGGTCTCGAAGACCAGCACGGCCTTGAGGCCGGCGAGCGACACGTCGCCGAACGCGCCCTCGTCGAACCGGAAGGCCCAATATCCCTTGCACCGCTCGTGCGAGCAGAGCTGGCTGAAATGCAAGTGGCCGGGGCAGACCAGCGTGCAGGCACAATTCTCGAAGATGAGGCCGCGCGCCCACCACGACCGAGGCGAGGCGCTTGGATCAGATGGAGTGACCATGGGACGAGACTACGCAATCGGCACGCGTGGTGTCGAGCGCACAGTTCATCCGTGACACTCCGGGGCATTGTCGGCCGTTCGCAGCATGAGCAAAGCGACTATGCCCCCGTCTCTCGGCGCAAGTGGTTGATGGAGAATGACGTGCGTGTGGCCGGCCAGCGCCGCCCGGGTTCGCCCCTGGAAAAAGACGGCGCTGGAAATCGGACGACTGCGGAGCGGGTTCTGGTTTAGGATTTTCCTCTCGGGAGGCCCAGATGACACCGAGTTATGAGGAGTTGAAAAAGAAGACGCTGGCCGACCTTCGCGACATCGCCAAAGACCTGCAACACGAGGCCGTGCAGGGCTTCACGCAGATGAACAAGGACCATCTCCTGCCCGCCCTCTGCCAGGCCCTCGGCATCGACGCGCACGAACACCACGCCGCGCACGGAGCGTTGAAGGCCGCCGCGCGAGCGCGTATGAAAGAGCTCAAGGGAAAACGGGCTGAGGCGATCGCGGCCGGAGACCACGACACGCTCCGCCAGGTCAGGCGGGAGTATCACCGCCTCAATCACTCGCTGCGCGTGGACGCGCGGAAGCCCGCGTGAGGCGTTGCGGTTTCTGTCACCGAGCCTGGGCAGACGTCGCAGAAACTGCACGCACGCCCCCAGCAGGCGTGATGGGCGGCGCAGAATGTTCAATCAAGCCCGGCCCCTTTTTCGGTCACCAGCGCTTCGAGCGCCCGAAACGTGAGGCCTGACAGGTCGAACGTGCCGCCGCCAGCGCTTCGAAACACGACGACGCCGAGCTTGGTGGGCCTGTGGAACCACGCTTGGGCCGTGTAGCCGGCGACCGAGCCTCCGTGGCCGGCGAACACGTGCGCGCCGCGACGCGCGAGCTGGAAGCCGACACCGTAGCCTGACGTCAGGGTGGCGTTGGCCGAGCTCACCCGCGAGTAGGCGTCTTCCAGTCGCGCGCGGCTGAGCACCGATTCGGGTCCCTCGCCCAGCTCGAACGCCACGAATCGCGCCAGATCGGTCACGGTCGTGTACAACGCGCCGTTCGGGACCTTGTATCCGCGCCCGGCGTGCTCCCGCGTCGGGACGTCGAAGTTGACCTTGCCGCTGCGATCGATTTCGTACCCCTTGGCAAGGTGCGGCTGGATAGTGGCATTCGGCTCGAACGCCGTGTGCGACATCCCAAGCGGCGTCAGAATGCGCTGCTGGACAAAGACGGTGTACGGCATCGCGGCCGTGCGACTCAGGGCGGCCCCGAGAATCGCGTAGCCGATGTTCGAATACAGATACTGGGCGTCCGGCTCGTGCTCGTATCGCGTCTGGGCCAGCGCGGCGATCAGCACCTGCTCCCACTGTGCGACGGGCCCGACCAGATACGTCCCGAGGTTGGCCGGTTCCCGCGCCATCCCCGACGTCATCGTCGCCAGCTGGCCGAGCGTGATTGGCGGCGCGCCGGCGCGGCGGCCCTGGACCTTGTCGACATCCGGGAAGTGCTGCTCGACCGGATCCGAGAGCCTGGCCTTGCCGTCCTGCACGAGCTGCAGCAGCATCACCGCCGTGAACTGCTTGGTGATCGACCCGATGCGATAGACCGTGTCCTTTGTCGCGGGCACCTTGCGTTCCATGTCCGCAAGGCCGTAGCTGGCGGTCCACACGAGATTCGCCCCCGACACGACCCCGATCGTGACGCTGCCAACCGGGTTCCTCGCAAACTCGGCGGCAGCCATCGCATCGATCTGTGTCAGGGCTCCGAGCGGGGCCGGCGCCTGGCCACGGCCACTGATCGGAACGGCCAGGCTGAGCACGACGGCGAGCAAGGTGTTGGCGCGCAACATGGCGGGACCGTATCACGATTTGGCCGGAGGCGAGAGGCCGCACGACCTCGCTGGATGCAACCGCCAGCCGTCGCCCGCCGATGTGTGGCCGCCGGCCGAGGCGGCTGATCATCGGCCAGCGTCGGGTCCAGGTCTGGTAGACTGCGCCACCTGAGAGGCCCACGATGATCAGGACCCTGCTCGCCGCCGCGTTGGCATGTGCCGTTCCGTCCACCGCTCTGGCCACCTGGTCGGTGATTGCCATCGACGGACGCAGCGGACAGGTGATCATCGCCTCGGCGACGTGTGTCCGGCAGGCCGGATTCCCGCAGCGCCAGCCGAACGGTGCGCGAGACCTCATGGATGTTCAAGCCGTGATCGTGCCGGGCGTCGGCGTTGCCGCGTGTCAGGCGGGCGTGGACAACACGCGCGAGAATCAGACCCTCGTGTACACGGAGATGAAAAAGGGCACCCCGCCGGCTCAGATTCTGGACATGCTCAAGAAGGATCCGAACATCGAACGTCGTCAGTTCGGGATCCTCGCCATTCCCAACGGGAGCGCGATCACGGCCCGTAACAACCGCGCGGGGTTCAACGGCAGCGGGAACTCACAGTCGTCGCTGTTCTTCGGCGGCCAGGTCGGACCCGATGTCTTTTACCAGGTGCAGGGCAACACCCTGCTCGGCGACCAGGTGGTGCACCTGGCCGCCCTCGCCTTCACCCGGGCCTCGGGCACGCTCGCCGACCGTGTCATGGCCGCCATGGAAGCAGCCGACTCCAACGGCGGCGACCACCGGTGCAACTGCGGCAGCAACCCGATGGAGTTCGTGCCCTGCGACAACAAGACGGCGCACGTGGCCTACATCGCGATCGCGGACAAGACAGACGAAGCCGGCGTCACGCACAACGACGGGAAGTACTATGCCTACCTCAGCGTGACCGACGACAACATCAAGCCGGGCGAGAGCGCCAATCCGGTCAGGACGCTGCGCTTGCGCTACGACGCCTGGGTGAAGTCCGGGAACCCGCGCCTTCCTCCGCCCGGGCCGACTCCGTTCAAGCCCGGAAAGCAGACCGGGCCCTAGCCAGCTCCGAAGGGCAAAGTCGATCCGAATGGGCGCCGCATCCCGCCTCGCGGCGTTGTCGAGAACGCCCCTCTGGGCTCACGACTCCAACCCCTCAGGTCGCCCCTTGTGGTGACCGCGACCTCTCTGATGAATCTGTGTAATCTGCGAAATCTGTGGATGTGTAATCTGCGAAATCTGTGGATGCGTGGTCTGTGGATGGGGACCGCTACAGTGTCGGCCGTCGGCGATGCCAGTCCGTTGCTTGCTCGTACGCGTGTCCCACGCGAAACAGCGTCATCTCGTCGAACGCGCGGGCGTACAACTGCAATCCAATCGGCAGGGGCGAAGCGCCGCTCGAGAACCCGCACGGCAGCGTCAAAGCGGGCAGGCCGGTCATGTTGCCCAGGAACGTATTGCCAGCTCGAAACGCCGTGGGCTTCGACCCTGGTTTGACATCCGTGCCGGCGACGGCCGGCGGCTCCAGGGGCCCCGGCAGGCTCGTATTCCCCGGCACGGCCATGACATCGCAGCGCTCAAGCACCGCGGCCATCTCGTCCATCAGCAGCGTGCGGACGCGCAGCGCCTTGATGTAATCGGTCGCCGGATAGAATCTCGCGGCGTCGAGCCGTTCGCGAACGATCGGGTCGAACTTCTCGGGAGATTCGCGCAGCCGCTTCTCGTGGAACTGCGCCGCTTCGGCCATCGCGACGATCCAGCCTGCCGACCCCGCGTACTGCGCGTGGGGGACATCGACCTCTACGAGCGCTCCCCCGAGTCCACGCAAGGTGTCGAGCGCGGCCCGATACGCGGCTTCGACCTCGGCCTGGGCCCCTTCGGTGAAATGACGACGTGGGACCCCGACGCGGACGCCTTTCAGATCGCCTCCCAGGGCGGCGGAGTAATCGGGCACCTGGTCGGGCGCACACGCGCGATCCATCGCGTCGGCGCCAGCGATGATCTGCAGCATCAACGCGGCGTCCGCGACGGTTCGCGTCATCGGCCCCGCATGGTCCAGCGTCCACGCCAGGGTCGTCACGCCGTAGCGGCTGACGCGCCCGTAGGTCTGCTTCAGCCCGACGATGCCGCAAAAGGCGGCCGGGCCGCGAATCGAGCCGCCGGTGTCGGTGCCGATGGAGAGCGGCACCATGTGCGCGGCCAGCGCGGCGCCCGACCCGCTCGACGATCCGCTCGGCGTGCGCGCCGTGTCCCACGGATTGCGCGCGGGCCCGAACCCGGAGACGACCCCACTGCCCATGGCAAACTCGAGCAGGTTGAGCTTGCCGACGAGCACCAGTCCGGCATCGGCGAGCCGCCGGGTGATCGTGGATTCGAAGTCGGGGACCCACGACGCGGTCACCTTCGATCCGTTCGTGGTGAGGATGCCCGTCGTCGCGAGAATGTCCTTCGGCGCGTGGGGTACCCCGTAGAGCGGTCCCGGCACGCGGCCGCGTGCGAGCGCGGCATCCGCCGCACGGGCATCCTGGCGTGCACGGTCGGCGGTCACGGTGATGAACGCGTTGATTCGCGGGTTGAGCGTGGCAATCCGCGCCAGATACGCGTCGGTCAGCTCGAGCGACGAGATCTGCGTCGTGCGAATCAGGGCCGCCTGCTGGTGTGCCGGAAGGAAGAGAACGGCTGGGTCGATGGCCATCGCTCACCGCCTGGGCAGGAAGATGGTCGGCGGCTCGACGGAGTCCGCGATCTCCAAGTCGCGCACGACCTGGAACTGATCCAGGTTGCGCTGCAGGGCTATCCTGGCCACGTTCAGCCGCGCCTCATCGAAGCCCCCGGCCAGGAGCGCCGCCGCGCCACGAAGCGCGTCTTCCGACACGCGGGGCGCCGTTTGCGCGGCCAGCTCCGCCGCCATCGGTGCGCTCACGCCCAGCGCGCCGAGTATCTGCAGAACGTAGCGGCGTGAGACCAGAGAGTCGGTCGAGTGGGGTTCCACGGGCCACCTCCTCCAATGAACCACGCGCGACGCTATCACGGTCGGGCGCCGGCCGTCGACCACAGAGCCATCCGCAGATTACGCCGATTACACAGATGGCAGCGAGGGTGCGTTAGGCCCACCGATCCGGAGCAATCTGCGGACGCCCGACTGTCTGTGTAATCGGTGTAATCTGCCGACGCCCCTCTGCGTAATCGGAGCAATCTGCGGACGCCCGACTGTCTGTGTAATCGGTGTAATCTGCGGACCATCTCCGTGTCTCTGCGTAATCGGTGTAATCTGCGGACCATCTCCGTGTCTCTGCGTACCCTCATCGTCGTTCTCGTTCTGTGTCCCATGACACTCTACGCCCAGCCGCGACTGACCTTCGACCATGCCGCCCTGGCGCGTCGCATCGTCCAGCAGCTCGCGCTCGAACCCGGGGAACGGGTCCTGTCGGTGGCGCACCCGGGGACCTTCGCAGATCTCATGCCGCACGTTCGATACGAGGTCCTCCGGGCCGGCGGCATCGACCTGGGCGTCGTCGATGTCCTGCAGGAGCCGGTGCCCGCTGCGTTCGACTCCGCGGTCCTGCAGAAGGGCGCGCAGGAGGCTCGCGTCCACTACCGATCGATGTTCCGTGACGTGGACGCGGCCATCATGATGCCGGGCGCGAGCACGGCGCACCCGGCCTACCTGGCGATGCAGGACCTGCTCAAGGAGGACCTCGGCAAACCCCGGGGGCGCCGCACGGTTCATTTCCATTGGGTCGAAGGCGGGAGCGCGTATCCGATCCCCGGACAGCCCCTCCCGCCGCGGTTTGCCATCGACGCGTCCTATCAGCGCGCTGTTCTCGACACGGACTACCAGGCGCTCGCCGAGGTGCAGCGGCGTTTCGCCTCCGCGCTGGCGACCGGTGAGGTCCGCGTCACCTCGCCCCAGGGAACAGATCTCCGGTTCCGCACCGCCGACCGGCCGGTGAACTTCCAGGACGGCGATGCCTCTCGGCGGCGTGCGTCGATGGCTCGGGTCTTGATCGACACCGAGATTGAGCTGCCGGCCGGCGTCATTCGCGTGGCGCCGATCGAAGAGAGCGTGGAAGGCGTGATCGCGTTCCCGCCGTCGCAGTGGGATGGCCGCCCGGTCGAAGGGCTCAACCTCCGCTTCTCGCGCGGCCGGGTCATCGAGGTGTCCGCCGCGGCTGGTCGCGACGCCGTCGAATCCGAGATGGCACGCGCGGGGGCCGGCGGCCGCGCGTTTCGGGAGTTCGCGCTCGGGTTCAATCCCCTGCTCGCGGTGCCCGAACGCGAGCCCTGGATCCCGTACTACGGCTACGGTGCTGGCGTCGTGCGCTTGTCGTTGGGAGACAACTCCGAGCTCGGCGGCGCCGTGCCGGGTGGCTACGTTCGGTGGAACTTCTTCACCAACCTGACGGTGACGGTGGGATCGACGACGTGGGTCAAAGACGGCCAACTCGCGCGGTGATTGCCGCGGGCTGCCGCCGTACGGTGGCCGTTCGTGCTTGCCGAGGGGCGAGGTGGATGTTCGCGCGCCGGTGGCGAATTCACAAGACGGGGGTGATGTGATGAGCCGAGTGTGTGGCGCAGGGCTTGGCTTGTTGCTGATCGCCGGTGGAGTGCAGGCGCAAGGCGTGAAGGTCGTGGACCTCGGCAGCGGTCTCTACCAGGCAATCGGCGTCGGCGTGAGCGCGAGCGGGTCGGCCGTTCGCATTCCCCAGAGCAACACGTTTCTCATCGTCACTACGGACGGCACCATCGTCGTGGACACGTCGCTGGCGGCGGCGGCCTCCGCGCACAAGCAAGCGCTGGCGGATGCCATCCGCGGTCCGATTCGCGCCATCGTCCTCACGCATGCGCATGGGGATCACACGGGCGGCATCGGCGTGTGGAAAGAGGCGGGCACGGCCGTCATCGCGCATCGCACCTATCCGGAGTTCCTCGATTACACCGCCCGCCTGTCCGGGTACTTCGCGAGGGCGAACGCGGCGCAGTTCGGGGGCGCGGGCGCGGCGCCCGGTGGCGGGGGGGCGAGGGCCACGGCCGGCGGGGGAGCGCCGGGACGCGCAGCCCCCAGCGCTGGTCCGGCGACGCCGGGCCGTGACGGACTCGGTGGAGCAGCAGATTCGTCTCGTCCCACCGTGGTGTTCGACTCGAGCCATGCGTTCGAGGTGGGTGGCACGCGTGTCGAGCTGCTCCATACGCCAGGCGAGACGCCCGACCATCTCACCGTCTGGATCCCCTCGCTCAAGGCGGCGTTCGTCGGTGACAACTACTATGAGTCCTTTCCCAACCTGTACACGTTGAGGGGCACGCGACCGCGCTGGGCGCTTGACTACGTGGAATCGCTCAACAAAGTGCTCGCCCTCGATCCCGAGCTCGTCCTGCCGAGCCACGGCGCGGCCATCCGCGGCCGTGAGGAAGTCCGGCGGCGGCTGACCAAGTACCGCGACGCGATTCAGTTCGTGCACGACGCCACGGTGCGCGGCATGAACGAGGGCAAGGATGTTCTGACGCTCATGCGGGAGATCAGGCTGCCGCCCGAGCTGGACATCGGCGAGTCCTACGGGCGTCTCACCTGGTCGATCCGTGGCATCCATGAAGGCTATGTCGGGTGGTTCGACGGCAACGTCTCGACGATGTTCGGGCCGGCCAGCCAGGCCTACGCAGAGATCGTGCGTCTGGCCGGGGGCCCCGATGCCGTCGCGGGCCGCGCCCGACAACTGGCAGCCACTGATCCGGTGCAGGCCCTGTATCTCACCGACATGGCGCTGGGGGTCGATTCCGGCCACCGCGCGGCGCTCGAGGCGCGCATCGCGGCGCTGAGGGCGCTCGATGCACGGTCGATCAACAGCAACGAGCGCGGCTGGCTGGCGGCCGGCATTCGCGACGCCGAGGCGCGGTTGAAACGATGACGATGTCGCGAGTTTCCGGCTCAGAGTCGCGGGCGACGCGTTGAAACGCTGCGTCGCGCGGCAGAATCTTCATCCGGAGAGCCACGAGACATTAGAATGGCGCCGGCTCCGAACCTTCGCGTGAGGCTGTCCATGCAGATCAACAGTCGGCGTGCACGTACGATCGTGGCAGGGCTCCTAGCATCCGGTCTGTTAGCGAGCCTCCTCTCAATCGCCAATCGGGCCTCTGGACCGCCGGCGCAACGAGCGCTCGAGCGCGGTTCGCTGGTCGTGGACGATGCCGCCCTCGCCGACGAGACGCGGAGCGACTGGCTGGCCTTCGGTCGGACGTACAGCGAGCAGCGCTTCAGCCCGCTCACCGAAATCAACGACGCTACTGTGGGTCGACTCAAAGCGGCTTGGGTACTCGAACTGCCCAACGACCGCGGCCTCGTGTCCACGCCGCTCGTGGTCGAGGGCGTCGTCTATTTCGTCGGCAGCATGAACGTGGTGCGCGCGGTCGACGCGACATCCGGCAAGCTGCTCTGGCAGTACGACCCGCAGGTGCGCGCGCACGCGGGCCGGCTGCGCGCCGGCTGGGATCACAATCGCGGCATCGGCTTCTGGAAGGGTAAGGTGTACGCCGCCACCTGGGACGGTCGGCTCGTCGCCATCGACGCGCAGAGCGGCCAGGAGCTCTGGCAGGTGATGACGGTCGATCCCGCCAAACCGCTCTATATCACCGGCGCGCCGAAGATCTTCAAAGGCAAAGTGCTCGTCGGCAATGGCGGCACCGAAAACGGGCCGTCACGCGGTTACGTCACCGCCTACGACGCCGAGACCGGCAAGCAGGCGTGGCGCTTCTACATCGTCCCCGGCAATCCGGCCGACGGCTTCGAGAACGAGGCCATGCGCATGGCGGCCAAGACCTGGACCGGTGAATGGTGGGTGCACGGCGGCGGCGGCAACGCCTGGCACGGCTTCACCTACGATCCCGACCTCGACCTGCTCTACATCGGCACGGGCAACGGCTCGCCGTGGAACCGGAAGGTCCGCAGTCCCGGCGGCGGCGACAACCTGTTCCTGTGCTCCATCGTCGCGCTCGATCCGGACACCGGCGAGTATCGGTGGCACTACCAGACGACGCCAGGCGAGACGTGGGACTTCAATTCGAATATGGACATCGTGCTCGCCGAGCTGCAGCTCGAAGGACGGGCACGCAAAGTGATCCTCCATGCCCCGAAGAACGGCTTTTTTTATGTGATCGATCGCGCGACCGGGAAGCTGATCTCCGCAGAATCGTTCACCACGACCACGTGGGCGAAGCGCATCGACCTCGAGACGGGGCGGCCCATCGAAGTGGAAGGCGCACGCTACGAGCGCGGGTCCGCCACGGTCGCGCCGACACCCCTGGGGGGGCACAACTGGCACGCGATGTCGTTCAATCCGACGACGGGGCTGGCCTACTACCCGGCGATGCATATCACGGCGACGTTCAACGACAAGGGCATCGATCCGAAGTCGTGGCGATCGACGCCGTGGGTTGGAGGCCTCGGCGTCGAGACGACGTTCGTGAGCGGCTCTTCCCGGAAGGATAGTCAGGTGTCCTCGCTGCAAGCGTGGGATCCGGTTCGCCAGCGCCTTGTCTGGGAAGTCTTCATGGACGGGCTGTACCACCCGGGCACGCTGACGACAGCCGGCAACCTCGTGTTTCAGGGACGTGCCGACGGCACGCTGCGGGCGTATGCCGCCGACACCGGCAAGGAACTCTGGCAGCAGAATCTCGGCCTGGGGATTTCGGCGCCGCCGATCACGTATGCGGTGAATGGCCGCCAGTACCTGGCGATCCTCGTCGGGTTCGGCGGGGCCATGGCTGGTCTCGGCGGTCCTTCCACGGCTGCCCTCGGCTGGGAGTACGGGCGGCAGACACGCTATCTGGTTGCCTTCACGCTCGACGGCGCGGCGAAGCTCCCGGCGCAGCCGCCTCCGTCAGTGCCGTCGCCGCTGAAGGCCGCGTTCTCTGTCGACGCCAAGCTCGCCGGCGCCGGCGCGGCGCTATTCGGAGTGTGCACCACGTGCCACGGCCCCGGCGCGGTGGCCGCCGGCATGGCGCCCGATCTTCGCGCGTCACCCGTCGTCACGCAATCCGAGGCGTTCGGGCGCCTCGTCCGCGACGGCGCGCGCGCGAACCGCGGCATGCCGGCGTATGCGGATTTCACGGAGCGGGAGCTGACCGCGCTGCAGCATTACATTCGACAACAGGCGGATCGGGCGCTGGCGCCGAAGCCGTAGCTCAGCCGTCCCGGCCTGGAAACTGCCGCGTCCTCATCAGCAATGGAACGACAATCAGGGCTCCCAGCACCGCGAAGAGGAGAACGCCGCCATCGCCCGCCCACCAGTGAGCGCCAACACCCACCAGCACGAGGAAGCTGCCAATCGTCAGGCGGACACGCCATGCGATGAGCGCACCACGGCGCAGCTCACCAACCTGAAGCAGGCAGATCAGTCCCCAGGAGGCTGATAGCTCCTCCCGAGAAGGCCCAGCTGATCAACTGCGGCTCTGCGATCCGGGAGGCCACCTCGCCCCGCGCGATGGCACGCTGCAACGCCGAAAGGCCAAGCCGGTTGTGGGCAAGGCCCACGAGCACCAGGATGGCTCCAACGACTCCCACGCACCATCCCGCCGTCAAACGGGGCGCCACTGCCGTGCTCCCTTCGTCCTGCCTCGCTCGCAGGAGCGTTCTGCCTCGTCCGGCTCACGCCGCGCGTGCGGTGCGGCGGTCTCATGGTCCGATTGTCAACGCGCCCTGAGGCTCGACGTCCAGTGCAGCGCAACCGTCACGACCTCCGGGCGAGCATCGTCGGGGGGACACGCCATCAGGAAGCGCGTGGCGTTGGGCGTGACATCGTAGTTGATAGGGATGCCCGCGAGCGGCAGCGACGATCCGCATCCGCTGAACAGCCGTACGGCCGGCGCCGGCGCGTCGGGTCGGCCGTCTTTGAGCGCCACCGACATCACGTCGCCGTTCGGGGTGCGGTAGATGATTTCCCGGGCTTGGCGAGGCCACCGGGGGGCGAACCCACCCGCTTGCGACAACCGAATCTTGTCGGCGCGATCGATCGGCTTGACGTAGATCTCGTTGGCGCCGGACTCCGCGGACTCGTAGACCACCCATCGTCCGTCTGGGGAGAACATCGCGTTGGTTTCTCGAACGTCCGACTGATTCAAGGGAAACGGCGTGCGGTCGCCTTCGACGCGCGCCGCCCAGATGGACGCCACGCCGTCGGGCGTATCGATGTTGAGAGAAATCATGCGACCGTCGGGCGACCAGTCCTTCGGAAACGTGCCGCGATCCGGCACGTGCAGGAGTCGGCTCTCGTCGCCACCGCTCGTGTTCTTGACGTACACGGTCGATTTGCCCTCGCGATCGGTGGCAAACGCCAGGCGCCGGCCGTCAGGACTCCAGGTCGGCCACCAGTCGTTGGCGCCGTGCGACGTGAAGCGCGTGAGGTTGTTGGTCGCAAAGTGCAGGAGCTGGATGTCGCGATTCCCGCTGATTGAATTCGTCGTGACCAATGCGGCGCGCGTTTCGCCCGGCGCCAGACGGATGTCTCGGAGATCCACCGTGTCGGGCCTGGCCCATTGCTCTCCGATCCATTGCTCCACCGTGCCGGCGCGGTCGAGCCACGCCAGTCGTGGCTGGCGCGGGTCGGCCACGGTGTACGTGAGCATCTCAGCGGACGCGGCAAAGGCGGCGCTGGAACTGGGCGTCGAATGGCTGATCCGGGGTATGACGGGGAATGCCTCGCCGCTCAGGGCCTTCAGTCGCGCGTCGAAGGCTTGGGCCAGGAGCGTCCCTTCCTGTGCAAACAAGAGGTATCCGGGAGTAACGTACACGGCATTCGATTGCGCCGACAGGATCGGTGTCAGCTCGTTCGAATCGAGTGAGCTGACGTACACCAGGTTGTTGGCCAGCACGTCGCTTCTGGCGGTAAAGAGGAACGAGCGGCCATCCGGCAGAAAGTGAGGCCACCGGTGTGAGTTCTCGTTCCGATTGGCATTGAGCGTCGTCAGCGGCTGCGGTGACCCACCGGCCGCGTCGACGCGCTGCAGCGGTGCGCGGT
>JBQTIE010000362.1:0-6550 GCA_052389315.1 Acidobacteriota bacterium
GTCGCGCGAAACGAGCGCGACGGGTACTTCACCGTCGGCCTGCTGGCCACCTGTCCGTCGATGCCAGGACTGGTCGCCGGTCTCCAGCGATCGGGGCCCACGCGTGAGCCGATCAAAATCGGGATGCTGTGGCTCGACGCCCACCCCGACTTCAACACCCCGGAGACGACGCGCAGCGGATCGCTGGAGGCATGCCGGTCGCCGTGGCCACCGGGCGAGCCCTGCAGGTCATGCGCCTCGACGCGAAGCTGGACCCGCCGCTGGCAGACCGCCACGTCGTCATGGGAGGCATGCGGCTGACCGATCCGCTCGAGCAGCACCTGCTGGACAACTCGATGATCGCGCAGCTTGGCGTGGACGACTTGCGCCGCATGACGCCCGCCGTGTGGGCGGAGCTCGATCGGCTCGATCGCCTGACCGACAAGATCTGTGTGCACATCGACATGGACGTGGCTCGATCCGCGCGAGGTCATGGGTCACGGCAACAAGGTCTCGAACGGGCCGTCGAGCCAGGAGCTGGCCTGTTCGAGGCCCTCTTCGCGCGCTATGCCAAGGCGTCGGCGATCGGCTTTGCGACCATTCCGACCACCGACGAGGGCGGGCTGTCGATCGCCGCCGTCCATCGCATGATTGCGGCGGCGGTGCGTGGCGTGCAGGCGCGGAACTAGAGTCTTGAAGGCCGAGAATCCTTACGAATGAGTCGAGTTTTTCAATCGGCCTTCAAGACTCTCGCCCGGCCGGAGGCCGGGCAAAACCAATACTGCCACTAGCGAGGCGGAGCCTCACCGCCCACCATGCTCGGCGGTCTGAGGCGAAGCCTCGCTATCTTGAGGCGGAGCTTCGCTATGGTTTCTTGACCGCAATCGGCGTGTCGTCGCGGTTGCCCCACTCCTCCCACGAGCCGTAGTAGTTGGCGAGCTTCGTCAGGTCGTGGCCGATCAGCGCGAGTGTGAACAGGTCGTGCGAGGCGCGCATCCCGATCTGGCAGTAGGTGATGACATGGTCGCCGGTCTGCACCCCGCGATCGCGATAGAGCTTCTGAATCTCCGCCGCGCTCTTGAACGTCCTGGTCGTCGCGTCGAGAGTGTCCTCCCAGTACACGGGAACAGACGATTCGATGAAGCCTCCACGCTTGATGCCGCGGAGGTCCTTGCCGTCGATCTCCCCCTGGGTGCGAGCATCGACCAGCCGCGTGCCGGTTTTGTTGATCGCGTCGCGGACCTGGTCGGCTGTGGCGACCTTGACCGTGCCCGGCCTGACGGTGAAGGTCGTGCGCGCGAACGCTGGAACGGTCGTCGCGGTCTCGCGCTGGTCAGCCGCCCACCTGGTCCAGCCGCCGTCGAGGAGCGCGACGTTCGCATGACCATAGTGGTTGAGAATCCACCACAAGCGCGCCGCGTAGATGCCGCCGCGCTCGTCATAGGCGATGACGCGCGTGGAGCTGGCTATCCCGAGTCGCGCCATGAGATCTTCGAACTCGGCGGGCGTCGGCAGAAACGTCGGCGGGCGATTGGCGATGCGGATGGCGTTGTTGTCGAGCCAGACGGCGTTCGGGACGTGGCCCTCGGCATAGCCGCGCGGCCGCATGTCCACGATGCGCACGTTGGCGTCGTTGAGATGGGCGGCGAGCCAGGCCGTGTCGACGAGCAGCTCCGGCCGGGCGTACCCGGCCTGTGCGGCAACAAGGACGGCGAGGAGTGGGGCCATGGGGAGATTGTAGTTCGAGTGCGACCGGCTCCGCCCGTCATCCCCCCTCAACTTTCGCCTTGTCCGTTCGAACGATGACCTTGTAACGTGTAGCGTCACGCCATGGCCGCCACGATTCCGGTCACGTCGAAGCTGCCCGATATCGGCGTCTCGATCTTCGCCGTGATGACGAGGCTCGCCAACGAGCATGGGGCGATCAACCTGTCGCAGGGCTTCCCCGACTTCGATTGCGACCCGGCGCTCGTGGAGGCCGTCGCACAGGCGATGCGGGAAGGGCACAATCAGTACGCGCCGATGCCCGGCGTGCTGGCGCTGCGCGAAGCGATCGCGGCCAAAATCGACGCCTGTTACGGCGCGAGCTTCGATCCGCAGTCCGAAATCCAGATTGTCTCGGGCGCCACGGCGGGATTGTTCGCCACCATCACCGCGTTCGTGCAGCCGGGCGACGAAGTGCTGCTCTTCGAGCCCTGCTACGACTCCTACGTGCCCGTCATCCGCCTGAGCGGCGGCACGCCCGTCTTCGCGAGCTTGCGCTATCCCGACTACCGCGTGGACTGGGACGAGGTGAAGCGCGCGATCACGCCGCGGACGCGCGCCATCCTGGTCAACACCCCCCACAACCCGACCGGCGTCGCGTGGACGGCCGACGATCTGCGCGAGCTCGCCGCGGTCGTGGACGGAACCGACATCCTGCTCATCGGCGACGAAGTCTACGAGCACGTGATCTTCGACAGCCGCCGCCACGAGAGCCTGCTGCGGTCGCCCGATTTGCGCGCGCGGGCGTGCGTCATCAGCTCGTTCGGCAAGACGTTCCACACCACGGGATGGAAGGTGGGCTACTGTGTGGCGCCGCAGCCCATTCTCGCGGAAGTCCAGCGAGTGCATCAGTTCATGACCTTCACGGTGCACACGCCGTCGCAGATCGCCTTTGCCGAGTTCGTGCGACGAGATCCGCTGGCCGCCAGCTTGTCGGCCTTCTACCAGCAGAAGCGCGATCTGTTCCTGACCTTGATCGACGGCTCGCGCTTCACGCCGCTGGCGTGCGAAGGCACCTACTTCCAGCTGCTCGACTACTCCAGCATCGCCCGCGAGACCGACAAGGAGATGGCGATGCGCCTGCTTCGTGAGCACGGCGTGGCGTCGATTCCGGTCTCGGCCTTCCTGTACAAGGATGCCGGTGGTCCGGTGCTGCGGTTCTGTTTCGCGAAGAAGGACGAGACCCTGCGCGCCGCCGCCGCACGCCTCCGGGACGTGTAGCCGGGCGCCGCAGCCGGACGCCGTCGATACGAGCCAGGGCCTTCCTCACCCCGAGCGGATCAGCCGGAGATACGCGCGCATCCCTTTGCGGGCGTCCCACTGCGCGGGATAGCCAAGCGACACTTCCTCGAAGCGCACACCATCGAGCTCCCGGCTGCTTCGCAGGTGCAAGTGGCCATAGATGACCGCATCGACCGGATAGCGTCGATGCCAGTCCTCGGTCGCGCGCGTGCCGCACCAGATCGAGAACCGGGGGATTCGCGGAAGCACCGCATGGTCGCGTCGAAGGGGCCAGTGGTTCGCCAGGATCAGGCGCGTGCCCGGGGGAATGGCGTCGAGCCGTGCCTCGGTCTCAGCGACGCGCGCCCGGCACCACGCGTCGCGAGACTGGTAGGGATGCGGGTGCAGGAGATCCTCGTCCGCGCACCGCACGCCGGTGGCCGCGGCCCACGCCAACGCCTCCGCCGCCTGCACATCGTCTGGCCGGAACGAATAGTCGTACAGGGTGAAGGTGGGCACGATGGCCGTGGGTGGCCCCGGCCCGGGCCATCGCGCATACGGATCTTCGGGCGTCACCACGCCGTGGCGGCGGCACAAGGCGACCAGGCGCTGGTAGTGGGCCTCCCCGCGTCGCTCGCCAGGCATGGCGTGCGGCGTCCACAGGTCGTGATTGCCGACGGTCCAGAAGATCCTGGCAAACTTCGGCGTGAGCGCCGTGAGCACGACGTCCAGGTGTGCGGGCGATTCACCGGTATCGCCGGCGAGGATCAGCCAGTCGTCGGCGGCCGCCTCGAGGGATTCGACGGCGCGCCGGTTCCGCTCGTAGCCCACGTGCAGGTCGCTGATGGCCCACAGGTTCACCTCGCCACCTCGGGAACGACGACCGCGAGACGAACGGGAAGATCCGTGCCCCGCCGGCGGACGGCGACCGCCATCCGGTGGTCCCCCGTCGGCCAGAACTGCGCAAACTGCCAGGACGCCGGGTCGTCGTCCAGCTCGGGGCCAAAGGCGATGGCCGGCGGCGCTTCAGGCGAGAGCACGAAGGTGAACTGGCCCAGCGGCAGAGCCAGGCCGAGACCACGCGCCTTGATGTAGGCCTCCTTCAGCGTCCAGTAATCAAAGAACGCCCGGTTCTGTTCGTGTGGTGGGCGCCGACGCAGGTCGGCCACCTCGCGAGCAGAGAAGAACCGCTCGGGCAGTTCCGGCGTCACCGTCCGCGCGACGTGCTCGACGTCCACGCCGACCTCGCGACCGATCGTGATCGCGCAGGCGACGAGCCCGCGGGTGTGGGTGAGGTTGAAGCGCAGATCGGGCGAGCCCCGCGATTCGGCCAGCTCGGGGCGCCCGCGTGCGTCGATCACGAACGGCCAATCGCGCGGCGGCAGGTCCACATAACGCGACAGCATGGTCCTGGCGAGGGCACGTCCGACGATGAATCGCACCGTGTCGTCACGGTGCACGAAGCGCGCCGCGCGACGGACCTCCGCGGCCGACAGGACCGTGCGATACGCCTCGAGACGCAACTCCACGTCCTCGGTGTCAGGCCGGGCGATCCACACGTCGACATGTTGTTCGGGGAGCACGTGCGCCATTCCGCTGGGGGATCCGTCTGCTCCGCAGATTACACCGAGACGAGGGCCCGCACGAGCGTCACCGGCTGTGGAAGCGCGCGAGGGACGCGTCGGCTCGCGTCGCTACGCCGGCTTGACCGCACAAAACCACGCGAAGCCGCCCCACAGCTGCTCGACGGCGCGCACGTCGAAGCCCGTCGTTTGCAGCTGACTCGCGAACTCGACCGCGTCGAAGCGGTCGTGCTGCGGGTGCGCGAGGAGCCGACGGATCACAGGATGGACGATCAACGGCCGGAGGACTTCTTCGGCGTACAAGCGGGCGCCGGGCTTCAGTACACGGTGCATCTCGGCGATCGCCCGGCGCCAATTCGGCACGTGGTGGATGATGCCGAAGTCGAAGACGGCGTCGTAGCTCGCGTCGGGCACGGGGATGGCGACAGCATCGCCAATCCACAGCCGAACGCGCCGGCCCGTCGTCGCCACGCGCCGCCGCGCCAGCCTCACCATGCGATGGTCGAGATCGAACGCATCAGCCTCGCCGGCGCCGAAACGGTCCAGGATGAGCTCGATGCCCACGCCGCGACCGCAGCCGATCTCGAGCGCGCGGCCACCCGACATGCGGCCCCCTAGCCGAAGCAGACGCGTCGCCTCGACGCGCCGCTGGACTGCCGCGCGCGCAGGGTTGTTCATGAGCGCGGATTCAAGGCGATTGAGCAGCATCGCGAAGCCACCGGTCAGCCGGGTGTCACGGCAGCGCGCGCGAGCGGCGACGTCATGTGCGTCGTGACTTGACGAAGTAGTACGCGACGCCGATGGCGACGGCCACTGCGGCCAGCCCGACGCCGGCCGCCGCACTGTGCTCCTGGACGAGCGTCACGGCCTGCTCGCCGTAGGCGACGGCCAGATACCCCTGCCCGAAGTACCGGACACCCCGTCCCAGGACGATCGCGGCGCCAAACCTCCAGGGCGATACCCGTGCGGCTCCGGCCAGCAGCACGAACAGCTTGAACGGCGTCGGCGGCGGCAGCAGCGACGGGACGACGACCGCGAGCAGGCCGTGGCGCTGGTAGAGGGCCAGGCCGCGCTCGACGCGCGGACCGCTGAAGCGCTTGCGCAGGAACACTTCGCCACCCCGCCACGCCAGCCCGTACAGCAGGAAACAGCCGAGCAGCGAGCCGGCCGTCGTCATGCCGGCGTAGTACAGCATCAGCTCCGGTCGGCGGATGCTCAAGAAGATGATCAGCAGGTCGTTGGCCTGCGGGAACGAGAGGAACGAGGAGTCGAGGGCCGCCACGACGAACAACCCGGCCCCGCCGAGCTCGCGGGCCCACTCCCGGACGACTTGGACCAGGGAACCCAGCACTAGCGAGGCTCCGGCTCAGAATGGCGAGACGAGTCGGCGCGGCTCGGCCCCGTCGTGGGCAGGATCGTGATGCATGGCTCCGCGGGCATTCTAGCCTTCACGACGTCCGGCGGGGCTCCTCCGCCTGGTGCGTCTTCAGGGTGTCACGCGGATAGAGCGCGAGCCCGAGTGCCGCCCACATCAGGCTGCGCACGCGGCGCGACAGCGCCAACGACCCGGCGCCGGCGAGGCCCAGGGCACGCACCACCGCCACGTTCGACGCCTCCAGCGCGCCGAGGTTGGCGGGAATCATGCTGCCGAACACGCTGGTGGAGCGCGTGAAGGTCTCCACGAACATGCTCACCCAGATGTTGGCGGGCACGCCGATGGCCCAGAACACGAGCCAGACCTCGGTCGCCATCAACGCGTAGCAGGCGATCGCCAGCACCACGAGGCGGCGCAGCCGGCCGGGATCGGAGCGCGCCAGCTCCAGGAAGATCGCTTCGACTTCGCGAATGAATCGCGCCACACGACCCTCGGTCCATTCCCATCCCGTGCGGCGGTACAGCGCCTCGAACAAGGGACCGAGGTAGCGGCCCTTGCGCGTCAGGAAGATCGTCGTCAGGGCCACCACGACCACCGCGACGCTGGCAATGGCGGTGAAGACCCGCTG
>JBQTIE010000363.1:0-12798 GCA_052389315.1 Acidobacteriota bacterium
CTGCGCCGCTCGACGTCGCGTGTCGCGGCAAACAGGACGCCGGTGCCGCGAATAGCCGTCTGCGAACGCTCGCCAGAAAACTTGACTCGGCAGATGCCCCACCTCGAGTCGAGTGCTCTCGCCCGGGCGGAGGCCGGACCAGCCAACACTGCCCCTCCCAAGAAACTGCCCCGTTTGGTCGGACAGTTCATGACGCGATGTATCCCGGGCCCGCTCGGGTGCGCCCCTCGCGAGGCTGAGCCGCAGCGGCACTCGCTCCACGGTCTGCGGAGCCTCGCTACTCCTGCAGCGCGCTCGCGATTTCCGCGCCAATCCGAGACGAGCGGTAGCCCTCGGCCACCGCCATGGCGTGCAGCAGCTCGCCAAAGCCCCGGCGGTCCAGATGTCGAATCGTCCAGCGCGGGTTGAGCCGCGTCCCCGCGAGAATCGACGCGTCGGCGCCGTGGTTGGTCCATCGCCGCACCACCGCATCGAGGTTCAGGCCGTCGTAGTGCGGGCCCTTCAGCAGCCGCACGGCAGCCCTGAATCCCGTCTCCGACGACCGGAACCGCAGGAAGCGCCCCCCGTCCCGTGGCATGACGTCACTGAGCGTCGCGTGGCCCGCCTCCACATACGGCCTGGTGCCCTGGCCCAGCTTCATGTTCAGCGGGTTGCGGTTGCGGTTGGCCACCGACGAGCCGCGGGGGAGCGACCGTTCCACGCGGCGGCTCGCCGGCGGCGCGTCCGGCTCCGACGTCAGGGCCGGGTTCGTGGGCTGAAGCACCCACACGGCGAGTGCACTCTCCTCGACCTGGCCGAACATCCGCTCGACACTCTGGGGTGACCCCCCCTGTGGAGGCCGGGAACCCGCACGCGCGGTCCATGCCACCGGTGTCGCTACGAGGACGAGCAGTGGCAGGGCCAGCCAATACGGGTGCATCAAGGGTCGCGGCCGCGTTCCGGCACTACTCTACTCCGTCTTCCGGCGTCGGGTGGCAGCCCGAGGCGCGGTCGCCCGTACCGACGTCCGGATTGGCGACCGGCACCGCCGGATCGCCGCCGTCTTCCGAGGCGCGCGCCGTGCGCCCAGGGCTGCGAGTGGATCAGATATACTCCCGCAGCGGTCGCGTGCGACCAGCAGTCATGTCCCCCCGACGCGCGACCGGCTTCGTGGCCTTGACGCTCCTGGCATCCGTCGTGGCGGGCGCTGCCCCGGCAGCCGGGCCCGCGGGTCTGCAGATCACTCAGCCGTCCGCCCAGCCCGATCGCGTCACCGTCGTCATCCGCTCCCAGCACCGGCGTCTGACCTTCCAGGACAACATCCGGCGCATCGCCGTCGCCGACACGGAGATCCTGTCGGCCGAACTCATCACCAGCCGCGAGGTCCTGGTGCTCGGCCGTGAGACCGGCCGGACGACGCTCCTCGTGTGGTTCGAGGACGGCACCTTCGAAGAACGTGTCTTCTCGGTCGCGCGGGACCTGTCCGTGCTCGAGCGCGCGCTCAGGCTGGTGCACCCGTCCATCACGGTCGAGAGCGCACCCGATCGCGATGCGCTCGTCCTCACCGGGCGCGTGCCAGACGTGGTCACCTCGCAAACGGCCGAGGGCATCGCGCGCAACTACCTCGATGCCGGCAGCCGCGGCAGCACCACCCAGCCCTACATCGGTGCGCAGCCGGCCGCCGATCCGGCGGCCACGCCAAGCCCGGCCGCTCCTCCCGCTGCCGGGCAGCCCGTACCCGCCGCTCAACCACCGGCTCAGGTCGGACCAGGCGCGGCGATTCAGCTGCAGGGCGCGGTTCCTCCGTCGGGGACGATCATCAACCTGATCCAGCTCGAGACGCTGCCTCCGCTGCCGGAGGAAAAAATCCTCGACGCCATTCGGCCGCTCGGCGGCCAGAGCGTGACGGCCCGGCGAGCGCTCCGGGGCGACGTGCGCGATGACACGCGCGACACGCTGGTGCTCGAAGGGACCGTCGCCAATCAAGTGGCGCTGGTCCGTGTGCTGACCGTCGCCGCCCAGTTGTTTGCGGGCCAGACGATCGCCGCTGAAGACATCCGCGTGATTGCCGACGAAGCCGGGGCGCTCGCCGATCAGGCGCAGGGCCAGGGCCAGGGTCAGGCCGGCCAGAGCCAGTCGCTCGGTGGCGGCGCAACCTCATCGCTGTTCGGCGGTGCCCGGGGATCGCGACTGACCAACCAGGTACGCACCAACCTCGGTCGCGCCAAGGCCATCGAGGTCGCCCGCGGCCGCATCCTCTCGTTCATCGGGGTCAGCGACCTGCCGCAGGTGCGCGTCGATATTCGACTGGTCGAGGTCAACCGCACGAAGCTGCGCGCCTTCGACCCCAACGCGGCGCTGCTTCTCTCCGATTTTCGCCAGCCTTCGCTCAATCCCGCCCAGTCGGCCACCGCAGTGCAGGGGGATCAGGCGGCCCGCGTGGGCAGCCTCGGGCCGGCCATCCAGAACGTCCTGTCGTTTCTCAGCGGCGGCCTGCTGAACCAGTTTCAATACGCCGGGAGCCATGTCGGCATCGACGGGGCGCTCTCGCTCCTCGAGCGCGAGGGCATCGCCCGGAGTCTCTCCGCCCCCTCGCTCACGGTGCTCTCGGGGGAATCCGCCCAGGTGCAGATCGGCGGGGAGGTCCCGGTGCCGACCGCCTTTGCCCCGGCGTTTGGCGGCGCCGTCGGCGGGGGAACCACCCCGGGTGTGTTCAGTTCCGTCGAATTCGTCCCCTTTGGGGTGCAGCTCCAGATACGCCCCCTGGTCGGCGACGACGACACCATCACGCTCGATCTGCAACCGCTCGTGGTCACGCCCGACGCCCTGCTGACCGACACGATTCGCCAGGCCACCGGCACCGCGGTCCCGACCACCGCGTTCCAGACGCGGGCGCTCCGGACGAGCTCCCGGCTCCAGGACGGTCAGGCGTTGCTCATCGGGGGGCTGATCAGCAACAATACGTCTGCCAACTCGTCGTCTACCCCGGGTCTGAGGAGCGTGCCGGTGCTTGGCCGGTTGTTCCAGGGGTTCAATCGGAACGACCAGGCCACGGAGTTGATCGTCATCGTCAACCCTGTGGTGTTGCGCACGCCGTTGTCAGCCGTGAGTTTGTGGGAGTTTCCGAGTCGGGACGAACTGTTGCGGTCCACGCTCAGTCGGCTGTCCCCGCCCGTGAAACCGTGAGCCGCTGAACGTGTGGCGGCGTTGCCGTGCTGGAGCCCAGTCTGGAGGAGAGATGCGCATGACGCTACGCAAGGAGATCGGCCGGATTCGACGCAACGAGACAGGGGCGACGCTGGTTGAGTACGCCCTGATCATCGCGGGCGTCACGTTGATTGGGGCGGCTTCGGTCTCGGTGTTCGGGCACAAGGTCACCGACATGTTCGCCACCGGGGCGGCTGTGCTGCCCGGGGCCCACGAAGACGACAACGCGCCGATTGTCAGCGGCCGGGCCATCGAGACCTCGCCGAACGCGCAGGGACTCGATCAGGGCGGCAACAATCAGCAGGGGATCGGGCTCGACGTCAACGCCATCACGCAGGGGAACGGGACCTCCCGGCTCTCCAACGGCGTCGCCGGTGACGGGTCGGTCTCGTCGCTCGTGCTCGAGCCGAACCGTTAGCCGCACTCGGAAGTCGCTTCACTCGGCAGGGCGATGGCCTGAGCGCGTGTCTTGGGGCCCGCGCTTCGTTGGCCGAGTGCCTCGGAGGACCGCGGTGACCTGGTGTCGGCCCACCGGCAACCCGCAGGGCGCCTGCCCGGAGCGCGGCGCCGTGCTGGTCGAATTCGTCCTGGTGTCGTTCGTACTCTATCTGCTCCTTGCGGGCGGCATCGAGTTCGGGCGGCTGATGTTCGCGGCCAATGCCGTGCAGGATGTCGCACGGCTCGCGGCGCGCGAGCTGGCGGTCGCGCCGCTCCCGGCCAACGTTTCGTTCGACTACGCCCTTTCCTGCGACGTCGCGTCGGATCCCAATTGCCCGATCGATCTGCGGCGGCGGGTCTTCGATCCGGCATGCCTGGTCGTGGACATGGCGGACCCGGCTGTCTCGGCGGATCCGGACGGGTTCTTTGCCGCGATGCCGGTCGTCAATCGTGCGCTCCGATCGTTGATGATTCGGGAGCCCGAACGCCCGACGCTCGTTCGCTACCCGGGCGCCCTGCTCGGCGACGTCAGCGGCACCGCGTGCAGCGCGGTGGGTCCCAACGGCCAGGCGGCCGGCACAGGCCTCACCGTCGGCATCCCGCTGGTGGTCGCGCGTGACGGCAGCGGCGTCGAATCCATCGCCTGGGTCCCCGTGCTCGAAGAGATTCGGGCCGCGGCCGACCGGAACTGCCCCGCGCGTGGCGCGTTCAGTCTGCTCTACGTCGCCGCGCTGGACGAGTGCGGCCCGCTTGGCAGCGACCCGGCGCCAACGCGCCCGCTGGCGGCGGTGCGCATCAACTACCCGTTCCAGGCCGCGATGCTGAGCGCTTTTCAACCGGCACCGCCCACCGACACCGATCCGCTGCCACCGAACTGGGCCAACGTGATTGTCGCCGACGATGGCTCGGTGCAGGAGTTGAACGCCGCGCCGGGCAGCCCCTTGGATGATTCGGTGATCACCGGCACGTATGCGGGTCCGTTTGGCCTCGGCCGCCAGTTCGCGTTCGCGGGTCAGACGGTGCGGCCGTTCCGCCGGCTCGTGTCGGCACAGGCGATCTATCGCCGTGAGGTGTTTCAATGAGTCCGATTGTCCCTCGGCGTTCCGCGGGACGACCGTCCTTGCTCAGCGGGCCGCCCATCCTGTTCGCGCTCGTCGCGCTCGTCGTCGTGGGTCTCGCGGTGGGCTGGGCGCTCGGCCTCGTCGATCTCTCGGGCTCCGAGTCGACCGAGCCGTCCACGGCGGGTCTCGTGCCCGTGCCAACGGTCGGCGTCCAGGTGCCCGCCTATTCGCGGCTGACGCGAGATCACATCTGGGATCTCAGGAACAGGCGACAGGCGATTGTCTACCTCCCTCCGGCCGCCGTCACGCCGGAGATGCTGCTGAAGGTGTCGGACATCATCGGGCGCGTGCTCGCCCACGACAAGTCTCCAGGCTACGTGTTCACGGAGGCCGACTTCCTGCCAAGAGGCACGCGAGAGGGCCTGGTCGCCGGGATCCCGGCCGGGAAGCGGGCCGTGCGGATCAGCGCGGACCGCGTCGAGGGTCTGGTGGGGTTGCACATGGGCGACCGGTTCGATCTGCTGGCCACGATGCCCATCGACGCGAGCCGGGGCGGCGGCAACCGATCCTTCAACGTCGCCGGCGCCTACGGGCAGCAGCTGGCGCTCGAGGCGCAATTGTCGAACTGGCAGAAGCAGGCCACCGTGCGCGTGATGGTGCAGAACGGCGTCATCATCGAGCCGCTGGCGACGCGCGGCGTGCCGATGCTGCAAAGCTCGCTGGCGGAGGGCGGCGTCACGCGAACGCGACCGGTTCAGGAGGCCGTCATCGCCATCAATCCAGACGAAGTCGCGCGCCTCACCGAGGCGTTGGCCGTCGAGGCCAAGATCACCGCCGTCCCTCGTTCCGGCCGTCCAGACGACGACCGCGAGAGCCTGACGCCCGAGCTGCGACCCGTCAGTCCGTTCAGCGATCCACGGGTCACCGGATCGAGCGGCGCGGATCTGCCAGACGAAGCGTCGTTTCACATGGTCGAAACCATCATGGGGCAGAAGCGCGAGCTGACCGCCGTGCCCAAGCGATAGACACGTGCTCGCGCAGGTTGCCCTGATTGCGTTCGCCCTGTTCGCGCTGCTGGCCCTGATCGTCGATCTGGGTCTGGCCCGCGTCACGCAGGGGCAGATGCAAATGGCGGCCGATGCCGCAGCGCTCGAAGGCCTGCGCCATCGTGACGTCGGCGTCGTCAATCCGGCGACGGGGCAGTCGGTGAACAACGCCTTTGCCAGCGACTGCATCCGCCGTGCGGCGGCACACCGGCTCGTGCGCGAGGTGTTCGACGACGATCACGACCCCACCTTCGAGGATCCGGACTACCGCTTCGGGGCCGGGCCCGTCATCGATCTGACCGACGGCGAGACGAGCCTGCACGGCCTGCAGGCGATGAGCGTCCCCGAGCCGCCGGTGTACGAACCCTCGCTTCAGCTCAACCAGCAGAACGCCGTCGATGGCGACATGATCAGCGGGCGCTTCTGCTACAGCGCGGATCCGGGGCCATCCGAGGGCGTGGCGTTCAGCGACGCAAGCCTCGTCGTCTGCACGCAGCCGCAACGGGGCGTGGGCGCGTATGCGCGCAACGATTTCAATCCGAGCCCGAACGCGCCGCCGCCGCCGGCGGCGCTGCCGGATTGCCCGCTGCCAGACGATCCGCCGCCGAACCCCTGGCCGCCTTCGCCGGGCACCCTGGCCAATGCGAACAACAACGCGTTTCTCGTGCGCTTGCGCCGATCCAATGAGCTGGGGGCGTTCGACGGGCAGACAGACCCTGGCGTTGCGTCGAGCGGCCCGGCATTGCCGCTGCTGTTCGGGCGCGGCGCGCCGATCCACGGCGACAACGTTGACGGCGGCTACTCCGTGCGACGGGACGGTCTCACCGTGCGGGCCACGGCCATCTCGGAGGTGCGGCCTGCGTTGCACGTCGGCCTGCCGCAGACCACTCCCGTCCAGCAGGGAGTGACACCGTTTTCCCTGCGCGATACGTACGTCGCGACGCTGGGGGCGGTACCGCAGGCGGTGACGCTCAATCCGGCCAACGGCTTGATCTGCATTGGCGCGACGTGCGTCGGGGTCAATCCGCCGACGGGCGTCGGCCGATTCATCGCCAATCCCGCCAACCCGAATCGGGCCGCGTGGATGGCGATCTCGACGGTGGGACAGGCGCTGCCGGCCTCGGCGCCCGCGCCGTGTGCGACCGCTCTGCCCTTTTCCGGGTTTGGCCCCGTGTACTCGCTGATGACGTCCGGCACCAACCGCGTCGTCGGGTTCACGCGCATCGTGCTCGCCCGCGACCCGGCTCGTCCGGCCAATCCGTGCGCCGGAGTCGTGTCGCGGGGTGCGTCAACGGTCACGGCGTCGAACGCGACGGCGCTGCTCAGCACGGGTCTCCCTCTGCCGGCCGCGACGCCGCCAGCGGAGATCGACGAGCTCCTCGACAAGCACTTCGGCCGCACCGGCGTCGATTACGGGCCGCTGCTCGTGCCGGTGCTGGTCCGCTGACGCGATGGCCCCCATGCGGCAAGGATCCTCCGACAACAGCGACAAGAACCTGCAGGTGCTGCTGGTCGGCAACGATCGCACGCTCGAGGAGGAATTCCGCACGGCGCTGCAGGAGGTGCCCGATCGCCATGGCGTGATTCATTTCGCCGAGTCGTACCGGGATGCGGTGGAGCTGGCGAGGCGCCGGCAGCCGACCTTCGTGCTGGTCGAAATCGACCGTGAGATCGACGAGGTCACCGGCCTGCTGAAGGATTTGCAGGAGCTGGTGCCCGGCGTGGCCATTGCCGGCACGTTCCGCCCGGACCGCCTCGAGCAGTGGCACTCGGAGAGCGCGACGATCATCGAGCTGCTGCGCGCGCAGATGCGCGACTTCATCAGGCGGCCTCTCTCGACGACCGAGCTGAGGGTCGTCCTGGATCGGCTCTTCTCACGGCAGGCCGACGCGTCTGGCGGCGCCCGCGGGCAGGTGGCGTCGTTCATGAGCAACAAGGGCGGTGTCGGCAAATCGGCCCTCGTCGTCAACGTCGCGTGCCGTCTCGCGGTGCGGCACCCGGACGAAGTGCTGCTCATCGACACGTCGCTCCAGGTCGGGAGCTGCGCCTTCATGCTGGACCTCAAGCCGACGACGAGCATCGTCGATGCCACGCGCGAGCGCGAGCGGCTGGACCGCACGCTCCTCAGACACCTCACGCTGCGCCATTCGAGCGGCCTGCGGCTGCTCGCGGCGCCCACCGACGCGCTCGAAGCCGCCGAGATCGATGACGAGGCCATCGCGCGCATCGTGAACATGGCGCGCCACTCCTTCAAGTACGTCCTCGTGGACACGTTCCCGATGCTCGACACCGTGTTGATGACGATTCTCGATCTCACCGATGTCGCCTTCATCGTCGTGCAGGCCACGGCCCCGGCGGTCGCCGGCGCGGCCCGGCTGCTTCCGATGATCGACGGGCTGGGCATTGCCGAGAGCCGTCAACGCCTGGTGTTGAACTACAACTACAAGCGGTTCGTCGGCGACCTTCGGCCCGGCGATATCGCCGATCGCCTGCAGCGCACGATTGACTACGTGGTGCCGTACGAGAAAGGGGTGCTGGTCTCGATGAACACCGGCGTACCGCAGGTCCTGCGGGCGAACCGGTGGTCGCGGTTTGGCCGCGCGATCGATCAGATCGTCGGTGAGATTTCGGATCTCGCGAGCCGCCTGCCGCGGGAGTCGGCGGCCGCGCCGGCCGGCGACGGGCGGCTGAAGCACGTCGTGACCGCGGCGCCCGAGGCCCGCGGGTCGCGTCAGGGATCGGGGAGGCTGGTATGAGCGGCCGAGACGACGAGTCCACCCGCCGCGGCGCCATCGATCGACGCCGGCTGTTGCGATCGTCGTCCATCGACGCGGCGGCGCGACTGAGAAGCGTCGCCCAGCGCACGGGCCGCCAGGGGAAGGACGACATCGAGGCGGGCGCCAAACCCGCCAAGAGCGGGCGCTCCGATTACCTGACCGTCAAGGCCGCCCTGCACGAGCGCCTGCTCGACGAAATCGGCGAGCGTCGGCTGCTCGACAGCGAGGGCGCCGACGTCGCCGCGGCCGTGCAGGAGTTCGCCGCCCGCGCCATCGAATCCGAGGACGTCGCGCTCAACGAAGCCGAGCGGATCCGCCTCGCCGAAGAGCTCACCGACGAGACCATCGGGATGGGTCCGCTGGCGCCGCTGCTCGCCGACCCCGCGGTGAGCGACATCCTCGTCAACGGCCCGGATCACGTGTACGTCGAACGCTTCGGCCGTCTCGAGCGCACCGACATCCGGTTCCGCGACGCCGAGCACATCGTGCGGGTGATCGAGCGCATCGCGGCACGCGTGGGACGGCGCATCGACACCAGCTCGCCGATGGCCGATCTGCGGCTGCCCGACGGCAGCCGCGTCAACGCCACGCTGCCCCCCGTGACCATCGACGGCCCGACGCTCTCGATTCGACGCTTCGGCCGCCGCCGGTTGCGGCGCGACGACCTGCTCGCCATCGGCACCCTGTCGCCCGCCATTCTCGAGTTCCTCCTGATGGCCGTCCGCGCGCGCAAGAACCTCCTGATCTCCGGCGGCACCGGCGCGGGCAAGTCCACGCTGCTCGGGGCCCTCGCCGAGGCCATTCCGGTCAACGAGCGAATCGTCACCATCGAGGACACGGCCGAACTGATGCTCGATCAGGAGCACATCGTGCGGATGGAGACACGGCCGCCGAACATCGAGGGCCGTGGACGCATCGTGGCCAGGGATCTGGTCATCAACGCCCTGCGCATGCGCCCCGACCGCATCATCGTGGGCGAGGTGCGCGGGGCCGAGGCCCTCGACATGCTGCAGGCCATGAACACGGGCCACGACGGCGGCATGTGCACCGTCCATGCGAACTCGTCGCGCGATGCGCTGTCGCGACTCGAGACCATGGTGCTGATGGCCGGCACCGAGCTGCCGTCGCGCGCCGTGCGCGAGCAGATCGTCTCCGCGATTCACCTGATCGTGCACGTCCAGCGGTTCGAGGACGGCGTTCGACGGATTGAATCGGTGGCCGAAATCACGGGGTTGGAAGGCCTGACGCCGCTCATGCAGGAGCTGTTCGTCTTCCGCCGCCACGGACGGCAGGGCCGTCGCGTCGTCGGACACTTCACGGCCACGGGCGTCGTGCCGCGGATGGCCGAAGAGCTGCGCGACCAGGGCGTGGCGATCCCGGCCACGCTCTTCCAGCGCACCGGGGAGGCCGACGCGTGAGGGCGGCGGTGGCATGGAGCATCGCGGTCGGGGCGCTCGCCGCGACCTCCTATCAGTGGTACGTCTGGCGCACGCGCGGGCGGGTCCTCGAACGGTTGGCCGAGATGATCGCGGCCGCGGGCGTCGCCGATCGCGAGCCGGTGTCGCATCGGCCGGTGCGACCGTTCCCGCCGCGCTACCGGTGGCTCGCGCCGACCGCCGGAGTGACGGTGGGCGTCCTGCTGTGGCTCGCCGCCGGGGTTCCGCTGGGAATCGCCGCGGCGATCGGCGTGCTCCTCGCCGTGCTCAGCTCGATGGCCGAGGCGCACATCGCCGAGCAGAAGGAAGCGTTCATCGAAACGCAGCTGGCCGCGGCGATCGATTTGCTCATCGGCTCGGTGCGCGCAGGCTCGGCGCTGCTGGCCGCGTTCGAATCGGCGCTCGAGGAGGCCGAACCACCCATTCGCCCCTACCTGCAGGAGGTCGCCGGGCGGATCAAACTCGGCGACGATCCGCGGGCCGCCGTCGGCGATCTCCAGGCACGCGTGCCACTCGAGACGTTCCGCCTCTTCGCCACCTCGCTCGCCATCCATTGGGAGGTCGGAGGCAGCCTCGCCACCACGCTCTCCACCGTCGGACGCACGATTCGCGACCGCATCGAGCTGTCGCGCCAGGTGCGCGCCCAGGGCGTCGAAGCGCATGCGTCGGTAGCCGTGGTCCTCGTGCTCTCCTACGTGTTGGCCTTCCTCATGTGGCGGACCAACCCCGATCGGCTCGGCGCCTTCGTCGGCAGCGCAATCGGGACGGCGCTGGTCGCGGGGGTGATTGGACTTCAGGCCGTTGGCCTCATCTGGATGTCTCGCTTGAGCCGAAGCCGGTTCTGACTCACCCATATGCGCCCCTGGGGATTCGTCTTCGCCGTCGTGACCGTGCTGGCCGCCTCGCTCGTGGCGACGAGCTGGAGCCGCCGGCAGCGCGCCCTGCGCCGGCTCCACGACGACGAGGCGCAGACCGGGGCGCTCAGCTACGAAGCCTCGGACACGGACACGATGCTCGGCACGTGGCTGTCGCAGGCGGGATTCCGCCGGCCCGATGCCGTGTCGCTGTTCATCGGCGCCACGCTCGGGTGCGCGCTGCTGGGACTGGTCGGCGCACAACTGTACCGCGTGACGGTTCAGACCATGCTCGTGGCGCAGGTCACGGTCATCCCCGGCGGCGCCGGCGAGGTGCTGGGCATCGTGCTCCAGCGCGGAGGCTGGATTCTCTTCGTCCTCATCACGCTCTTGCCGATGAGCACCGTCCGCGCGGCACGCCGGGCCCGGGTGCGGGCCATCGAACAGGACCTGCCCCTCGCGCTGGAGATGCTGGCGACCATGGCTGAAGCGGGCCTGGGCTTTGACGCCGCCCTCACCAACATCGTCCGTGCACGCGGCGCCCAGCGGCCCCTGATGGCGGAGTTCACGAAGTTCCAGCTCGACATGATCGCGGGGATGCCCAGGAGTCAGGCGCTGCGCCAGCTGGCACGCCGGGTGCACGTGCCCGCGCTCACGAGCTTCACTTCCTCGCTGGTGCAGGCCGAACGGGTCGGTGCCAGCATCGCGGAGACGCTGCAGCACCAGGCGACCGATCTCCGGCAGCGCCGGCGCGAGGAGGCGCTGCTCCATGCGCAGGCGCTACCGGTCAAGCTCGTGTTCCCGCTGGTGATTTGTTTTCTTCCCGGCGTCTTCCTGTCGACGTTGGCGCCGGCCCTCTACCAGATGGTGCAGGTCGCCAACAGCGTGCTGCGCTCCGGCCAATGAGACCGACAGCCAGCGTGCCACGCTTGCTTCATTCGTTACACTTCCGGCCATTGAAGATGTCCAGCGAGGCTCCGCCACAGACCGCCGAGAAGAGCCGGCGTGGCTCCGCCCGTCCACAAAACTTGACTCAACTGCATGGGTTCTGGCCTTTCAAGACGTCTAGCTGCATGAGGCGCGGTCTCCTGCGGCTCCACTTCGTGCTCGTGGCGACGTGTGCGGCCAGCGCCTGTGCCGCCCGCGGACCGCTCGCGCGTCAAGAGTGCGTCGATCCCGATCGTCAGCTCGCCGCGGTGTTGAAGCCGTTCGAGGAGTTGCGCGCGTCCGGGTGCACGGCCGGGTGTGAACCCCTGCGACGAGAGATCGAACGGCTCGCCGTCGTCTGTGCCACGCACGCGCCGACGCTCATGGCCAACGCGGTGCTCGCGTATGACGAGCGGCAGCCAGCGGCCGCCCAGCAGTATCTCGATCTGATGCTCGCGCAGCCGGGCCGGCACCCCGACGCCGGGGTGCTGCGCGCGCGCATTGCCGCCGAGGAGGGCAACCTCGCCTTTGCCAGAAGGCTCCTCGAAGCGCAAATCTCGCTGACGCCCGACCACGCGGGGCTGCACGAAACCTATGGCGCAGTCCTGTATCTCGGCCGACAGCTCGTCGAGGCGGTGCGTGAACTGACCACCGCCGAGGCCCTCGGAGCGCCCCGCTGGCGGATCGCCTATCACCTCGGGCTCATCGACGAGGCCGCGAGTCGGTGGGAGGAGGCCGTCAAGCACTACATGGAGGCAATCGCCGGCAATCCCGGGTGGGCGCCCGCAGAGTCCCGCCTCAAGGCCCTGCGCGCCGCGGGACGACCGCCGGCCCCGAGCGTCGAGTGACCTTGCCAACCGCGACCGGCGGCTGACCAAGAGCCGCAGACGGCCGCCGTCGAGCGCTGGCGGTTCAAGAACTGTCGCGAGGCGCAGCCGCCCCGCTCAGAGTCTTGAAGGCCGAGAATCCTTACGAATGAGTCAAGTTTTTCAATCGGCCTTCAAGACTCTCGCCCGGCCGGAGGCCGGGCAAAACCAATACTGCCACTAGCGAGGCGGAGCCTCACCGCCCAA
>JBQTIE010000364.1:0-4734 GCA_052389315.1 Acidobacteriota bacterium
TCTCACTCGCAAAGGCCTTTCGTTGTGGCACCTGGAAGGTTGGTCGCGCTTCCTTTCAACCACAACGGCGGGCCTTTTTCAATTTCAAAGTGCAGAGCCGCCTGAGTTTTTTGTCACATCAAGGTTAGTTGACGACAGGGGGAACGCTAACGCGAAATCTGGTGGGGCGCAAGAGACTTGAGACGCCTGGCCCGGGGCGCGGCGCGCGCCAGCACGGTTGTCGCTCCGGCGTGGCGCGCGCCACCTATGTCAGCCGCCGAAGTGCGCCGCCAGGGCAGCGAACGCTTCGCGCCACTGCGCGCGTCGCTGCTCGACGGCTTCAGGCGCCGCGAGCTTCATGTGCTGGACGACCAGCGAGGCCTTGCCGCCGGGTTTGGGGGGTGATCCGCAGCTCGACGGTGGTGTCGTCCCCACTTGTAGTGAAAGCGGGCCTGGCCATCCGGCCTGACGAGGAACCCGGATGGACGTGACGCGGACGTCGTCTTGCCCGCGGACGCGGCGGGCGCGGACGCTTTCCCACCCTTGCGAGCACCGTGCTGGTGAAGTTCGCCTATTGGATTTGACGGTGAGGCCCGGTCGCCAGCGTCACGCCGCTTCGTCCTCAATCACGTCCACCAGCACGGGTAAGCTCCTCCGGCCCGGCTGGCGTAGGACGCTTGAGTAGCGACCCCAACGGCCGCGGGCCTTTTCGCCCCGGCTCAACGCACCGTCCGTACGGGCGCTTGCGAGGATTGCCACAGCCCGACGCGGACGATATGCCCGGTTCCCTGTTGCCCAGGCTCCGCCTGATTCTTGCCGCTCTGGTCGCGATCACCGCGCCCGCGCCCGCGTGGGCGCAGACGGCGAGGCCGGCCACGGCCCCCGATCCGCGGCAAGCGCTCGTGTCCGCGTCCGCTGACCACCGCATCGTCACGGCCGTGCCGCTGGCCGGGGAGGAATCCATTCGCCTCGACGGGTTGCTCGACGAGGAGGCGTGGCGGCGCGCCGTACCGGCCACCGATTTCGTGCAGCTCGATCCCGACAACGGCCGGCCGGCCACCGAACGCACGGAGGTGCGCGTCGTCTTCACGCCGCACGCTTTGTACCTCGGCGTGCTGTGCCTCGACTCGGAGCCCGACAAGCTGTTCGGCAATCAGATGCAGCGCGACCAGCCGTTCTCGGCCGACGACCGGTTCATGTGGACCATCGACACCTACCTCGACGGCCGGACCGGGTACTTCTTCGAGATCAACCCGTCGGGCGCGATGGGCGACGGCTTGCTCGGCGGCGTCTCGGGCGGCGGTGGAGGGGGCGGCGGTGGAGGGGGCGGCGGTAGTGGCGGTGGAGGGGGCGTCGCCACGAACAAGCAGTGGGACGGCATCTGGATCGCGCGGGTGCGCCGCACGGATCGCGGCTGGTCCGCTGAAATCGAGCTGCCGTTCCGCACGTTCAACTTCGGCGCCGACGGCGCCGACTGGGGCATCAATTTCCAGCGCACCGTGCGCCGCAAGAACGAGGAGAGCCTGTGGTCGGGGCACTTGCGCAACCAGGGGCTGTTCCGCATGTCGAACGCGGGGCTGCTCACGGGCCTTGGGGAGATGGACCAGGGTCTCGGCCTCGACGTGAAACCGTATGTCGTCTCGTCGCTGGCCGACAGCGCGACCACCCGCGCGCGAGGGCGCGCGACGGCGGGGCTCGACGTGTTCTACAACCTGACGCCCGCCCTGCGCGCGAACCTGACGGTCAACACCGACTTCGCCGAGACCGAAGTGGACGATCGCATCGTCAATTTGACACGCTTCTCGGTGTTCTTTCCCGAGAAACGCGCCTTCTTCCTCGAAGGGTCGAGCGCGTTCGACTTCTCGCGCGAGCCGGGCAACGCCATCGTGCCGTTCTTCAGCCGGCGCATCGGCCTCAGTCCGACGGGGCAGCCGCAGAAGATCGACGTCGGCGGCAAGCTCACCGGGCAGGCCGGCCGGCAGGACATCGGCCTCCTCCACGTGCGCACGGGCCGTGAGCTGGCCACGTCTCCGGAGGACTTCACGGTCGTGCGCGTCAAACGCCGGCTGCTGACGCAGTCCTATGTCGGGACGATGTACACCCGGCGATCGAACCTCGACGGCGTCGTGTCCGATCGTCACACGGCGGGCCTGGACTTCAGCCTGGCGACCTCGCAGTTCCGCGGCACGCAGAACCTCGAGCTGAGCGGGTTCTTCGTCTGGAACACGAACCCGATTGGGACGCGCGGCGAGAAGCTCGCGTACGGCTGGCGCCTTGCCTACCCGAACGATCTGTGGAACGCGCGCCTGTCGTTTCGCGAGATTCCACGGAACCACGATCCGGCCGTCGGGTTCAAGCAGCGCACCGGCTACCGCCGCTGGAACCCTGTCGTGGATTTCTCACCGCGGCCGCGATCGCATCCCTACATCCGTCGGTTCCGCTTCGGCGTCAACGTGGACATCCAGACCGACACCGAAGGGGCGGCCCTTTATCGACAGTCGGACCTGACGGTGCTCGACGTGAGCCTGCACTCGGGTGACGGGTTCCAGATCCAGGTGCTGCCGGAATACGAGCGTCTGGATGCCGACTTCGAAATCGTCCGGGGCGTCGTCCTGCCCGTCGGGCGCGAGTACAGCTTCATGCGGTATCGCGCGTCGTTCAACACCGCCGCTCGGCGGATGATCTCGATTTCGCCGGACGTCCGCTGGGGCGAGTTCTACTCGGGCCATCGGCGTGAGACCGGCGTCGAGGTCACGGTGCGTCCGCGCAACGGCATTCGGTTGACGACCGCGATCGAATGGAACCAGGTGCGTCTGGCCGAAGGCGCCTTCGACACGCGGCTGGTCCGCTTTGGAGGCAGCACCCAGTTCAGCCCGTGGGTGGCCGTGGTCAACACTGTGCAGTACGACTCGCTGTCCAGGCAACTCGGCTGGCAGGGCCGACTGCGATGGACCCTCGAGCCCGGCAACGATTTCTATTTCGTGTACACGCAGAACTGGGCCGAGGATCCGCTGTCGACGCGGTTCTTCACGCGCGACCAGAAGGCGGCGGCGAAGTTCGTGTACACGAGGGGGTTTTAAGGGGTAGGCGGCGCGATGGAAGCGGCGACGTGGTGAACGCCCGTACCTCCTACTCGCTCAGTCGCAACAGCTTGATCAGATTGCCGCTCAGGATCGCGACCTTCTCAGCGTCGGACAGGAACGACGCGTTCAACACCAGATCCACCGTCACCGGCCAGTTGAACGGCACGTCGGTGCCGTAGACGACCTGGCTCGCGCCCACTTCGGCAACCAGGTGCCGAAGCCCCTCCTCGGAGAAGACCATGGTGTCGATCAGGATCTGGCTCTTGAGGTACTCGCTCGGTTTGCGCGTGTTGCCGCACTTGGCGTTGGCGCGCACCGTACAGGCCACCTCACTCCTCCCCAGATACGACGGGAGATAGCCGCCGGCGTGCGCGGCGCAGACGCGCAGGGCGGGGAACTTGTCGAAAGTGCCGTCGAAGATCAGCCGGGAGAGGAAATAGGTCGTCTCGAGCGGGTTGCCGATGATGTTGCCCAGATCCCCGCGTCCGCCCAGCGCGTCCTCTCTGACGATGTTGGTGGCCCCGCCCGGATGCATGACCACGGGCACACCGAGTTCGGCGGCCTTGGCCCAGAACGGATCGTACTTGGGCAGCGAGAGGTCCTCGCCGTTGACGTGGCCGCCGATCGACGCACCGCGCAGACCGATCCGCCTGACCCCGTCGTCGAGCTGTTCGGCTGCCAGATCCGGGTACTGCAGCGCGACCGACGCCATCGCCACGAATCGATCGGGATGGGCGGCGACCCAGGCGGCGAGGCCCTCGTTCTGCACGCGGACGATGCGGCGCGCCAGATCGCGATCGGCCCGGTACCACCAGAACCCGTTGATGGTCAGGGCCTGCACGTCGACGCCCTGCTGATTCATCAGCGCGAGCCGCTGCGGGCCGAGGGCCAGGGTTCCCGCGCCCGCCGCAGCCTCGAGCGGCGTGCCCTTGACGACGTCGGACACTTCCGGGATCGCGCAGTGGCAGTGCATGTCGATGACCCGGATCCGGCGTCCGCCGACCATCACCTGGCGCCGGTTCGCCTGCGCTGCGGCAACGCTTGTGACCGCGGTGCGGGGCATCGCCGCCAGACCCGCGGCGGCGCCGGCCATGGTTCTCAAGAATGCTCGTCGGTCCCGCATGTTCGCCTCCCCTGGTTCGGCGCGCAATCGCTCCCTGGACGTGCCATCAGCGTAGCGCAGCCGAACGGCGTTTGACAGACGATGAGAGACATTGGTCAACTTCTACGACACCGACGAATCGACGCTCACCAAGTTTCAGCAGCCTTGGAATGCGCCTCAGTCGGGCTCGTTCACTGCCGTCCAAGTCGGTTGCCTCGAACACGCCGCGCGGCAAGAGTTTCCAGCGGATTCGACTTGAGCACCGACTTCGGCTCGATCGCGGTCACTCGAGCCGTGCCGGCGGTTGCCGCCGTTGACGCGTCGACGAACGACACCATCGCGCCGACCGAGAAAGGACGGCACATCCGACGGGTGTCGGATCGTAGGTCGATCATGAGAGTCGCTCGGCGTCGCGGACCGTTTCGCGAACTCGAAGAGCAGGTGCGTCACGTGCGATGTGGCGCGCGCCCACGCCGGGGGTCTCTCCGGCGCGGCGCGCGCCCCCCAGGTCCGCCGCCGAAGTGTGCCGCCAGGGCCGCGAACGCGTCGCGCCCCAGCGCTCGCCGCTGC
>JBQTIE010000365.1:0-39318 GCA_052389315.1 Acidobacteriota bacterium
CCAAGCTTTGTGAGGACGTTGTAAGGGCCCAGTCTCTGCCCGATCACGTCCTCGCCTCCTTGGCTACGGCGAGACCTCGCCGAAGCTCGCACGGCATACGGGCGAGCGGAGGCGGGCCGCCGCCGCCCAGCTTGTCCAGGACGCGGTAATGGGAACGTACCCGGCCGACCATCTTCAGGCTTCGGTGTCGGACGTCAGCATCTGTCGGGAACGTAGCAAATCCTATGCGATCGGGGCGGTGGCGACGTTGCAGATTCTGCCACCGGCGAACCGTAAGCAAACCAACGCCCGGGCGGCGACGGGATCGCGCACCAGAAATCGACCGTCTGCCGAGACGTCATGGCATCGGACCGGAAAACACCCCTGGGTTTTGGCCGTGTGCGGGGGACGTGGGTCTGAGAACGCCCGTTCTCAGCCCCTCGTCAGCCCCTCCCCTCACGACAGCGAGGATCGAGTCGCTACGACGTCACGAACAACGCCTACGCGCCGTCGGGACGCGTCATCAACGTCGATCCATCCGCCGCGGATCCCCCGGGATCTTCCAGTCGCGCGCCGGGCGTTTCCGACCGCGCCAACGCGGGCACGAGATCGTGCGCCAGTTCCGCCGCCGAGCCGTATCGGTCGCGTGGATCCTTGGCGAGGCAGCGCTGGACGATGGCATCGAGCGCTCGGATCTCTGGGGAATCGCCGCGCAGGTGATACTCGCTGCGCAGCAGGGCCATCAGGACCTGCTCCGGACTCGTGCCTGTGAACGGGCGCGTACCGGTCAGCGTCTCGACCACCATCACGCCGCTCGCAAAGATGTCGGCCCGCTCGTCGACGACGCCACCGGTCAGCACCTCGGGTGCCATATAACCGATCGTGCCCATTGCCGTACCGGCGACGGTCACTGACTCGGTGACGCCCGTTCCGGCGTCGAGCACCTTCGCCAGCCCGAAGTCCATGATCTTCACGCCGTCGGTCCCGCCGGCGGCCCCGACGATCATCACATTCTCCGGTTTCAGATCGCGATGGACGATGCCCATCGAGTGGGCGAACTGCAGGCCGTCGAGCAACTGGCGGAACCATGCCGACGCCCGCCCCGGAGCGATCACGCCGGAGCGCTGCAGCTCCGCCCGCCAGGTCAGTCCCGCGACGAGCTCCATGATCAGGAACGCGCCACCGGAGCCGACCGTCCCGTAATCGTGGACCCGCGTGATGTTCGGGTGGTCGATCTTCGCCGCCGCACGCGCTTCACGCTCGAAGCGCCGGAGCGCAATCTGGTCGCCGAAGAGCGACCCCATCATGACCTTCGTGGCGACCTGACGATGCAGTCGCAGGTCCGCGGCTTCGTAGACGGCGCCGAAGCCGCCGCGGCCGAGCGCGCGATCGAGCCGGTACTTGCCGTCGAGCGTCCGTTCGATCGGCATCGTCAACGCGAGCTCGGTGCCGTCTCTCTCACAGCGCTCGGCCGCGCCATCGAAGCAGCGCCCGCACGCAGGGCATTCCTTCAGCAAGCTGATGCTGCGTTCGTCGATCCGCGCGAGGACGTCGCGCCGGACGTCGGCGTCCCGGCGGATACGCTCCTGCAGCTGCTGGTTCTCGTAGACGAGGCCGATCTGCGTGGCGAGCCCTTGCAGAAGACGGCGGTCGGTCGCGGAATACGGTTCCTCCGACTTCCGCTCACCAAGCAGCAGGACGCCGACGAGTTGATCGCGCGTGCCCGCAATTGGCCCGATCAGTCGCACGCCGAGACTCGTCAGCCACTGCCGCTCCTCATCCGGCAGCACGCGCTCCACGCCGGCGGGGACGTCGCGGATCATCTTGTCCCGCTCCAGGAGGCGGAGCAGCGACGGTTGTGCGCTCAACTGTGCACCGCTCACGACACCGGACGATGAATGGCCGTCGAAGCGATCGCTGCGCTCCTCGGCGCGATAGAAGATGTGCAGCGATGCCGGATGCAGCACCGACTCGAGGCGCCTGCTCACGAGCGTCGCAACGTCGGCGAGCGAATCCAGCTGGCGGACTTCGTCGATCAGGTGCATCAGCACCTGCTCCTGCTCGTATGCCTCGCGGAAGAATCGGCGATCGAGCGAGGTCTGCAGCCGCTCACGCGACTGCAGCGCCAGCGCGACCGCGCCGATCAGCACGAGATTGATCCAGCCTGAGCCCTGCGTGAGCAGCTGGCCGATCGTGCGGTCCGGATTCGAGAAGATCGAGAACGCCAGCACGACAACGGGAAGCGCGAGCAGCGTTCTGAGCGCCGCGCGCGCGAACAGATACCGCAAGCCGCGCCGGACGAGCACGCGGATGTCGAACAGTTGCTCCTTCCACACTGCCATGGCGATCGACGCAGGGATGCAGAGCAACGCCAGGACACTGATCGGGATGTAGAAGCGGTAGTTCGCGTCGCTGATCCAATCGGTCACGCGCGACGCGAACGTCAGCACGATGAACGGAATCAGTGCGATCGTCAGTCCGGCCAGCACCCACCGGATGCGGCGCCGGCTGTCTTCGCGGTCGAGGTGCCGGTAATTGCGCGCGCTCGCGATCAGCGCCAACGCCAGGCACACCACCATGAACAAGAACGTGCCGCGTCCCCTGCTCCCGCTGATCCGCGCCGAGGTGAGGTAGAGCCGCGGATGCTCCAACAGGAAGCCAGTCGCCGCGTCGAAGACGTCGAGGCCGAGGTCGGCGATGATCGCCATTGGCCAGACAATCGTCGTGCCGATCCCGTACAGCAGCCATTGAACCGTGCGCGACGGCAGGTTCGCGGGCTTCCAGTCGGGGAACCGGTTGAACACGTGATAGGTCATCGGGAAGGTCCACATCCAGAGCCCCGTCGCGACCATCAGGAAGTACACAGGGCGCTGCCAGCCCGATAGGAAGTGACGAGGTGAACTCATCGACGCAATGAGCACGGCGAATGCGACGCAGATCATCAGCATGCCGATGAGGCGCACCTGCGGATCGCGCGGACGCAGCAGCGCCAGCCCGGCGCCGCAGACGAAGAACGCCACGCCGCTCAGCGCCATCAGCGGGTCGAGGTACCGGCCAGAGACGATCAGCAGCGGGAGCTCGAGCGACACGCGCCGGCCGCGACGCTCGAAGTCCACGCGGTAGGTGTCACCGCCGGCGACGTTGCGGAACTGAAACGTGCCAAGCACCGCGGCCCGCTCGTCCCCATTGAGCGCGAGGAGCCGATCCCCGATTTCAACCTGCCCGGCCGCGGGGCCGGCGGCCTCGACCTCCGACACGAACCACCCGCTGTCGGTGGGGCGAAGGGTCCAACCGGGATCCTTGATGACGCCGTAATGACTCGCGATCGCGTAGATCGCGAACGCCAGGAAGGCGACGTAGACACTGGATAGCAGGGCCACGAGCCAGACAAACGCCGGGCGAGGGTGATCAGGCATTAGGTTCCGGCTGAGCTGCAAGGGAAGGATACCTGGGCGAGGCGTTCCTGGCCATCGACGTCGACGCCATGACGATAGGACACATCAGGGCCGTCTCGCGGTTAGCATGACGCTCCTTCTCGGACTCTGCTCAACCCCTTCTCCCCCTTCAACGGAAGGAGCAGGTAGCCCGCCTCGACGCAGTCCTCGTGCGCCTCTTCGAGCAGCTCGCGCGCGCCGGGCGCTGGCCCTCGATCCCGAAAGCCCGCTCGGCATGAGCCCGTCGGGGCAAGGCCGGCCGCTCGGAGCTCCAATCTCGCAAGGTTCGCGACATTCTGGGAGTTTGGCGGGATTGGCTCAATCGTCGCTCTCTCGAGCAGAGGCGCGAGGAGCCGTCGGTGTCCTCGAACGCTGGCCGTCGGCACGGCGCCGGCCCGTCCGGGGCCGCCGCCAACGGAGACGTGGCAGCCTGTCCGCCGAGGTGCTCCGGGCCGCGCGCTCGTGAGCCGCTCGAGGATGGCATGTTCGGCGGAATTGGGGGGGCTAGGACGCAGGTGGGCTCTTTGTTTTGCGATCGGGACTGTCGTCCGCTCAACCGTCTGAATAGGCGGTATAGAATCGCGGTGGCTCCGACCGCTGATGGCGCTCGTCCAGGGCACGCGTCTCGGTTTCTATGAAGTCATCCGTCCGCTCGGATCGGGCGGAATGGGCGAGGTGTACCTCGCGCGAGATAGCCGGCTCGATCGAGAAGTGGCCATCAAGATCATCACGCCGAGCCTGGCCAGCGATCCCGACCGTCTGGCGAGATTCGTGCGCGAGGCCAAGACCGCCTCGAGCGTCAATCACCCCAACATCGCGCACGTCTACGAAATCGGCGTCGCAGACGAGGTGCACTTCATCGCGATGGAGTACATCCGGGGCGAGGATTTACGGACGCGGATCGGGAGCCGCGGCATGCCCATCGCCGACGTCCTCACTTATGCCGCGCAGATCGCCGACGCGCTCGATGAAGCCCACGCCCATGGCATCGTGCATCGGGACCTCAAGCCGGCCAACACGCTCGTAAATTCGCGTGGTCAGGTCAAGATCCTCGATTTCTTGCTCAACCTCCAGCTCATCGATGTGGCCCGCATGCGGCAGGAGTGGGGCAAACAATACAAGCTCCGATTGAGCGAGATCGATCTCGCCCAGGAGAACATCGCGGCCGAGGTGGCTGAGACGCTGAATCTTCGCTTCGACGCGGGACAACGGCGCGCCCAGGAGGTCTATCGTCTCTATCAGCGCGGCAGGTTCCATCTCTCCAAGCGGCGCGAAAGCGACTTGCAGCAGGCGATCGAACTTTTCGAACTGGCGATCGAAAAGGATCGCACCTACACGCGCGCGTGGGCGGGTTTGGCCCAGGCGCACAACCTGCTGCACATCTACGGTGTCGTCAAGCCGGCCGTGGCGGCGCCGGCGGCGAAGGCCGCCGCGGAGCGAGCCTTGGCCCTCGACGCCGGGCTCGCGGATGCACACACCCAGCGCGCACTCGTCGCCTTCCGATGGGAATGGGATTGGGCGGCCGCCGAACGCATGTTCGCGCGCGCGGTAGTGCTCGACGACAGCAACGTCGACGCGAGACACTGGGGCGCGATGTTCTTCGCGGCGACAGGCCGCTTCGACGACGCGGCGCGACTGGTTCGCGAGGCGCAGCGGATCGACCCGCTCGATGCTGTGGCCGCATCTGATCTCGGGTGGACGTGGTACATGGGGCGCCGCTACGACGAGGCTATCGCCGAATCGCAGCGTGCAGCCGATCTGCGTCCCGAATCGTTTCACCCGCATTGGTACATGGGGCTGGCCCTCAGCCAGCAACGCGCGTTCGACAAGGCGGTGAAGGCGCTCGAAACCGCCGTTGAACTCTCGGGCGGGCAGTCCACGCTTCGTGCCGAGTTGGCCAGCATCCTCGCAGCCGCGGGCCGGCGGAGCGAGGCCCGGCGCGTTCGTGACGAGCTCGTGCAGGCCGGCAAGGGCAAGGGCTTCGTCTCGGCGTATCAGATGGCTCTGGTGGCTGTCGCGCTCGGGGAATCTGGCCGCGCCGTGGAGTGGCTGGAGATGGCGGCGCGTGAGCGCGAAGGCCTGCTCGTCTGGGCGCATCAGGAGCCGAGACTCGACGCCTTGCGTGAGCACCCGCACTTCGCTCGAATCCTGTCCGCGATGGCGCTTCGCTGATTCACTCGTGGACCGTCACGGTGCACTGGCCGTACGGCCTGCCGTAGTCCCGCGCCATGTGTGTCGCGCTGCCCACGCACCGGTTCGGGTGCAGCCCTGCTCCCGTTGGGCAGTTCGGGCTGCGCTATGATCCGCGGTGACCCGCAGCACCCATGGTGCTCACCGCCGGATTCCGCTTCGGCCGCTATCGAATGATGTTGCCGCTCGGCGCCGGGGGACCCGCCTCCGCTCGCCACCTCCCGGCGTCTAGGGAGCTCCCGCCCCTCCGGCGGACTGCGGCAGGCGTCGCGGAGGGAGGCTGGGCGGCACGTCTCCCGAGGCCAGAGAAGCGAGGACATGATCGGGCAGCGTCTCGGTCCGTATGCGATCCTTGCGAAACTTGGCGCAGGCGGGATGGGCGAGGTGTATCGCGCGCGCGATACGAAGCTGGATCGGGACGTCGCGCTGAAGATCCTGCCGGAGGCCTTCGCGTCGGATCCGGCGCGGCTCGCGACGATAGGACACATCAGGGCCGTCTCGCGGTTAGCATAACGCTCCTTTTCGGGCTCTGCTCCCCCTTCTCCCTTCGACGGCCGAGCAGCGATCACGAGTGCAGGGCGCGGAACGGCGCGTCTCGGTCCTCGTCGGCGGGCTCAGGAGGGGAGGGAACCCAGGCACAGTTGACACCGAAGGCCTGTCTACATACTATCTGTTCATGTCAGATATCAACGCGCGCGCGCTCGACCGCGAGCTGAAGCGAGGATCCGCCGAGCTGCTCATCCTGTCGCTGCTCGACGCGCGGCCCAGGCACGGCTACGAGTTGAGCAAGCTGATCCACACGCGATCTCGCGGGGAGCTGACGTTCCACATCGATTCGCTCTATCCCTTGCTCTACCGCCTCGAGGAGCGTGACTGGATCAAAGGGACGTGGGTCGAAAAACCTGACGAGCGACGCCGCCGGTTTTACAAGGTCACGGCGGAAGGGCGGCGTGTGCTCGCGCAGCAGCGGAAAACGTGGGCCGCATTCGTGGAGGCGGTCCGGCGGGTCACAGGGGACGAACATGCCTGACCCTTCGACTCCGAAGAGCGATGCGTCGCTCAGGGCAGGCTGGGCGCGCGAGGTGCGCGCGCGACTCGCGTCAGTCCCGCTCTCGCCGACCCGCGAGAACGAGGTTGTCGAGGAGCTCTCTCAACACCTGGAAGACCGCTGGCGAGAGTTGGTTTCGGCCGGGGTGCCGGAGGACGAGGCGACGGAATCGGCGCTGGCCGAGTTCAGGGAGGGCAACCTCCTGGCGCGCTACATGACGCCGCTGCGACAAGCGCATCAGCCGCCCCGAATCACGACTGGGGGTCCTACTAGCGGACACTTGCTCGACGATCTTTGGCAAGACCTGCGCTACGCATTTCGGCAACTCCGCAATAGCCCGGTCTTCGCCGCTGTGGCGATCCTGACGCTCGGCCTCGGTATCGGCATCAACACTGCAACGTTCACATGGCTGCGCGCGACACTGTTTGCGCGTCTCCCGGTCGATGCGCCAGAGCGGGTGACAGTCATCTGGTCCGTCAGCCCAACGCGCGGGATCACTCGGAGTGCGACATCGGTAGCCGATCTCGAAGATTGGCGATTGGCCACCACCTCATTCGAGGAGCTGACAGCCGCTCTGCCTGCAAGTTACAACCTCGCCGGCGCCGGTACGCCGGAACGCGTGGCGGCGATGCGTGCGACCGCGGGATTCTTCCGGCTGCTGGGAGCGACCGCCGCAGAAGGACGCCTGTTCGGCCTCGACGAAGAAACCCCCGGCGTCTCGCGTGTCGCGGTGCTGAGTCGTCGATTCTGGACGAATCGCTTCGGTAGCGATCGCGGCATTATCGGGCGAGACATCACGCTCGACGGCGAGCCGTACACGGTGGTTGGCGTCGCCTCAGATGCGGTTTCACTCCTGCCCGTTGATCTCTGGACGCCGCTCACAACGGAGGAGGCGCGAGGAGATCGCAGCCGTCGCGACCTGCTCGTGATCGGCCGATTCGAATCCGACACGACAATCGAGGTGGCTCGCGCCGAATTGGCGGGCGTTGCGGCACGGCTTGCCCGCGACTACCCGGAGACTAACGCCGGATGGACGGTTGCCGTTGTGCCGCTGCTCGACGCGTTTCTCGGGCCTGACGCGAAAGTCTTGTTCTCCGTGTTCACCGGCGCGGTCGTGTTCATCCTGCTGATCGGGTGCGCGAACATCGCGAACCTGCTGCTGGCGCGAGGCCTGTCGCGCACGCAGGAAATCGCCGTGCGGATTGCGTTGGGCGCGAGACGCGGGCGGCTGATCCGGCAGTTCCTCACCGAGAGCGTCGTGCTCGCGGGGCTTGGCGGCCTCGTAGGTTTGTTCATCGCGGTCTTGGCCAACGACCTCCTGCGGAGCACCGTCCTTGGCGCGACTCCGTTCGCAGAGCGTGTCAGGATAGACGCGCCGACGCTCCTGTTTATGGCTGTGGTGTCGATGGCTGCCGCCCTTGTCTTCGGCACGGCGCCAGCGGTGCAGGCCTCTGCTCTGCGGCTTCAGGATATGAAGGCTGGTTCTGGAATCTCCGCTCGTCTCGCCAGCGTGAGCATGCGGCAGCTGTTCGTCGCGGGAGAGATCGCGCTGGCCGCTGCTCTGCTCATCGTCGCCGGCGTGTTCATCCGGACGGGCATCGCGGTCCTCAATGCCGACCCTGGCTTCGATGCCGACAACGTGCTCACCGCGCGGCTCTCGCTGCCGGCCACGGGATACGCGAATCCGGAACGGGCGGCTGCGTTCTATGAGGAGGCGATTGCGCGAATCTCGCGCCTGCCTGGCGTCTTGGAGGCTGCCGCCACCACCCGGCTGCCTCTCGCCGGCGGCGTGCTGAACGCGAACCGGACCGTTGAGATCGAAGGGCGACCCGCCACAGCGCGCGATGGGCCGTGGGCGTTCGATCTCATTGTGACGCCTGCCTTTTTCCGGACGCTACGGATACCTCTGTCCAGCGGGAGAGCATTTGCCGAGGGCGATGCGCGCGGCGCGCCGCCTGTCGCCATCGTCAGCGACACGTTCGCGTCACGCTATCTTGGCGACAGCCGGGAGGCGATCGGGAAGCGCATCCGGCTCGGCATGGATGGATCGCCGTGGCTCGACGTGGTCGCCGTTGCCGCCGACGTGCGCAATGACGATCTCGGCGCGCCCCCCGCTCCGCAGGTATACCTGCCCCACGCCCAGAATTCGGTGCGCGAGATGTCACTGCTGGTCAGGACCGTCGGGGAGCCGTTGGCCATCCGGTATGCGCTTGAAGATGTCGTCCGGAGCCTCGACTCGGCGCTGCCCCTCTATCAAGTGCGGACGATGGAGCAGGTGGTGATGTCCGACGTGGCGGATGTCCCGCTGATCATGGGCATCCTCACCGTCTGTAGCGCGCTGGCGCTGCTCCTCGCGAGCCTCGGGATCTACGGCGTCATCGCGTACTCCGTGCGGCAGCAGACGCGCGAGATTGCCATTCGCATCGCGCTCGGCGCCAAGGCACGGGAGGTCGTGTCGCTCGTCATCAGCCGCACGGCCATCTGGGCATCCCTCGGACTCGCTGTGGGGCTTTCCGTGGCCCTCGCCCTGGCGCAGGTGATCGCTCACAACGTGGACTTCGTCGAAGGAATCGATTGGCTGACGCTCACGGCAGCGCTCGCGGCGCTGACGCTGGTGACAGTCACGGCCAGCTGGCTGCCGGCGCGGCATGCGGCGCGGGTGGATCCCATGATGACACTCCGAGCCGAATAGGCGACCGTGCTACTTCGACCTGAGACGATAGGACACATTAGGGCCGTCTCGCGGTTAGCATAACGCTCCTTCTCGGACTCTGCTCAACCCCTTATCCCCTTCGACGGCGTTGTCGCGTCACGCAGTCTTCGTCCGAACCACGAGGTCAACGTCACAGTTGAGCACTTGCAGCAGGGCGAGCAGCTGATCGACAGACTTGCGGTAGTTTGTCTGATCGAGCAGGCGATAGAGCTGCGCCGCCGACGTCCCCAGCCGGCGCACGATCTCTCGTTTTGAGAGTGGGCTCTCCGCGACGCGCTTTTGTGCTTCGAGCGTCAGTCGGTACATGAGGAGATCGCGGAGGTACGTCGGATCCTGGTTGTACTCGAGCACCTGCTCGACGTGTACCGTGCCGGTGCGACCGGAATGGAGGGCGTAGGTAAACGCCTCCCGGCCTGCTTCCGCGTCGACGGAGAGCTCCGTGACCCGGTCTTCGGTCGTTGGTGTCGGTGCCGCCTCCGAGAAAGGGAACACGAGCTTCTTCGTCGAAGTCCGGACCTCGAACACCTTCTTCCGATTGTTTTGCCTGATAGAGCGGATCTTCACAGCAGGCCCTCTGCTTCCAGCTCGCGGATCAGCTCCAGAATGCGCCGAGTCGCCGCGCCCTTCATCGCCTTCTGGTTGTCTAAGTCCCACTTCACGATCAGCTTCGCATCGCGATAGACATGCACGTGGCGCGGCGGATGGTCGCCTTTCCACGCGATGAAGACGTACCCGCCACGCCGATACTTGCCCACCGAATTAAGATGTTACCATATGAGGTAACGGTTGGTCGGGCACCGGATGAGAGGATCTGCGGATTGGACACGACCTCGCTATTTCGTTGAAGGCGCGCGCTGTTTCAGCTCTTCGAACCAGTTCTCGACGATGACGAACCTTCTCGAGTCAGCGCTTTCCTCTAGGCCGGTCTCGCCGGTCTTGATCCGGAGAAACGGAGCGCCGTCGGAAGAGACGTCATACGTACGGCCGCGATGAAATACGGTCTCCGTGTAGTACGCACCGGCGGCGATCACGGCGGCAGGAATACCGGCTGCGAAGCTCGTTTCACCCGTGCCGGCCTCGATCGGCACTCCCATCAGCGTGCCGTCCGGGCCAGGTAGAACAGCTCAGGGCCGCTGCGCGCCCAGAGCGGCTCGCGTCCTCCATTCGTCGACACCTGCCACCGCCGCTCATTGAGTCCCCGAAACGGGCGCACGTACACCTGCTCCTGTCCTCCCCTCACGTGACTGATACGCCACCCAATGTCCATCGGGGGAGACTTCCGCGTTGAGTCCAAGAATCACGGGCTGCGCCAAGTCCGCCACGCGTCGGTCGCCACGCATCGGCAGGACCGCGAGGACGGCCGCGCCCTCGCCCGCAGCGCCCCCACCTCGCGTCGGATCGGCGTACCCGTATCACTAACCGCGTACCGTCGGGCGTGAAACTGTACGGCCGCTGCGACGTCGGGCTGTCGGTCAATCGCTCAACTTCTCTCGTGCCGTCTGCCGCCTGTAGTGTCGCGAGCGCGGTAGACCTCGCCCATGCCGCCCGCGCCGAGTGCGGAAAGGATCTCGTACGGCCCGAGTCGAGCGCCGGCGGCAAGGGTCACAAGCAGCTCTTAGTCGGACAGATACGATCCGCGATCGGCTGATGACCGCGCGACCGGCGAGCACGTCAGGTTGGAAAAACATGACGCGCATCATATCGGCAACCGGCTTTGGTATTTGGCTTTTAGCTTTGCCCTTTGACATCGTCGTCGTACCAGGGATCTGCGGGTTCCATCGGGAGCGGTGGGGGCGGGCGGGGCAGGCGAGCACCAATCCCGCGTGACATGGCTGTCCTCCCTTTCTCAGAAAAGATAGCAACAGGAGTGCCGGCCGGCCTATCTGACATGCAGCGGCACCGTTCGCATTGCCACCCATCACTGACGGCGCTCTGCTCACACGGGCTCTTATGACTCGCTTGGTCGAATCCAAAAGTGGTCCGCACCGCATGACGGGCAGAAGCGAGCCAGGCCAGGTACCTTTCCAGCACACCGAAAGCACGGACGAGGCGTCACATCGTCCGCGACGTCTACTTGAACGCCACAGGTGCAACGACCATCGATAGCTTCGGCGAGCCTCGCGCCGCACGAGGTGCAGTAGCGTGGTGGCGCGAGCCATGGCGGCGACGACCGAGGACCACTGGTCGGCATGCGAAGACGATCCACGTCGAGCGCGAACGGATTGAAGCGGAGGGCGTTTCCGCATTGAGGACAAGCTGAAGTCAGACGCGGATCTTCCCAGGCGGTATCCGGTAAACCGGCGCATGGGCTGTCACGCCAGGCCGTCGCATCGAATTCGTCGCAAATGATCGCGGACACCTGCGGATCTACTGCGACCGTCTCGCCACACCAGGCGCAACGAACCATGACGGGCAGCCCGGTCTCGACGCGCGCGGTGACAATAGGCGGTCCTGGTGCGGTGCCAATCGGCTGGAGCAACAGTGTCAACCCATTACTTGTGCCTGCAGCGAGCCATCCGTCTGCGCCGCCGACCGCGATCGACTGCGCAGCCCCCTCAACCGGAAAAATGTAGACGAGTTTGGTCGTCGCTAAATCCCAGATCTGCGCCCTTGCGGACGAGATTACCGGTGGCGGCGATCAGCCATCGGCCGTCGCGACTGAAACTGACAGCCATTGGTTCCACGGGCGATTTCAGTGTACGAATCGGCTGCAACGAGCGCGCGTCCAGCACATCGATATTCGCGTCTGCTCCATTGGTTGCCAGACTGCGCCCATCGGGGGAGTAGGCGACTGTCCAGGACGCGTTGGCGGTGCGTCCGACCAGACGGTGGCGGAAACGATCCCAAATAGCAAGGCCGTCTGTGTCCACCACGGCGATTCGAAAGGCGTCCGGCGCGAACGACACTTGCCGGATGGGGAGTGGTCCCCTGGGCTCGCGAAGAAGGACAGGCGACGGATCGTCCCATCGATCCTCCCATTGCAGAAGTCGCAGCGTGCCGTTTTCGTCTCCAACCGCGACCGCAATACCGTCCGGTGAGACAGCACAAGCTGTCGCGCCGTCAATAGCGCAATGTCGCTTGACCACCCAGCCTTCTGCGGAATCAATACTATTCAGACCGTTACTTGACGCGCAAATCAGCATCCGTCCGTCGGGCGTGAATGCAAGCGAATCGGTGTGTTGCGGGGGCAGAACCGCAACATCGTGCCCCGACGTGGACTCGCGAATTCTGAATGAGCGTGATAGTGACTCGGAGGCGACGTGTCGGAGATCGGGCGACACGGCGCAGGCAGTGACCCAGCTGGTCTCGATAGTCTCGGCGGTCAACGTCTCGGGTGCGGACAGATCCCAAAGCTTGAGCGTTCCATCCTCGGAAGCGCTGGCGAGCAACGTCGAATCTGGAGAGAACGCGCACGCGTTCACGAAATCGCCGTGTCCGGCGAAGATCGCGAGCGGACGCATCTCGGGCGCTCGCCAAAGATGGACGAGTTTGTCGCCCGTGCCTGCGGCCAAGGAGCCGCCATTGGGCGACCATGCAAGACTCGTGATCCTGAGACACTCGGTTTGAGCGACCGGCTCGAACGTGGCCCGATCAAGCACATGCACCTTGCCGCCAGAGCCGACGGCGACCAATCGACCGTCAGGCGAAACGGCGCAGCCGCTGCAGCGATCGTCGAGTGCCACGCTCCGGACCTCGTCCCCGGTCCAGTTGCGCACCGTATTGTCGTCACCGACTGAGATCACCTCGCAATCGTCCGAGGCAAACGCGCAGGCGGTAACCGAACCCTGATGGCTGCCCAAGCTGCACTCGTGCGCAATCCGGGCGACGTTCCAGAGAATGACGCTGCCGTCTGCCCCTCCGGTCGCGAGCCACCGGCCATCACCCGAGAAGGCACAGCAAGTTACGCTCGCAGGCGCATCGGGTAGCCATTTGACTTCGCTGGTGTCCAGCGACCAGACCGAAAGGCCGGAGTCGCGGCGATCGCGGATGGCATCAAGTCCAATCGCGACCGTTACGCCATCCGGGGAGAGTGCTGCCGTGAGCCCGGCAATGTCGAGGCGTTCAAGCTCAGCGCCCGTGACCGCATCCCACACGTGAATATAACCGCCTGCACCCAGCACTTTGCGGCCGTCGGCGGACCACGCGCATGAGCGCAGGTACATACCTGAAGCCGGAAGCGTAAGCAGACAATGGTCGCGCCTCTCGGGGACGTTTCGCCTCTTGAGCCAGGCGCGCGGCCGACGTTCTGATGCGACTCTATGTCTTGCGGCGCCCCCTACCACTGATGCCACGGTTTCATTTGCGGCTTGTTGAACAACGAGGCTCGGCCAACGACTGAAAACATGTGTCTGTCGCTGGACGAAACGCAGCCATTCCGAGAACTCCGCGCGCGTCGGACGTTCGGCGGTCATCGATTTGTCACCTCGAATGGGTCGTCGCCGTTGATTCGGTCAGAAGGCAGTGCCCCTCAGCGACGCTGCCGCCGCCCTTATCAGGGTTGGCTTTTCGCCATTTGGTCAACTGGTCTCTGTGTCTCTGCTGTGCCTCGCGGGCCCGTCAGTCGCGCAAGCGCTGCGCGACCGCGTGGTACGCCGGCAGTGAGACGATAGGACACATTAGGGCCGTCTCGCGGTTAGCATAACGCTCCTTCTCGGACTCTGCTCAACCCCTTCATCCCCTTCGACGGCGCAGGCGATGTGGAACCACGGGACCGAAATGGCTGCTCTCATGCGACGGCGCGGGCTGCCGTTTCCCAGTTCGACGGGCGCGAGCTGGGCGATCTGCTGGCGTTCCTCCAGGCGGGCGCCAGTACGGCAGACGAGCGGGTGTATGTCGAGCCGGGGAGCCCAAGGCATGGGCGCGAGCTGTTTGCCGCGACACGCTGCATCCGTTGTCACATGGTCGCCGGCGAAGGCGGGCGCGGCGGTCCCGACCTCGGCGTACCTGAGCGCGACATGATGCGCCCCGTGACCGCGATCGCCGGATCGATGTGGAATCACAGCCAGGGCATGGCTGCCGAATTCGCCCGCCGGGCCATTCCGTCCGTCAGGTTCTCAGGGCAGGAGATGGCGGACATCATCGCCTACCTGTATTTCGTCAACGACGCGGGCGTTAGTGGCACCCCGTCCCGTGGCCACGAGGTGTTTACCAACCGCTGCGCCATCTGTCACAGCGTCGGAAGCACCGGTGGCATCGGGCCAGACCTGCGCGTGGCTCCGCGGCTGACCGATCCCATCGCAATCTTCACGGCGATGTGGAACCACGCTCCCCGAATGGAAGAGGAGCTGCGCCGTACCGGTGGCGCGTGGCCCCGGCTAGCGCCGGGTGATGCCGCAGATCTTGCGGCCTTTCTGCTCATGCAGCGGAGCACGGCCGTTCCGGCGGCGCGGGGCTCGGTCCGCTGATGCGACATTCCGTCACCACTCACGTCGGAGCGGCGCAGGCGTTTGTCTGCCGCACCCCCGATGCGAGGCTCGTTCAGCCCGCCGACTTCATCGAGCATCTGCGCGACGAGGGACGCACGGGATCGTCCAATCGAATCGCATCCTGCGCTGGGTCGATCCGGACCTGGTGCCAGGCATGTGCGTGATGGGGTTGGTCCGTCAGCGTAATCGGGACGGGCGGGCCAGGGGGGTGGATCCCCGCCGAAAACATCTTGGTCCCGCCCGGCTTGAGGCATTGGCTAACATGGCGCGGGCCGCCATCGAGAGCGGGCAGCGAGCCGCGAGCGAAGGCGTGGCGGCCGCAGGACGGTGTCGATGATGTGAATCACGCCGTTGCTGGCGGGGATGTCGGGCTTGACGATGGTGGCGTTGTTAATCTTCAGCGTCGCGCCGGCGCTCGCGTTCTGGATGCGGGTGCCCTGCCCCGTCCCGAAGTCCTTCATTATCTGGCCGCACTAGTACAGAACCATTACATTTGGCGAGCGCGCGGCTCTCTACAATCGGGAGCCAGAGGGCTTGCTCATGTCGCCACACCCGAACGGCACGCGCGCTCACGTTCTCCTTGCTTCCGTGTTCAAACCCTTCGCGCAAGATGACGAGTACGGCAGCCGGGCCATCAACCCGATGGAGCTGTACCACAACCAGGTGACGCGCGCGCAGGGGCCGTTCTCGCTGCGGATGTTCCACCGGAGCTGGAGCCTCATGCTGCTCCAGCGGAACATCTCGGCGCCATGCACCGTGCTCGACTTTCCCACGCGCGAGCGTTTCGTCAAGGAGTTGACCTCGCACGCGTACGACATCGTCGGCATCACGAGCATCATCGTCAACCTGGGCAAGGTCCGGGAGATGTGCCGCCTGGTTCGCGAGCACTCCCCGCGATCGACGATCGTCGTGGGCGGCCACGTGACGGCGATTCCCGGCATCGAGCGACTGATCGATGCGGATCACATTGTGAAGGGCGAGGGCGTGGCGTGGCTGCGGTCGCCCGATCGAGCACCCGATGATCCCCTCGTCGTTCGGCTTCCGGCTGATGGGCCTGCCGGCGCCGCGGGGCGGGGGGAACGCCGCGGCCACCATCATTCCGTCGGTCGGGTGCCCGATGGGCTGCAACTTTTGCACGACGTCCGAGTTCTTCGGTGGCAAGGGCAAGTTCGTCAACTTCCTCAAGCGCGGGGCGGACGTGTTTCGTGTGATGTGCGAGTCCGAGCAGCGCCTGGGCGCGCGGGCGTTCTTCCTGATGGACGAGAATTTCCTCCTGTACAAGAAGCGGGCGCTCGAGCTGCTGGAGCTGATGAAGGCCGGCGGCAAGGCCTGGTCTCTCTATGTGTTCTCGTCGGCCAACGCGATCCGCAAGTACGATGTGCGGCAACTCGTGGAGCTGGGCGTGGAGTGGATCTGGCTGGGGCTCGAATCGGCTGGCAACCAGTACCAAAAGCTGAAGGGCGCCGACACGCTCGCGCTGTCGCACGAGCTTCAGTCGCATGGTATCCGTGTCCACGGATCGACCATCATCGGCCTCGAGCACCACACGCCGGAGAACATCAACGAGGTGATTGACCACGCCGTGGCGCACGAGGCGGTCTTTCACCAGTTCATGCTCTACACGCCGGTGCCCGGTACGCCGCTCTACCGCGAGGTCGAGTCCGCGGGACGACTCCTGAAGGACGTCAGCCTGGCGGACATCCACGGCCAGTTCAAGTTCAATTTCCGGCACGCCGCGATCTCGCGCGACGAGTCCAAGGCGTTCCTCGACCGCGCGTTCCGCCGCGACTTCGAGGTGAACGGCCCGAGCCTGTACCGGCTGATGGCCAGCATGCTCACCGGCTGGCGGCGCTATCGCGACGATCCGGACATGCGTGTGCGGGCGCCGTTCGGGGAGAGGCCGCGCAGTTGCGCGCGGGTTACGGCGCCGTGCTGTGGGCCATGGAGAAGTACCTGCGCGACTCGAACCGGGCCGTGAGCGATCGGATTCGCGACCTCCGGATGCAGATCGAACATGAGGTGGGCGGGCTCGCGCCGGTCATCGACCGGCTGGCGGGCGCGGTGCTGCTCTGGAGCGTGCGGCGCGATGCGCGGCGGGCCCCCGGCGGGCGGCGGCTCGAGCCGCGGACCTTCGTGGACCGACGGAACTGGGCGTGGTGACGCGTGGTCCGTCAAGGCATCGGCCGGGCACAGGCTAGTCGCAATGCTCCCTGGGCTTCTTTTTAAGATCGCCAATCGGCACGAACGTCACGGCATTCGGATGTTCCGACGCGCGGCCGAAAAGCCGTCGCGCCAGGAATGCCAGGGCGCCAAGCACGATCACGGCAACGCCGATCTCCTGCACCATCAGCGAATCCCCAGGCCCAGCCGGCTCCCGACCTGATAGACGACGAGCGAGGCGCCGTAGGCGAGCGCCGTCATGTACGCGAACATGAAGATCGGCCACCGCCAGGCGCCCGACTCCCACCTGACGACGGCGATCGTGCTCATGCACTGGCAGGCCAGCACGAAGAACACCATCAACGATACACCGGTCAACGGCGTCATCAACCGGCGCCCATCAGGCCACGTGGCCGTGCGGAGGGCTTCGCGCAAGGGCTCGTTGGTCGCGTCGGCCGATTCGATGTCGAAGACGATCGCCAGCGTGGACACGAACACTTCGCGCGCGGCGAAGGCGCCGATGATGCCCACGCCGATGCGCCAGTCGAAGCCGAGGGGCGCAATCGCAGGTTCGATTGCGTGGCCCAGGCGTCCCGCGACGCTCTGGCGCAGCTCGTGGCCGGGACTGGCACCGGCCGGCGCCTTCGGATACGACAGCAGCGCCCACAGCACGATCGTCAGCGCGAGAATCACGGTGCCGGCGTCGACGAAGTTGCGGCAACTCGATCCTTACGGCAGCGGGATGCGATACAAGTTTCGGTGAGCGGTACCTCGCGAGTACGCGTAGATGTCGGCGGTGGGGCCGGGTGCCGCGTCGGGCACCTCGATCACGCGCACGCCGGGGAGCCTCGCGATGTCCTCGTCGTTCAGAAACCCTCCCTCGGGAATCGCGGGCCACACCTGGCCCGGTGGCAGCGGGACGACGTAGGTGCGTCCCACCTGTCCGGAATACGCACTGGACGATAACGCCAGAAACACCGTCCGGCCGTCGAACGACCATTTGACGGGTGACTCCGAGGGGCCGAAGAGTCGGACTCCGGGGCCGCCGGCGAGCGGCAAGGCCATCGTCGCCGCCCTTGGTTCTGCGTTGGGAGGCGTGTAGCGGGCATACGCAACGAGCCACTGTCCATCGCGCGAGACGGCCCGCGTCTGGATGACGGGGTGATCGGTGGCCTTGCGCAGCCCGGTCCCATCCGGCTTGACTCGATACGCGAAGCCGTACGTTCCTTCCCTGGCCCAGAAAAGAATCTCCCCGTTGGGGGCGAACACGGGCCCGTCACCTTCGACAGTGGGAATCGGCCGGGGCGGCGAGCGGCGATCAACCGCGGCCAGCCAGATGCGTGGTGTGCCCTCGCTGTCGAGAGCCTGAACGGCGACGTGTCGTCCATCCGGAGACACATCGTAGGGCTCGGCCAGGTTGTCCAGAATCGCCAGACCAGGCAGCAGCGCCTCCGTACGTCCCGATACGAGATCCGCGATCCACAGCTCGGGACCACGACCCTTTTCCAGCACGTAGAACAACGTCTTCCCGTCCGGGCTGAACTTGGGGTGCGAGGCACGGCCTTCGAGGGACACCTGCCGATCGCCCTGGGCGTCGTGCACCCAGACGGACCGCTGTTCCGTTCCCACGGCCGTAATGAGCGAGCGGCCGTCCGGCGCCATCGTGATGCCTTCTTCGTCGGTCGGCCCAAACGTCATCTGCTCGGGCGCCGCCAGCTCGCCGCGCTCGGCGAAGCGCTGCCGCCAGATGTCAAACGTGCCGCCAGCCTTGGAGTTGAGATACATCCATCGTCCATCGGGCGACCAGGCGGCAAACCAGCAGGGCGCTCGTGGCGGACCGATCGGCCGCCCCTCGGAACTGCCGTCCATGGGGACCAAACGGCACGGCAGCCACACGCCGCGGTTGTCCATTTCCGCCAGCATGGCCCAGCGGTCGTCGGGCGATGGATAGGACCGGTGAGCCATCGCGCCCTTGGCCGAGGGCACGTAGAGATCTCGGGCGTCGGCGCGACTCTCTTCCGACGCCACGATCTTCATGTGGTTGCCCTCGAGGCGGTCGAAGATCTCTGAAAACAGGATCGTCCGGCTACCGGCCCACACGAGGCCCGATGCATTGGGCAGCCATTGCCGCGGTTCACCGCCCAGAACTGGAACCGTCCACGTATCCCAGGGATCAACGGTGTAGGCAATCGTTGATCCATTCGGCGAGAACACCGGGCTCATCTTCGACAATCTGTCGTTGGTGAGCGGCTTTGGCTCCCCGTCCGGCAGCATCTTCACGTAGATCTGCCCAGGGGTGAGAAACGAGCCGGGCCCGCGCACGAAGGCGAGCATGCGCCCGTCTGCCGAGAGCGCGGGCTGGCTGACAGAATCTGGAAAACTGGTCAGCGGCGTCCACTCCGAGATCGATGGCGGACGTGCGGCGGGTCGAATCCAAAGCCAGATACCGGACACGGCAGCCGCCAGCAGCATCGCGCCGGAAGCGGCCACGATCCAGCGCCGCAGGCGACGTGGACTCCGCGTGGCGTCCGCAGACGTTGTCTCCGTCTGGCGCGCGACCCGACGCAGGTCGACCGCAAGTTCACGCATCGACTGGTAGCGGGCCTGCGGGTCTTTGTCGAGCGCCTTATCGACGAGCGCTCGAAACGCGGCTGGCAGCGTGCGCGGCAGGGCCGCCGGTGTGCCCGTGAGAATCGAAGAGAACAGATCCGGGAGTGTCGCGCCGATGAACGGTTGGCGGCCCATCACCATTTCGTACAGCAGCACCCCGAGCGCCCAGACGTCACTCCGTGCGTCGGCAGGCTCGCCGCGCACCTGTTCTGGCGCCATCGCGTACGGTGTTCCGACGGCCGACCCCGCTGTCACAATAGACGCTCTGGTCGTCTCCCCCGCCATCAGCGCGTCCGTTCGTCGCGCCAACCCGAAATCGACAATCTTCAAACGTCCGTCGTCGGTGAGGATGGTGTTTGCCGCTTTGAAGTCACGATGCACCACACCATGCTCGTGCGCGTAGGTCAGCGCGTCGGCCGCCTGGGTGGCCAGTGCCAGCACCTCGTTCAGGGGGAGGGCACCGGCGAGGAGGCACTCGCGCAACGAACGGCCTTCCACGTATTCCATGGCGATGAAGTCCACCCCGTCGGCCCGACCCACCTCGTGAATCGTGCAGATGTGCGGGTGGTTCAGCGCCGCCGCATTGCGGGCTTCGCGCAGCACGCGCGCGCGGGCAGTGTCGCCGTCGTCGAGCGCCTCAACAATCTTGAGGGCGACACGACGCTGGAGCGTCGTGTCGTATGCGAGGAAGACGGCACCCATGCCGCCACGGCCAAGCAGCCGCTCGATGCGGTAACTTCCCAGCACCGCGCCGAGGGGGACGGCGCTGTTCGAGGCGTCAGCATCCATAACGCTTCTCGGGTGGCGGCCTGCGAGGTGGCATTGATTCTGCCATAATGCCGGCCGTTCTGGTTCCGACCATGACTCGCAGAACTTCGTTGACGTGGCGTGGGTCTGTACGGTCGGCGCCGCGTGCCGAGAGGTGCCAGCGTACCTGACGGACGATCGGGGCCCCGTCGTCGAGATCGGTTCCGACGGCACAAATGCGCACGATTGCGGTCACACCTCGCTTCTCGCCCAATGGACGGCGCTTATCGCGATACCCGGCCGACCTTCCTCCGCGCGGCGCCCTGACCACCGAGAGCCACGAGAAGTCTGGCGTCAGCGGCGCTCTCGTGATGGAGCTGGTCGACGGTGTGGATCTGTCACGGCGCATCAGGCGCGGCCCCTCGAGGGACGGCTATTCCCCGACCCTGCGCGTGAGTTCCTCGAAGAAGTCCTCGACGACGACGAGCCGACCGCCGCGTTCGGTTTCGGTGGCGCGGATCAGGATCACGCTCATACGGCCTGACATCTCAGCCGGCGGTCGATTCGAGGACGATCGGACACATCAGGGCCGTCTCGCGGTTAGCATAACGCTCCTTCTCAGACTCTGCTCAACCCCTTCTCCCCCTTCGACGGAACTCATTGGTGTTGCCGCCGCCAGACGCGGGCACGAGAAGGTACCTCCGCGCCACCAATCCTGCGCCCGCGTTCCCAGGGGAGCTCGAAACGTTCACTCACGTTCGCCGTGTGCCGGCAATCGAGGTTGACATGTGTCATCAGCATGCCTAGAATGACACCTATGGTCAAAACGCAGGTGTACCTGCGCGACGAGGAGCTCGAGGCACTCCATGACGTGGCCGCGCGGTCGGGGCGCAGTGTCGCCGCTCTCGTCCGCGAGGCGATCCGACAAGTGTGGCTGCGGCCTGAAACACAGGGGCCCGTGGCCCTGTGGGACGGTCCACTAGTGCGAACGTCGGTCGAACATGACCACATCTACGACGAGCCGTAGGGCTCGCGTCCTGTTGCGCCGATCTCGTGCGTGTCGGTGATCAGGTCTTCGTCGATACCGGCGCGTGGATCGCGCTCGCGCTGACGCGTGACCCGTTCCACGCGCGGGCTCGCGCCAGCTGGGAGCGATTGCAGAGCAACGGCGCGAGGATCCATACGTCCGTCCCGGTCGTGTTGGAGACGTTCACGTTTCTGGACCGCAACGCGGCGCGCTCCGTGGCACTGGCGTGGAAGGATTCGCTCCCGACGATTCCCCGCGTGAGGGTCCTGCCGGTCACCATCAGCCATCTCCAGCTGGCCTGGAAGTACTTCGAGCGGGCCGACCTGCACAAGTTGTCGGCGGTTGATGCCGTCAGCTTCGTGTTGATGGCCGAGCGCCGTATCCGCATCGCCTTTGCCTTCGACTCGCATTTCGCGGCCGCCGGGTTTCGCCTGGTGGGTTGACAATCGCCGGCCCACGACGTGCCCCGGCCTTAGGTGGCCTCGTTTAAGGGTATACGGGGCAACGAGCCGCGTGATGGCGCGCCTGACATCGATCTACGGCCTGATGGCGCTGGCGTCGCTGGGGCTCTACGGCAAGGGCGCGCAAACGCTGAGGGTTGGAGGCGTCAGCGCGGATTGCCGCTCGCCGCCGATGAAGACGCCCAGTTGACCACGACCTCGATGCGAGGCGTGGCTGGCGGTCCGTCCGCTTTCAACATCAGGAAGCTGCCATCTGGAAACACATCGTAGTCTCGGAAGCCGGGCGCATCGGGCGGTCTCCGGAAGTAGTCGCCCCGGAGCGCGAGCGCAGGGGCGCTGACGCTGCCATCGCGACCCACCTCCACCCGCATGATCTCTCCAGGCTGTACCTCGTGCGGACGCCGGTAGAAGAGCTCCGATCCCTTCTTGGCCCATTGGGCACTGCTGCCACCGCCACGAGAGACCTGCTTGACAATGCGCGCGTCTGGGAGCGAAGCGATGTACGTTTCCCACTGCCCCGTGTGATTCGAAGTGAATGCCAGCCACCGTCTATCTGGGGAGACGGCGTGGAAGTATCGGAGGGCCGGCCCATGCTCCGGAAGCGGCACTGGCCGATGTTTCCCCTGGCTGAGCACCAACGGCGTGGACTGGCCATCGACACCATACACGAGCGTCCGATCGTCGGAGAGCCACCCGATCGGGAACACCTGCGCAGGCAGGGCGTGGAGAAGCTCGGGCCTCGCGTCGAGTTCGACCCCTCGCCTCAGCAGTTTCCACTCATCGCCTTCGACCGCGTTATACACGAGCGAGTTGCTGTCGCGCATCCACACCATCGACCGGCTAAACCGGTTGAAGGTAAAGGGGGCAAACGTCCCCTCCTTCGCGTCGTGCAGCCAGATGTCTTCATCGAGCATGCCGCCGACCACCACAAACGCGACGCGGCGACCGTCCGGCGAGATCACGGGCTGCCGATACACGCCTGGAGGAATGGGCAGCGGGAAGGTCGAGCCGTCCCGTCGCACCACCACGGGCGACAACCGCTGCATTTCGAACGGTGAGGTGATCAGCGTTCCAGCGTGGGCGATCTCCAGCAAGAAGGCGCCAGACGGCCCGAGGCTCGTCGGCCGTTCTGGCAGCGGCTCCGCAGCCCCGGTGATCGCAAGCTGCGATCCATCGAACGGCGCCCGAAAGGTCTCGCCGTTCCTGGTGACAAACACAAGATGCCCCGTGGAGGCATACCGCGCGTACTGCGCGTCGCGTTGAACGTCTTTGCGAACCCTCGTCTCGAGCGACATGCCATCCACGCGCGTGTTACGCGCTCCACCCGGTCCCAACACGGTAAACAACACGCCGGATCCGTCGGGGAGCACTGCCGGCCATCGATGACTCGATTCGCGGTTGCCATCAACAGTCGTCAGAGCCTCGAGCGTCCCACCGGACGCTGACACGGCGAAGAGGCCGCCCGCGGACTCTGGCACGAGAATGATGCGATCGCCGGGTGCCCAGACCCCTCCACGCGGGCTTGGCGCACGGCAGATCACGGTTGGCACGCCCCCCGACGCCGGTATGCGTTTCAGATGCCCATCGGCGAAGAACGCGAGTGAGCCGCCATCAGGTGAAAAGAATGGCGACTCCGCGCCCTCTGTGCCGTCGACCGGCACCGTCACGTCGCGGTCCAGTTTCCTGGACAAGAGCTGCCGGCGCCCGTCCCCATACACAACGGAGAAGACAATATGGTTGCCGTCGGGAGCCACCGCGAGAGGCAGCCCCGCCGACAGCTGCGCCTCCGGTGGAAGCGCGATGGAGAAGGTGATCGGTTTGGTCGTCGTGTTTGGTGAGGACCACAGGAAGCGACCGGCAAGAGCTCCCAGAGCGACACCCAGGATGGCGACGACCGCCGTGACCACGACGGACGATCGGTCGGTCGTTCGCACGAGCTGGTTCGCGGGCTCGCCGTCCATCAGCTCCGGAGACAACACGAGCGCCAGATCGCGCGCCGACTGGAAGCGGCGCTGCGGTGCCTTCTCGAGGCAGCGACGCGCCAGGCCGAGCACGCGCGCCGCCAGCGGCGATGACGGCGGCGTACCGGCCGGATCCTCCTCGAGGATCGCCGTCATCGTCTGCGCCGGCGTCGGCTTCGCGAACGCGCGCGTCCCGGTGACCATCTCGTGCAGCACCGTGCCGAAGCTGAAGATATCGGCCCGGTGGTCCACACTGACCCCGCGTACCTGTTCAGGGCTCATGTATCCAGCGGATCCGACGACGATGCCGGGGGCGGTGCATTCGACGGTCGCGGCGTCGTCCGCCGCTTCGGTCAACTTCGCGATCCCGAAGTCGAGAATCTTCACTCGATCGTCGCGCGTGACAAAGACATTCTCGGGCTTCAGATCCCGATGGACGATGCCTTTGTCGTGCGCCGCGGCGAGACCGTTGGCGATCTGCACCGCGAGGTCGATGGAGAGACGAATGGGGAGTGCGCCGGCCGAGAGTCGTTCGCGCAGCGTCTGCCCGTCGAGCAGCTCGGCCACGACATACCACACGCCGTAGTCGTGGCCGACGTCATGGACATTGACGATGTTGGGATGGGAGAGTGCGGCCGCGGCGCGGGCCTCCTGCTCGAACCGGCGAAGGCGATCGGGATCCCCGGCAAACGCCGACGGCAGCACCTTGAGCGCGACATCGCGCCCCAGGCGCGGATCGTGTGCCCGATAGACCTCACCCATTCCGCCCCGGCCGAGGAGCGCCGAAATCGTGTATGGGCCGACGACCGTGCCGGGCCTCAATTCCATCGATTACCGCGGGTGGCGCGAACCGCTACAGCATGCCGGAAATGCCTTCGGAAGGGAACCAGAAAAGCGGCGACGCGTGGACACGCCTTGCGCGGCCCGGAGCGGACGACCGGTGGAGGTAGAATGGCCGCGGCGGTCCGGACGTGAAGGACGATAGGACACATCAGGGCCGTCTCGCGGTTAGCATAACGCTCCTTCTCAGACTCTGCTCAACCCCTTCCCCCCCTTCGACAGCAGCAGGAGGTGTGGGCGATCGAGCGCTTCGACGAGCCGGTCGTCAAGACCAAGAACAAGTTCTACGAGATGCGCGGCACGCTCGATCACCTGCGGTTCGCGGTCATCAAGTACGAGCGCGACGCGTCCGACAACGCCGAGTCGAAGGTCTACGTGAGCAAGCAGCTCGGCAGCGAACGGCTTCGCGATCGCGTCAGCGCGAAGACCGTCGTGCAGGTCGAGCGGAGCGCCTAGGATCGCGCTGGCGCCGGGCCAGCCGACGCGCGGGCGGCCTCAGCGGCTCCCGGTGTCCTTCCAGAAGCGCAGTCCCCTCACACGCCCGGCGTGCAGCACGAAGCCGGACACGCGGCCCTCGACCGATCGCGTGAAGCGGATGCTGCCGGGCTGACCCTGGAAGGCATCGCGGACCGTCGGCTCGAGGACCGCCGGCTTCACCTTCAGCCGCTTGAGCACCAGCGCCTCCTTCTCGACGACCATCCGGAAGACGGCATCCATCTCGTCGCTGCGATAGCTGCCGGCGAACTCGTCGAGCTGCTCGCGGGTCGGAACGAAGGGGTCGGCCGACTCGAGCTGGTCCGCCACGCCGCCATCCGGAAGCAGCGCCAGGCGCGTGGGCTCGCCGGTGACCCGCTCGAACCGCGCTTCGATGCGCGGACCGCTGCCCAGCAGCAGGAAGCGATGGCCGCCCACGGGCTTCAGCTCGCGCCGATCCTGTCCGAAGAGGCCGTACAGCTTCCCGCGATCGAGCACGAACCGCCGCGCCGACTCCTCGAGCGGATTCCAGTAGAGGCCGGCGTACGACTCGAGCGGCTCCTGAGGCGCGGCCGCGGTCCCGGGCGCACCCGCGGCGCCGCGCTCGCCATCGCCGTCGGTCGCGGCCGTCGCCGGCATTGCCTCCGCCAGGACCACGTCGGCGACCTGACGCACCAGCTCGCCCGGATTCGACGTGCTGAGATTGCAGAGGCAGGCGACGGTCACGCGCTGGTCGGGGAACCGGAGGAACTGCGAGCGGTAGCCCGCATCGGAGCCGCCGTGCCCGAGCGTCCTGAGGCCCTTGTAGCGGCCGTGGACGAGACCGAACGCGTAGTCGAGCGTCTCGCCGCCGTTCAGAACGCCAGGCTGGATCAAGAGGTTGGCGAGCTCGTCGCCGCCAACGGTCTTCGCGACGAAGTTCCCGTCCCAGTGCGCCAGGTCCTCGACCGTGGTGAGGAGGCTCGTGGCGCCGACCGTGTCGAAGTTGGTGACGCTCAACCTGAACATCGAGCCCGCCGGCACGTAGCCGTACGCCTGACCCTTCACGATCTCGGCGTGGTCGTCGCGGAAGTGCGTGCTCGTCATGCCGAGCGGCGCGAAGATCCGCTCGGTGGTGAACGTGCGGAACGACACGCCGCTCACGCGCGCGGCGACCGTGGCGAGCAGCGTGTAGCCCGTGTTGCAGTAGACGTGGCGCTCGCCCGGCGGAAAATTGAGATCCCGCTGCCGCGCCATCATCTCGAGCACGTCGTCATCGGTGATGAGGTCCTGCGAGTAGCGCCAGCCGGCCAGACCGAGAAGCGACCACTGGTCGCGGAAGCCGCTCGTGTGGTGCACGAGGTGGCGCAGCGTGATGCGATGGCCGAAGTCCGGCAGCTCCGGCACGTGCTTCCGCACCTCGTCGTCCAGCGACAGCTTGCCCTCGAGCGCCAGGAGCGCCACGGCGGCGGCGGTGAACTGCTTCGACACCGACGCCACGTGGAAGACGGAGGAGGTCGTGAGCGGCACGTCGTGATCGAGGTTGGCCATGCCGTAGGCCGCCTTGTGGAGGATCCGGCCATCGCGGTACACGCCGAGCGTGCAGCCAGGCGAGCCGGGAGCCTGGAAGCGCGCGAAGACCTGGTCGATCGACGCGCGGAGGCCGGCCTCCAGCTCCGAGGACGGAGCCTGCGCGCCTCCCGGCACGCTCAGGCAGACGGCGATGGCCAGCGTCGAGAGCAGTCGCATGCGGTCCCTCCTCACGATCTCACCCGGCGCCCGGGCTCCCGTCATTGCCGCGGCAGGATGAGCGACGGTCCTTCCACGTCGACCGGTGCCAAGTTCCCGGTTCGGGATGCCACGCTCGCGATCGGGAGCGGTCGTCTGCACGCGATCACCCGCGGCAAAGGCACGCTCAGTTTCCCGATACAGCGTTACGCCCAGCAATCTTCGCGGGTCGTAGCTCAAGTCGATAGGCCGGATTAGGGCACCTGTTGAAGTTCAACACAGCGCCCGTTCTTGGTCCGCGTCGCCCACTCCTCCCCCTTCAACAGCAGTCCAGTCCCGTCATTCGCCTGATACCAGAGCGCAACATCGGCCCGCTCACGTGCGTCGACAGGGTGTCGTCGGGCATGACTTGCTATCTCCAGGGAACGAGCCGGGTCCACCAACTGCCCGGCACACGAAAGCCCTCCAGGATCCAAAGGTCGAATTTTGCGATCCCCACGGAAGTGGCAAAGCTCTTCCCATCAGGGTGCAGGCTGAAACCGGCGATGGTCGCCGATGTGGGCAAATTCAGCGCGGAGACGCTTCGCTCCCGGCCGCTCTCGACATCCATCGTCACCAGCTCCCACTGTTGATTGCCTGCGAAACGAACGGCGTACAGCAGCGTTCCATCTTTCGAGAACCCGAATGTTCCTGGCCGGAGGCCCGCCGAGCCTACTGTCCGCCCGAACGTTTTCTGTGCGGTGCCGTCGGCAGAGACCGCGTGAAGGCTGCCGCCTCGAGCGAATGCGATCCACTCGCCGGTTGGCGACCACGCCGTGTCGCTTCCACCAGCTGGCGCCTCAGCCAACCTTACAGCTTGACCTCCACTCAACGGCGCTTTGACGACTTGCCACTCTTTTCCAATGAGCCGGGTGTAGGCGAGCCAGTTTCCATCTGGCGACCAGGAAGCGCCGTGGTGGTCGGGGCTGTCCCGATCGAGCGCGACGGGCCGTCCGCCGGCTGAGGGAGTAATCACGAGCGTGTGTCCTACTGGACCGATGACGCCATAGGCGATCCGCCGACCGTCCGGAGAAAACGACGGCCGTTCCAGGCGCCGCCACGAGGAGCGTGGCAGTGCTTCCCATTGCACGATGGGCCGCCCCACGCCCTCCTGTATGCTTCGGAACCAAATCTCATGAGCACCCGCGGCATCGGTGATGTACCCGAGCTGTGTGCCAGACGGCGACCACGTGGGCGCCATCTCGGTACGTGAGCTGGCCAACAGCGGCTGAATGTCGGATCCGTCGAGCGCGATCTGAACGAGATCGAAATCGGTGCTCCCGGCGGCGAACGCGATGGCGTCACCCGTGGGCGCTACGGCTGGCGTCCACTCCTCGCCGGTCCCAGGGGTGATCGGCTGCAGCGTCCCGCGCCCGGTGTCCACCACGTAAAGGTGGTTGCTCGCGCGTTCGGCCAGAGGGCCGTCGAGGACAACATGGCGGTTGTCTGGCAGCCAGCTGAGGCGGTGATCGACCGGGCCGACCGTTGTCCCCATCGACTGCACACTCAGGACGCGGCGAGGCGCACCCGATGGATACGGCACGATCCAGAGCTCAACGGCCTCGACGTTCCGTTCCATCAGGACTGCCAGCTGGGAGCCGTCCGGCGAGAACTGCAGCGTCCGCGATCGCGTGAAGCTCTCAGGAAACGGCGGTGCCCGGTACTGCTTGGCTTCGGCGTCCGGCGGTGTGGCCATCCACAGAGTGACGTTCCCCCCGGGCCCTTGAGTCATGGCGAGTGTGTTGCCGTCGGGCGTCATGCTCGCGGCCTGGACGGACGGGGCGTTCACGACCCCCTGCGGTGTCCCACCAGCGGCGCCCACCGACCAGAGTCCTCCCTGCGAGACGAAGTACACGCGTCCGCCATCCGGCGACCAGAACGCGGGAATACAGCTTGCCTGCAATGACGTTATCTGAGTGGAACCGGTCGAGTCCAAGCTGCGCGTGAAGATCTGTCGCACGCTGCCGACCTCGGCCGCGTACGCGATTGTCGTGGAATCCGGCGACCAAACGGGGTACGTCTCTGCCGCCACGTCCGTGGCAATCGGGGTGAACCGGTACGCACCCGGAGCGCTGCCTCCAGGATTCATGATCACAGCGACCGCCAGCGCAGTCGCGGATGCGATCACGAGAAGGCCGATCGCAGGCCACAGGACGCGATCGCGCAGAGGGCGGACGCCATTGTCGCCAGGCTTGGGAGAACCGAGCTCGTCCTGCAGATCCTCCAGCGCCAGCTTGACGTCGTCCATGTGCTGAATCCGACGATCGCGATCCTTTCGGAGGCAGCGAGAGATGATCCGTTCCAGTTCGCGCGGCGTTCCTGGTTCAATCTCAGTGACGGGCTTCGGCTGTTGATGAAGGATCGCCGAGAGCGTGGAAAGGGGGGAGCGCCCTTCAAACGCTCGACGTCCGGTGACCATCTCATACAGCAGCAAGCCGAACGAGAAGATGTCCGACCGCGCGTCGACGAGCGTGCCCTCGGCCTGTTCCGGCGACATGTAGCCGACGGTTCCGATAACCGTCCCCGGTTCGGTCTGCGGCAGCCGTGTTGGCGCCGACGCAGCGGCGTTCTCGGATTCCTTGAGTTTGGCGAGCCCGAAGTCGAGGATTCTCACCCGACCTTGACGCGCGTTCTCGAGGCCGGTCAGCATGATGTTGCCTGGCTTGAGATCGCGATGGACGATTCCGGCCGCATGCGCGGCGGCCAGTCCGTCCGCGATTTGCACGGCGTAGTTCAGCACATCGCGAATCGGCAGGGCCCGGCGGCCGATCACGGCGTCGAGCGTTCGACCATCGACGAACTCCATGGCAATGAAATCGATTGACTGACCATGAAGCGTGCCGGTGCCGACGTCATACACGTGCAGGATGTTGGGATGGTTGAGCGCAGAAGCGGCTTTTGCCTCCAACGCGAATCGCTCTCTGCGCCGGGTGTCGCTGACACAGTGGTCTGGGAGCACCTTGATGGCAACCGGTCGTTCGAGGTGCGTGTCGTGGGCACGGTAGACGACTCCCATGCCGCCCTCGCCAAGCTTACCTTCGATAATGTAGTGCCCGAGCGCCTGGCCAATCATTGGAGCACGCTTCTGCGCGGTTATTGATTATCTCTCTGGACGGCCTACTTTTTACGCTTCACCCTCGGGACAGGGACCGGTCCGCCATCTTGACTGCGTGCGCACGGTGCCAGTGTCAGCTCGATCGTGTCGTCTGGCTTCGTCGACGCTTTCGACATTTCTTACGCGAGCCGTCAACCAGCTGCCCGATGCGACGGGACCTCCAAGTGCAGCTCGCTGGCAATTCGCTGCACGCTGTCCGAGTCTCCCTGCGCGAGAAGATCAATGAGATCGTCAGGGGTCCGGATCGTTCGAAACTGCTTCGTTGGTGCGACGCAGACGACGACCGGCTTGTGATCGCTTGGCAGGTTGACGACGTTACTGACGGTGCCCTTGCTCTTGCCGTCCCACAGCATGAGCCCGTACTCCGCCGTTTCTGCCATCGCCCGGTCCTTGAGGGAATAGTACTCGAAGCCTTTGGCGCCGCGCGGGGCGGCGACCTCACGCGTTGGCCAGTTCCCGACGTTGTTCCGGCAGTGGTCCTTCATGCAGTGCACGAGGACGTTCGGGTACGACCTGTCGGCCAGGTAACGCTGGACCGCCTTGTCGGCGCCGTTGGCGTCACCGGCGAGGATCTGAAAGCCCATCGCGATCATCGTGTCGAGACGGCTTCTGACCTGGGCGGGCAGCCGAGAAATCTGTCGTGAACCGGCGACGAACACGATGGATGGCTCCTTTCGTTCTGGTCATTACCAGCGCCCGGACCTCGGTGGCGCCCAATTGCCCCAGCACTTCGGCGACGCGTCTCAGAGTACTACCAGTCTCCCACAGGTCATCGACGAGCAGAGCCCGCCGCCCCTGGACAGCATCGGTGCCGGCTTGGATAGCTGCGGAAAGCAGCGCGCGCTCGTGCAACGGGACGTTCTTCATCTGCGGTGTCGCTGTGGCTGGTCAACGAACGCGACTCGCGCGCGGTGAGCGCATCCGGCAACTGCCGATCGGCGTGCAGGTTGCAGCCCGTCGTCCTCGGGCGGCGCTCTGTGCCGCACACCTCGTGACGCCACTGCCCGAGTGGTCGCCAACAGCAATCCCGCGGCCTGAGCGACCACCCGAAATGGCCGCATGGCCTGCCAAGCCTGCGGCCAGCGACGTGGTGGCTCTGTACCATTTGTCTTGAGATCAGGGTCGCTTGCGCGTTGCAGCGCCCGGCGTGGGTCTGTGTCTCGACGAAGGGGCCGCGGTGCACGTCCCGTGGGGAATTGCGCCACCGAGCGCCAGTACAGGGCCGACGACGCACAGCGGCCGACCGGATGAGTCAAGGAGGCTGGATGGATCACGTCTTGTGGTATGTGGGGGATCGCTGCCGGTGATGCGCCTGCTCCTCGACGCGGGCGCGGACGCACAGGTGCGCCTGCACGGCCTCACCTGGGGCACGGGGTTCGAGTAGAAGACGACGCTGTTCGACGTGACCCCGATCTCGTACGCGCAGGCCGGCCTGCTGGCCCAGATGCACCGTGACGAGCGGCACGTCTCCGAGAATGTCCGCCTGCTGCTCACCTCAGCCGGCCGTCCCGTGCCGCCACTGCCCAACGTGCCGAACCGGTACCTGAGCGACTGAGCGTTGGGACAGGGCAGAAGGCACAAGGCACAAGGCACAAGGCAGGAAGCCCTCAAGCCTCAAGCCGTCCAGCCTCAAGTCTCAAGCCCTCGGTCAGAACGTCACGCGCACGCCGACGCGGAGCATGCGCGGATCCACCCACGCGACCGGCTGGCCGAACCGCGCGCCCGAATTCTGAACGATGGGGTTGGTGACGTCGGAATCCGGCACGCCCTGGTTGAACAGGTTGAACACGTCGAAGAAGAGGCCGATCGTGCCGGCCGTGCCCGGCAGCCGCGTGGTCTTCTCCAGCCGGACATCGAGCCGGTTGATCGCGGGCGCGCGCCGCGTCCCGGTCGGTTCGATCCGCACCTGCTGGCCGCCCTGCGGCAGGCCGGTGATGAAGGCGACACGTCCCCACCCCTGGCCGGTCGTATAGCGGTAGACGCCGCTCAGCATCGTCCCACCCCACCATGGCAGCCGGTAGCTGCCGAGCAGCTTGGCCTCGTGGGTCGGGTCGAACGCGGCGGGGCCGTAGGCGTTGATGAACGAGTTCGGGTTGACGAAGTTGCCGGGGTTTCCGAGGTTGAAGCGCGCCGCGTTCACGTGCCACCGGTTGCCGACCGTGCCGCGGTTCTTCGACCAGGTGTAGGAGGCCTGGAGCTGCCAGTCGTTCGCGTAGCGCTTGCGCCCGACGATCTGCACCGCGTCGTATTTGTTGAAGGCCTGGTCCGGGTTCGTGTAGAGGTAAGACGCGTTGCCGGGGTTCGTCAGCGCGAACACGTCGATCAACACCCCATCGTCTGCGGTGTTCAGCCGGCCGTCGGGTCCGGGATCCTGACGCTGGGTGGGCGCGTAGACCGACCCCGTATCGATGAGGCCCATGTAGGTGTCGAAGCGGCGGCGGATGTACTGCGCCTGCACGGACACATCGGGGAACAGCTCGTGCTCCAGGCCCGCGACCAGCTGCCTCACGTGGGAGTGCTCGAGATTCGGATCGAGCGCGAAGTTGTCCTGCGGCGGGAACCGGTTGACCTCCACCCATTGATTCTGCTGCCACTCGTACACGAAGTATGTGTTCTGGTCGGTGGTGTCCTCGGACATGATCCGGCTGGAGAAGATCGGGTCGTAGTAATGACCGTAGTGGATTCGCGCCACGGTCCGGTGTGCGGTGCCCAGGTCCCAGGCCGCGCCGATCCGCGGCGCGATCGTGTTGGTGCGGAACACGTTCGGCTGCGCCGGAACCGAGCCGCGGTTCCACTCGACACGCACGCCCGGGCTGAGCGTCAGGCGGTCGCTCACGGTCCAGGTGTCCTGCACGTGCGCGACCACCGCGACGTGGTGGCCGAGCCCGAGAAGCCCGCCCAGATATCGAGTTCCTGCGGCTCACCGAAGTTGTCGTAGTAGTTGCTGTCCTGTGGATAGCGCTGTTCCTGGCGCCCGCTCGTGGACTCGTACTCCACGCCTGCCTTGATCTCGTGGCGCCCGCCGGGCCCGCGATCGGTCAGGTGCGTCACCGAGCCGTTGGTGGTGGAGACCCGCGTGTCCTGCCGGAACACCCAGTTGGCGTTGTAGCGCCAGTGGCCGAGCCCGATGTCGTAGTGCGGCGCCGGCCCGTTGAGGCCGCCGGGGCGCCGAGCGAGACGATGTTCATCTCCTGGACCCAGTTGTAGTTGGCGCGGACAACGGGGTCCTGGAGGATGGGTGTGGTGGTGCGGACGCCATCGAGCAGGATCTCGTTGCCCCTCTGGCTGCCGCCGAACGCGACGTCGGCGGCCACGCCAGGCGCCAGGTTGATGATGTCGGCGATGGAGCGGCTGGTCGGCAGGTTCTGCAGGAGCTTTTCGTCGAGGCGGACGGGCACGGCGGCGCTCTTCACGTCAACGACCGGCGAGCTGCCGCGAATGACCACCTCGTTGGTCGGGCCGGCGACCTCGAGGGCGAAGTCGATGGTCATGGTGGCGCCCGCGGCCACCTGCACGCCCGTGCGCCGCGCCGGCCGGAATGCGCGCGCGGCGACCGCGATCTCGTAGGTCCCCGGGGGCAACAACGCGAATCGGTACTCGCCGCGGGCATCCGTCGTGGCCGTCTGCGCGCCGCCAATCAACGTGGGCGCCGTAATCGACACGGCCGCGCCGGCGAGGACGCCGGACGTGGCATCGCGCACCGTGCCGGTGAGGCCCGAACTGAACGGCGTCTGCGCCGCCGCGGCAGACACGCCGAGGACAACGAGGATCGCGACGCGGATGGGGACCATTCGCACTCTCCGTGAGGACTTTCGTACCGTGCACGAGCCAGAAAACGGCGGGCCGCTGCCGGCCCGCCGCGTGGCGCTCAGCACTCTCGCGGCGTCGTCTCGGACGACGCCATTCTACCGAGATAGACGGCTATCTCGCAGCAGCACACTCAGGTCTCCCGCGGTGTAGCTGCCCGACGTCACCGACGGGACCGGCGTGCTCACTGTCCATACCGAGGGATCCTCCAACGATCGCGTGACAACCACGGCCTGTGAGCCGTACGCACTGCCGGTCAACGAGCCGCCACCGTGTTCCGGGGGAGGGGCGCCCAGCCACCGGAAATAGCCAATGTCTGTGTTGAAGCTCGCTCGCGTCAGCTTGGTCTGGCCAGGCGCCAGAAGCGCGATGTCACGAATGTTCACAAATGCGTTGTCCAGGAGCACTCCGGTAGGCGGGTTGGTTCCCGTCGGCTGCGTGACGTCCGTGGCCGGAGAATAGGTGAACTGGATGGCCCTGCCGCTCCGGAAGGTGCCGATTGTCAGGTCCTGGCTGCACGCGGCGCACGTCCACATCCGAACCTCCAGACCGCTCGGCGTACCGTTCACATACGGTCCCCTTCCATCGCTGACGATGCCGTCGTATGGCCCGTCCAGGAACTCGACCGCAGCCGTCGTGTAACTGGGTGGTTTCGGGGCCGCAGCATCGCCGATGGGCGCCAACAGGCCGAGCGCGACGAACAGGGTCAATCCAGTGATGATCTTTCGCATGGGTCCTCCCGGGGATCCTGCCCCTCAACCGGCTGAAACGCCGGCGGCCGCCGAAGCGGACATCCCGCCCTCGCACGTCCGCCGCTCCGGCGGGCCGGCTCGAGTCGCGGTGCGGTCGCATGACCCACCGACGACGCATGGCGGATCACCCCACGGCTCCGCAGTCCGGCCCTTCCGCCGACACCACGCTGACCCTGCTCGAACGGGCCCGGGCGGGCGACCGGGCCGCCATCGACGCCCTCTTCGCCCGCTGCCTGCCGCCCCTGCTGCGCTGGTCGCGCGGCCGATTGCCGAAATGGGCCCGCGACCTGGCCGACACACAGGACGTTGTCAGGAAGCAGTGCTCCAGACGTTGAAGCATCTGGACACGTTCGAGGCCCGGGGCGAGGGCGCTCTGCAGGCCTACCTGCGAAAGGCGGTGATGAACCGCATCCGCGACCACATCCGTCGCGTGGGCCGACGCCCCGTGGCCACGGAGTTGGACTCGCAGCACGAGGACGCGGACCCGTCGCCGCTCGAGCAGGCGGTGGGGCGCGAGACGGTGGAGCGCTACGAAGCCGCGCTGTCGCGGCTGAGCGACACGGACCGCGAGCTGATCGTAGCCAGCGTGGAACTGGGGTACACGCCCGAGCAGGTAGCCGAGGCCACGGGGCGGGCCAGCGCCGAGGCGGCGCGAAAGGCGGCGCGACGGGCACTCATCAAGCTGGCGGAGGAGATGGGGCGTGGATAGAGAGACACGGCTCGGCCTGATCGCGGCGTCGATCCTGGAGGGGACGCCCGTGGACTGGCCATCCGTGGAATCCGCATCGACGCCCGAAGACGAGGTCGTCCTGCGCCAGCTGCGCGTGCTGGAGGAGGTGACCGTCCTTCATCGGGACCTGTCGGGGAGGCACCCTGGGATTCCCTGAGCCCAAGGTGCAGGCTTTGTGTGCGGAGGCCGGCTTCAGCAGCGTGCGGCGTCTGCCACCGGAAAACCCCTTCAACAATGTGTACGACGTCAGAGCGTGACGAGCGGCGTCTATCACGAATGGAACCGGCGCGCTCCGGCTCGTGGAAACTCGCGCCTCATCCGGTGCGATATCCGACACCGCGTCCGCGCCTGTGCCCGGGAAATACGGATCGGTCGAGCAATCGCCAAACCGCAAGGAGGTCACATGACGATGGTGAACAGCGGACTAGCAGAGGATCAGAAACGCGCGATCGATCAGCAGTTTGCGTGCTGGTCGGCGCATGACATGGCTCGCTTGCTGCGGCTCTATACGGACGACGCGGTCTATGAAGACGTGGCGATGGGCGTCGTGAACCGGGGCGGCGCCGAACTGCGGGCCTTCGGCGAAGGGATCTTCTCCGGCTTTCCCGACGTCACGTTCGAACTGCGGTCCAGCTTCGCGAGCCCCAGCGGCGGCGGTGCGGAGTGGATCATGCGCGGGACCCATACCGGCGATCTGCCCGGCATGCCCGCGACTGGCAGACGCATCGAGGTGCGCGGAGCCTCCATGTTCGAGTTCACGGGCGACAGGATTCGACGCTGCTCCGACTATTTCGACATGGTGACGCTCCTCAAGCAGCTCGGCCTGATACCCTCAACATAGGCGCATCGGGTGCCGCGGCGGGTCCTCGGTTGACGACGAGCCATGCCGGGAATAGATGACGGCAACAAAGAGAATTCCCATGTCAGAGCAAAACAAGACGGTCGCGCGTTGCCTTCGGGGTTCAGTCGTTCAAGTGGCACCGACTGTGGAGCGGTGATCTCGACTCCGACAGGCCGACCTGTAGCGCCGTAGTCGATGATGAGAAGCCCGTCCGGCGACGCCACCGTCTTCGCCCTCTTCTCCCCGGTGGAATGGGACAGACGCAAGTAGGCCGCCAACGCCCGGCCTTTCCTGTAAGTAACCTGTAGCGACCGCTCGGTCATTCGGGCACCTCGTAGACGGTCACGACGACCAGGATCTCAGAGTGGCAAAAAGCGCACTTGCCCCTCCCATTCGCCATCGAAGCTGCACTCGGCCAGGAGAATCAAATCGTCGATAGCCTGTCCGACAGGGGCAACGGACCTTACCTCGAAGATCCCTGGCATCGGCTGACCTGCCGCGATTCGATCGAATGCATGCTTCGCCAGCGTCGAGATATCGTGCGTGACGATGATGCGCCCCTCGTCGGCGGCCCATTGCAGAACTGAGGGGTCATCCGCACCAGAGAGGCCCACGTCTTGAACACGGACGATATCAAGCGTCGAGTTTCGGCGAAGGAGCCCTCGGACGATGTCTCTGTTGAAGTTTTCGTCCGCTGCAAGCCGCAGCATCGAAGAGGAATTCCTATCGGCGTCGGGCTATCAGTCGTTCCCGTATGTCCGAAGGAGGAAACCGTCGCTCGACTTCCTCTCGAACGGTGGCGGCCTGTTCCTGGCGCCTGTGAAGGTAGGCGGAGACTTCAGTCTTGTGCCGCAGGTAGTACGTGATCACGGAGTACACGTCCCCCAGGGAAATGGAAGAGTACTGCTGCGCAATCTCCTCGGCGGTCGCACCAGCGTCGAACGCCGCGACAATGGTGTCGAGCGTCACCCGCGTACCGGCGACACGCACGACGCCGTCGGCGTCAGTGTGAATTGGAACCCGCTCAATCGTTTCGGCCGAGTTCACGGGAAGCACTCCTGGGTCGATTATACGGCCCAGACCCCGTCGGACCGGCTCAGAATCTGAGCGACTGTCGGGACCGCTTCGCCGAGCCGTAGCTCACGCGTCGGCAGTGGGCTCGGGTGAGCGAAAGTTGGTGGACCAGACCCGCGCCAGTTGGAACCATGTAGTGCACTGGCTCGGGCTCCTAAACGGTCTGAGGCGAGCCGCATGAAACTGCGGCCACAGTTGATCAGCCTCGCTACGTGCGGAAGATTCGGACCAGCACGTGCGGAGCCGCGTCATTGAAGCAGTGACGCGCAACCTCTTCCGCGGGGTGCATCAGAGGCTCTGCGCCCGAGCCCGGCTCCATGAGGTCTACCGTCACCATGCCGTTGCGCGGCCCGAGTACGCGTTGCGGCGCCTCGAAAATGCCGGTGAAATCGGCCGGGTCGCAGATGGCCCCTACTGCCTTCGGTCCGAATCCGCCGTATGCACCCAGGTGCTCTGTCCCCTTAACCGCCCATGGCGGCTGTTTTGGGCGAGGTTCCAGCATCACTTTGTCGTGACTCTTCATGTGGAACGTGCCGTCTCTGTGCAGGCTTGAGTGCGGATTCCAATTCCCGTCGGTGGTCGGGTGAAAAATGAAGAACTCGGATTTCGACGATCGCTTGATCCACAGCGCCAACCAAAGATCCGCATCATCGCGAATGGCTATCGCGTACGTCGACTCGCCTGGCCGCTTCAGCTTCATACGGCCGACTTTCCGAGCGGTCGCGCGAGCCCTGACCGCCTCATCGAAAAGCTCGCGCACTGCAGCCGCTTCCTCGTCGCTGAGAGTGGACAGGTCGAATGCCTGGTACTTCAGCCAGCCCTCATAGGAGTTCAGATCGTCCTCACTGATGTACTCCAGCGGTGGAAGTCCGTCAGTCACGACAGCCTCCGGCATGCCGCTACATCAGAAAACCCAACCAAGTCCATCACGCTCATTCCCCTGTATCCATCAAGAACACCAGCTCCAGATCCTCTCCATGTCGCACGCCGAACGTCTTCACGAGCGGAACGGTGGACACGATTTCAATGACGTTGGCCGGAACCTTAGAACCGATGCGTCGGAATACCCAGCATTCGAGCGGCGTCGAGATCCGCGCGGCCGAAAGCAAAACTCGCCAAGCCTGAGCATCCCCAAGGTACGGGGACATCGCCCGCAACTCACGCCGCGGGATCGTGAAGGCCGGCAATGGTTCTCCGAGGTCAAGCTGCTGATGAAGATTCGCTGCGCCCGAATCAATGTCAACGTTCAGTGATCCGGGGAACAGATCGGCCCTGAAGTACCCGCTCAGTGTTTCCTGATTCTCGGCCATCCACGCGGCGAATTTGCCGCAGGTTCTCCTCGGCCCACCAACTTCCGTCAATCTGAACCGTCCGCGCAGTGTCATTTGTCTATCGAGCGAGCACGCGATCGACATTTTCGCAGGCCCCTCCTCCCAGCGAGACAACTTCAGCCATTGATGCCCTTCACGGGGAACTCCATCAGGACCGAATCGAGTTGTGCGACGGTTGCGGTCAGGTAGCTCTGGTCGATCTCGAACTCGAACCAATGACCCTGGGCAAGGTGGTCCGGTGTGATTTCTGCCCGCACATGCAAGTGTCCGGCGCCCGTCGCTCGACGCCACACGAACCCTGACGTTGGGCTCATGCGATTCCAGAACCGCCTCGCCGGTAAGCGTTTGGTGCAGCCGTTCGAGTTCATCTCGAAACCGCAGCAGACCGACGGTGTCGAGAATCGCGCCGGTCGCCCAGACGCTGGCTCCAGCGTGCCCGCAATGTGCGGTCACATTCAGCCAGTTCCCGTCCCATTTGTCTTGGGCGTCCGGGAACTGACGGCCGTGAACCCACAGTTGAAACGCCACCAATCGAATTGATGGAGGCCCTAGTTGTTCGACGGTCGCCTGTTTCATGAAGGCTTGCGTGGTAGCTCAGGAATGGTACACCGAACCGCGACATGCGAGGCTGGTGCCGCGGGGGTCGCTGGGACAAGCGCCACTTCGATATTCGGCGAGCTTTCGATAAGCTCCGCCGCCGCGACTGAGTGCACGTCAATGCGCTGCTTGGGCGCGCCGCTCGGAAAATGATCCATTCGCCGCTCAGAAAGTGATCCACCTGAGGGCCTGATGGCGGGCTTGCGGAGCCTGGCAGCTCTGCGGTTCGCTGGAAGGGATGCTCAAGGTGGACCA
>JBQTIE010000366.1:0-1793 GCA_052389315.1 Acidobacteriota bacterium
GATCGCGCGCTGGCTGATGCCACTCGCAATCCTGTGCGCCGCCGGATGTCAGCAGGAGAAGACCCCAACCGCGCCGTCGGGTCCGACGCCAGGCTTTTTCGTCACGAGCACGACGAGCGTCACCGGCAATCTCGGGGGACTGGCGGGCGCCGACGCGACATGCCAGCGACTGGCCGGCGCGGTCGGTCTCGGCGGACGCACCTGGCGCGCCTACCTCAGCGTCGAGCGCGACCCGGCCAACGCCAACCAGCCTGCTCACGCCCGCGAGCGGATTGGCGCGGGACCCTGGTACAACGTCAGCCTGGCGCTCGTAGCCAACAACCTGGCCGAGCTCCACGCGCGCTCGGGCGATGCCAGTGTCTTCGTCGATGAACGCGGGCAGCGCGTCAACGGCCAGTGGACCGGCTCGCCCTCACCGATCGAGCCATCCTCACCGGCTCCAACGCCGACGGCACGGTCATGAGCGGTTTCACGTGCGCGGACTGGACGTCGAGTTCTGCCGCGAACGTCGGACAGGTCGGGCATTCCGACGGCCTGGGCCCGAATCAGAGCAGCGCAGGAGCGCTTGCCTCCTGGAACTCCGCGCACGCGAACCAGAACTGCTCGAACACCGCGCCGTGTGGGGGTGCGGGCCGCTTCTACTGTTTCGCGCGCTGAGTACCGCGTTTCACAATGACGGTGACGCACCGAGGGCGGCGAGGCGCCCGGCTGGCAAGGCGCGACGACCGAGAATACCCGGAGTATTTGAAGGAGGAGCAACGCCGCCAGACGGGATGCATCGGCGGCCGAATGCCACCGTAGTTATGAAACGCAGTACCAAGCACCGACTCGTCGTGTGCGTGAGCGCGGGCCATGCGTGTCCGTGCCACCTCCTGGACTGACCAGGGCCGCCCCGCAAATGCGGCCGCGCCCGTGGCCGCGAATCAACCCAGGGGCGTCCCCTCCGGGCAGCACCGCGGTCGCGGCGGCGTGAGAAGATTCCGTACCTGAGGAGGCTGATGCATGAACAGGCGCACGGCGCTCAAGACCGGGGGCATGGCCCTTGTCGGGCTCGGCGTGGGCGGCTGTGCGACCCGGCGGCCAGCGCCGCCGAACGTGAGAGGGCGCGTCCGCCGTCGCCTTGACCTCCCTCCGGTGAACGCGTCCTGGGATCGAATCATCCGCACAACTGTCGGGCTGCGCCCGCACCGGCCGGCCGGTTTCAATCTGAAGGCCGAACCATTCGACGGCAAGACGGTCATCCACAACTACGGCCACGGAGGGGCGGGCCACTCGCTCGGCTGGGGCACCGGGGCGCTGGCGGCGGAGCTGGCCCTCGCGCACGGCGATCGACGCGCGGCCGTCATCGGCTGCGGAACGGTTGGCCTGACCGCTGCGCGACAGCTTCAGCGGCGCGGGTTCGACGTCACCATCTACACGAAATCGGTGCCGCCGGACACGACGTCGAACATGGCGCTGGCGGCCTTCACGCCGACGTCGGGGCTCTTCTCGACCGAGGTCTCGCCGGGCTGGATCTCACAGTTCAGTCGTGCCGTCGAGATTGCGTACCGACAACTCCAGCTCCTGGCGGGCTCGAACTACGGCGTCTCCTGGATCGACACCTACGGCGTGAGTGACTCGCAACCGGGCGCCCAGGAAGGTACCGGGTTTTCTTCGGAGGGCAACGCACTGTTGCCGGCCGGCGTCCAGCAAACATCGGGTCGCGAGGTGTTCGGACCAGGCGAGCATCCCTTTCCCGCCAACTACGCGACGCGCCGGCAGTCGATTCGGATCGAACCGTCCATCTATCTCGA
>JBQTIE010000367.1:0-5826 GCA_052389315.1 Acidobacteriota bacterium
ACCCCTGTCAACGCTTCGACGCGGTCCTTGCAAACCGCTCCGCATGACTCGGGGTCGGTGTGGGTCGCTAGTCCTTCACCGTATGACTCTTTCATTCACTACACCTCGCCGGTTTAGCCGGCGCACAAGAGATCGGGCAGATGGCCTGGCGGCCGAATGCGAGTGAAATCGTCTTCCTAGTCAAGACTGATCAGTATACCGCCCACCTCTGGTCGGTGCCGCTCGGCGCTGAAGGCAGGGCGAAGCAACTGACGCGCGGCGCGGGCATGATGGAATGGTCGTTCGCCATCAGTCCGGATGGACAGCAGGCCGCAGTCGAATGGGTGAAGCGCGGAGCGACCGATCTTTTTGTCGTCGACCTCGACAGCGCGCACTCCCGAAGAGTCACCAGTACATCCGCCGAGGAGTTCTCGGTTCAATGGAGCCGAGACGGGAAGTCGTTGGTCTACGTCGCGCGTGACAACGGCATTGATCGAGTCATCGTTCGCGATGTTGCGTTCGGCACCGGGCGCACGGTCTTCGAGAGCGCTTTCGACGGTAAGCAACTCTCGCTTCTACCAGATGGTTCGGCGGCGGTGATGGTGGCGGCACGTCGCCTGCACCAGCTCGATCTTCAGACTGGACGTCTCACGGCAGTCCCCGCTCGGGCCAGTTTCCGGCTGCCGGAACGGTCCCCCGGAAACCTCCTCGTCACCAACGTTAGGCTGTGGGACGGCACCGGCGCGCCGGTGCGTGACAGCTCCTGGGTGCTCGTCCGCGATGGCCGGATTGCAGGAGTGGGACGGAGTCCCGTCAGTCCAGCCGACGCTGCCGGCGTGGCAACCATTGACGGCGCTGGGCGATTCATGCTCCCCGGGCTGATGGACAACCACTACCACTTGACGGGGGCCTTGTTCGACGCACCCCGGCGTCTTGCGATGGGGGTTACCACCATCCGAGACCCCGGCACAGAGGTGGCCGAGGCGTTGAACTTCCGTGCAGCGATGACGCTCGGCGTCATCGAGGGACCCGATATCTACACGACCGGACCGCTCATCGACGGCCCCTGTGGCTGGCACCCGATGGTGGATGTCCTACTGGACCGGCCCGAGGCTGGTCCCGCGCTCGTGCGGGCTTTGAAGGCACAGGGTGTGGACGCGATCAAGGTGCTTCCATGCCTGGGTCCGAAAGTGCTCCGCAGCGTTATAGGAGAGGCTCGCCGCGTCGGTCTCCCGGTCACGGGGCACGTCGGCTACCTTTGGGATGAGGCCGTCCGTGCTGGGGTGACGGGGATCAATCACGCGGCCATCTATCGCGAACAAGCCAATGTTCCCGTCGACCCGGATCGGCCCGAGGTAGACAGTCTCCTGACCCGCATGGCCCGGACCGGCGTCGCGATGGACCCGACGCTGCACGCCTTTGCCGTAAGCGATGCCACGCGCCGCGAGCTTGGGGTGGAGGAGGGCGTGCGGGCGCTTAGCCAGTGGCGCATGGATCAGCGGTTCGTGAAGAAAGTGGTAGACGCGGGGGTGATGCTGCTGGCCGGTACCGACAACCGTTCGCTCAATGACGAGCTGGAGGACTATGAGGCAGCTGGCGTTCCCCGTGAAGTGATCCTTCAATCGGCTACGGTGAACGGATCCAGGTGGCTTGGCAAAGACGCGGACTTCGGCACGATCCAGCTAGGGCGGCGCGGGCATCTCCTCCTGGTCGACGGCGATCCACTCGAGCAGATGAAGGATTTGCGCCAGGTGGTTCTCGTCGTCAAGGACGGGCGCGTGGTGTTTCGTCGCTAACCTGAGGTCGGCAACACCTTCTGTTGGAGAACAACCTGAGCCAAGGTGAGATCCCACGCTCGCGTTTTTTTGAAAGGTGCAGCCTAACACGAACTGGACCCGGCGGCGCATGGAAGCAGATCGCGCCGCGGGTCAGTTCGAGGCGTTGGGCAGCTTGAACGAGGCTATAAGCCCAGGACGAGGCGCAAGCCCGAATCGACATCCGACAATAGAGCGCCCCTGATGCGCCCCGCGGGCTCGGCTAAGAAGTCCTTGTCGATGGTCACGACCTGGGAGACGTTGGCGATGGAGTCCTTGGGTAGACCGGAGGCCTTGGCGGGAACCAGCACGTTGCCCGGCGCCTCAACCAGTCGGAGGTTCGCGGTCAGCACGACCGCGATCACGGTTCGGATCCGGCTCCGATTGAACGCGTCGCTTTGGACGATGAGTACGGGGAGGCGAAATCCGCGCTCCGATCCCTCGGGTTCGCCCAGGTCAGCCCACCAGACCTGGCCACGCTCAATTACCACGACTCTCCGGCAATCGACCGCGTCTGAAGTCGTCGTACTGGCGTCTCGAGCCGGCTTTCCTCCTCCCCGTAGAGGCGGTTCAGCCGCTCGGTGGTCTTGCGGCCCTTGTGCTTGGCGAGGAACTCAGCGAGCGCGGTGGCGTACAAACGGCTGCGCGACACACCGAGCCGCTTCCCGAGCAATTCGGCAGAGTCAAACAGGTCTTCGGGAATCGACACGGCAACCTTCATACTACAGTAATACCACGGGTATACTCATGGACACAAGCTGGCGAACCAGCGGTTGCAGCCGACGGCGGCGGCTGTCATCATGAGCCGCCGCGGCTGAACCGCGGCCGTTGGGCGGACGAGGGTATTTTGGGGACGAGAGTCAACAGGGTCGCGCGCGCGGACGCATCGAAGGGTGTCATGGACGCGGACCGATGGCGGCAGATCTCGCGGCTCTATCATGCGGCCGGTGCACAGGCCGGGGAGGAGCGGCGCGCCTTTCTGGATGCGGCGTGCGAGGGCGACGAGGCGTTGCGTCGCGAGGTCGAGTCACTCCTCGCCGATGACACACGGGCCAAAGCTTTCCTGGCCGAGCCCGCGGCGTTCGCCGATGTGATCACCTCGGACTCTGAAACCATCCCTGGCATCGCTGAACCGGGTCTGATGCTGAGCGGCTACCGGATCGAGCGCCTGCTCGGCCGCGGCGGCATGGGTACGGTGTTCCTCGCATACGACACCACGCTCCATCGTCAGGTGGCGCTCAAGGTGGTGCAGGCCCCCGCCGACGGCGAAACGTCGCGCACGCAACTGCTGCGCGAGGCCCGCAACGCTGCCGCGCTGAGCCATCCGAACATCTGCACGATCCACGAAGCCGGCGACGCGGGTGGGTCGGCGTTCATCGCCATGGAGTATGTCGAAGGCCGCTCGCTGCGCGATCGGCTTGATGAAGGCGCGCTGCGCAGAGTCAAGTTTTCTCGTTGCCCGACTGCCCGCCTTAGTCTGCCCAACGGCCGCAAATGAGCTGCGGCGCATCATACAGAATGCCACCGAACGCGCCGTCAGCTCCATTTGTTGGTTAGGTTGCTCACAGCGACAGCCCACTCTGAGGGACTTCAGAGTCTTGCCGCCGCCCTCAATCCGGAAACTTCATCCGGTCGCGGAGCGTCTCGAAGCGCGGATCGCCACGCAAGAAATCAAATGCCCGCGCGGCTCCCAGGTTGACGAGCGTCGTCTCGTGCTCGTCGAACGCCTTTTCTAGCCAGTGCAGCGTCAGATCTCTTTCACCGGCGCGGGCGTACGCCCCGGCAATGGCAAACGGCGACACGTAGGTGCGCTCCGCCTGTTGCGCCATGGTATCGGGACGCAGCCGCGCAGCCTTCAGGAAGCCGCCATCAGCGTACGCACGACGTTGCGCCTCGGCGAGGGCAGGGGTTCCGGCATTAGCCTGCATCGTGTCGAACGCTTCCGCGTACATCTTCTTCCCGGCGTAAGCGTAGGTGAGGTTCACCAATGCCTGGCGCATTCTCGGATCGCCCTCGAGCACGCGCTTGAACGTGGCGATGCCCTCGTCGTCACGGTGCGAATCGACCAGCGTGACTCCGAGCCTCACTTGATAGAAGGCATTCATCGGGTCCTGGACCACCGCGCGCCGCGCCGCCGCGATCCCCTCGTCGAATCGATGTCCGACGTTGGTCAAGAAATCCGCGTACCACATGTAACCGTCCGGAATGTCGAGCCGAGATCACTGAAGCGCCGGAATTCGCGGTCGGCGGCCACCCAATCGAAGTCGACGTAGTAGGCGAGCGCGGCGATGTGCGCGTGAACCTCGGCTGAGTCGGGGTCGAGCTCCCTTGCCTTGAGGATCGCTTCTCTCCATTTCGGCAGCGCTTCCCGACACGGCATCGCACCGTTGTTGCAGCGCAAACCCCAAATGGTGCCAATACCCGTATAAGCCGGTGCGTAGTTGGGGTCCCGCCGTACCGACTGCTCGAAATAGGTCATCGCCTTGTCGAGCGCTGCCGGTTGCCCCGTCTGCCACTCGAACCGGCCGCGCAAGTAGGCTTCGTAGGCTTCCGGATCCACAGAGCGGGCGCCCGCCGCTCGGGCCTGCTCACTGGGAAGCAGCGTCAGCGTTAGGGCCCGGGCCACGCCGCTGGCGATGTCGGCCTGCAGCGTGAGAATGCCCGTGAGCTCACGGTCGAAGGTGTCCGCCCACCGCTGAGTCTGGTTGCTCACCTGGATGAGGGTCGCGCCGATCCGAATCCGATTCCCTTCACGGCGAGCACTGCCCTCCATGACGAAGTCCACACCGAGCTCGCGGCCGATCTGATCGACGGACAGATCACGCTTCTTGTATTGCATCGACGAGGTCCGCGCGATCACCTGGAGACGTTGCGGGTTCAGCCGGCCGAGCCGCGTAATCATCTCGTCGGTGAGACCATCGCTGAAGTACTCCTGCTCGGCGTCCCCCGTAAGGTTCTGAAACGGCAACACGGCCAGTTTGATTTGAGCGCTGGAGCCGCCAACCAGACGATCGCGAGCACCTGCGATGTTGAGCATCACGGCCAGGACACCCAGGCCGATCAGCGCTGCGGCTGGAACCAGCCACCTGCGGCGTCGCACGTAGTAGCGCACGGCCGTCCACGCTGGCAGTTGCTGCGCCTGGACCGCCTCGAGCGCCGCACGCACTTCGCTGGCGTGCTGAAAGCGGCGCTCCGGATCCTTCTCGAGACAGCGCTCGACGACAGCCTTCAGCGCCACCGGCACCTTGTCGGGCAGCGGGGCTGGCGGGTCACGCAGGATCGACGAGAACAGCTCGGAGGTACTGGCGGCTGCAAATGGCCTCATGCCGCTGACCATCTCGTGGAGCAGCACGCCGAGTGCCCAGATGTCCGTACGCTCATCAGCCGTCTCACCGCGTACTTGCTCCGGCGCCATGGCATACGGCGTCCCCGCCGCGACTCCCAACGGCACGATCGACACCATCGTGGTCGCAGCGGCCACCATTGCGTCGTCGCGGCGCGCGAGCCCGAAATCAACGACCTTCAGGCGGCCTTCAGCGTTGACGATGACATTGGCCGCCTTGAAATCGCGATGGATGACGCCGTGATCGTGCGCATACGCCAGCGCGTCGGCGGCTTGCAGGCCGAAGCGGATGGCCTGGTCCAGCGGCCGGCGCTCCGTTCGCTGCCGACGACGCGCTACGAACTGGCGTAGAAGTTGTGAGCGACCTCGACGTGATAGTCGATGTTGACCCAGATTCCCAACCATTTGAGTCAAGTTTTCTCGCCCGGCCGGAGGCCGGGCCAGCCAACACTGCCCCTAGCGAGGCGGAGCTGCCGCGGCACATGCTCGACGGTCTGAGGCGGAGCCTCGCTAGAGATCTTCCGGGAGAAGACCGGTGTGCTTGGCTAACCGAGCGAGCATGCTCCAGTTGCTCGAAGAGTGTCCGCCGGCTCACGCCGACCGCTTTCATCGGCCGGAGATTGATCGCGTCGATGCGCTCGCGGATGGCGGCATTGAGATCCGCGAGCGTGAAGAAGGTGCGATGCCGCA
>JBQTIE010000368.1:0-2879 GCA_052389315.1 Acidobacteriota bacterium
CTGGCGACGGTCGCGAACTTCGAGAAGCAGACGGGGACGATGATCCGCGGGCGGTGGCATCCACGCGCCGAGCTGCTCGACCGCATCAAGGCCATGCCATGACGACCGGTGTGGCGTGCCGCGAGTCAGCCAACGATCGGGCCACCCAGAAGCGCACTCAACGGCGGCACGAGAGAGTGCGACGCGCGTTCGAGCGCCCAGCCTTCGCGGTGGTGCTCGCAGCCTGCCTCCCGCTCCTCCCTGCCGCCCAGCGCTCCGATCCGTTCGACACCGCGTGGCAACGGTTGAAACAGGGCCGCGAGTACGGCCCGCAGCCGACCGGCGCGTTTCAGATTCGCTATCCCTTCCGCGATGGCATCGACTTCGAGAACTGGATCGACGTGCCTGCGGACTACGACCCGTCGAAGCGATGGCCCCTGCGAGTGCAGTTGCACGGCGGCGTGGCACGGCCGCGGCCGAATGCGGTGCCTCCAGGGCAACCGACACGCACGGTGCCGCCGCCGAATCGGATCGCCGGCGAGACGCAGATCTACGTCCATCCCAGCGGATGGGCCGACGCCGAGTGGTGGCACGCGGTGCAGGTGGACAACATCCTGCGCCTCCTGCGCGACCTCAAAGGGCGATACAACATCGACGAGTCGCGCATCTACCTGACCGGCGTCTCCGACGGCGCCACCGGAGCGTACTACCTGGCCATGCGAGAGCCGACGGCGTGGTCCTCGGTGTTGCCCCTGAACGGCAGCATTGCGGTCCTGCGTAACCCTTCCACCGGCGCCGACGGCGACCTCTATGGCAACAACCTCGTCAACAAGCCGCTCTTCATCGTCAACGGCGAAGCCGACCCGTTGTATCCGGTGACCCAGGTCGAGCCGCACGTCCGCTGGTTCGCGCGGATGGGTGTGACGCACGTGTTCCGCCCCCAGGCCGGCGCGGGACACACCACGTCCTGGTGGCCCACCGAGCGGGAGCCGTTCGAGCGATTCGTGAACCAACACCCGCGCGATCCCCATCCGGCCACGCTCTCGTGGGAGACCGATCGGACCGATCGGTTCAACCGCGTGCACTGGCTCGTGATCGATCGCCTGGGCGTGGGTGTCTCCGACGCCGGCCTGGAGGACACGGGATACTTTCTTCACACGAGGCCCTCCGGTCGTGTCGACATCACCCGCCTCGGCAACCGCTTTGTCGCGGCGACCCGTGGCGTCCGGCAGTTCACGATCCTGCTGTCTCCAGACGTGGTCGACTTCAAGAGCCCCGTCGTCGTGAACGTCAATGGACGCGAAGTGTTGCGCGGGGAGGTAGCGCGTGAGGTGGCCACGCTGGAGAAATGGGCGGCCCGTGACCAGGACCGCACGATGTTGTACGCCGCCGAGCTGAAGATTGTGGTACCGTGAGCCGCCGAACGGAAGCCCCCATGCCAAGCGCGTCTGTGGTGTCGATACGAGGTGGCGTTGGCTCCGCGGGTCCAGCCCGTGCGGCGTTGGCTTCGGCGATCGCGATCTCAATGCTCGCCATCCCTCATGCCAGTGCGCAGGCAGCGCCGCATACGATTACCGTGTCGAGTCCCGTACTGAAAGACGGCCAGCCTATTCCGCGCGACTACACCGCCGACGGGAAGAACATCTCGCCGCCGATCACCTGGAGCAACCTGCCCGCCGGCACCAAGGAGCTGGCGCTCGTCTGCGAGGATCCCGTCGCACCGACACCGCAGCCGTTCGTGCATTGGGTGGTCTACAAGATTCCACCGACGGCCAAAGGACTGCCCGAAGGCATGCCGATCGACGCGACGACGGCGATGCCGGCTGACCTGGCGGGAACGATTCAAGGGATGTCTGGCTTCCGGCGGCCCATCTGGCGCGGGCCCGCGCCACCGAAGCCCGGCGTCGTCCACAGGTACCATTTCATCGTCTTTGCGCTCGACGCGGTGCTGGACCTGCAGCCGGGGCTCACCAAGCCTCAGCTGCTCGAAGCGATGAAAGGCCACATCATCGGACAGGGCCAGCTCGTGGCGACTTATGAGCGAACACCTCCACAGTAAGGTCACGCGGCGCGATCTCCTCAAGATCGCGGGGCTGGCGGGCGCCGCGTCGGCGCTGCCGTCTCGCGCGGCGGCGATCGAGCCCGCGCTGGCGAGCGCAGCCGCCTCTCCGGCCGGCGAGGCGGGTGCGGGGGTCGCACAGGCCGCACATCGCGCTCTGCAAGCGCTGACGGCCGCCGAAGCCGACCTGCTCGACGCAATGGTCGCGCGCCTGATTCCGACCGACGCCAACGGGCCAGGTGCGACCGAGGCACAGGCGGTTCGTTATATCGACCGTGCCCTCGCCGGGGCACTCTCTGGTTCACGCGAGGCGTACCGCGCGGGTCTGGCGGCGCTCGACCGTTATGCGCGCTCGTCACGCGGCGCGCCGTTCACCGCGCTCTCGCCGACCGATCAGGACTCGGTGCTCATCGACATCGAAACGGGGGCCGCCACCGGGTCGGGCGCAGGCTTCCAGGGCAGCTCCGCCGCGTTTTTCGCCCTCGTGCGCGCGCACACGCTGCAAGGCACCTTCGGCGATCCGTTCTACGGTGGCAACGCCAACTTCGTCGGGTGGGACCTCATCGGCTACCCCGGCGTACGGACGACGGTGTCGGCGGACGAACAGCGGATGGGCGTGACGATCGCGCCGACGCACCAGTCGGCCTACGACCACGAGATGTTCAACAAGGCGACGGCTCGCCTCCAGACGTCCGAGGGCTCCGGCCGTGCAGACTAGCTGTGCTTGCTGGTGTGAAATGTGTACGAACCTGTCGATTTGTTTGGAGCAAGCACAGCTGCCCCTGCGGAGCGGGGGCAAGACAAGATATGGGCTCCTAGCGAAGCGGAGCGACTGACTCTC
>JBQTIE010000369.1:0-5244 GCA_052389315.1 Acidobacteriota bacterium
ACGACGAGTTCGTCGCGATGATGAAGGCGCGGCCGCAGGTCGTGCTGGTGCCGAACCTGCCCGATCGCGGCGTGAAGACGGATCTCGGCTGGCTGAGCGAGACGATCGCGGCAGGCGAGCTGAAGAAGATGCAGGATGCCGCGACGGATCGCCCGGCCGCCCAGCAGGCCTTCGGCATTCAGGCACGCAATCTGGCGAAGTTGAACGCGGCGGGTGTGCGGATTGCGATGGGCACGGACGGCGCCGCCATCTGGAGCCAGCACGCGGAGATGGCCGACATGGTGGCGGCAGGCATGACGCCGGCCCAGGTGCTCGTGGCGGCGACTCGCACGTCAGCGGAGTTCCTCAAGATCGCGGACGGGGGCACTCTCGAGGCCGGCAAGCGCGCCGACTTCATCGTCCTGGACGCCAATCCCCTGGAGGACATCACCAACACGCGACGGATCTCCGCGGTCTACCTGCGTGGCACAGCCGTGGATCGCGCGGGGTTGCGTACTCGGTGGAGCACTCGGACGGCACCGTGAGCGTGCGGGGCGGCTGAGCTGGCCGTTCGAGTCCGCACCTATAATCACGTCTAAGAAACTTGACTCACATGCATGAGCGCTGGCCTTTCAAGACGTCCAGGTCCGCTCGGCGCCGAATCGCGGCACTGACCTCGCTCCTGTCCGGCGGGTGGTTCCTGCTGTCGCAACCGCCCCCAACGACGGCGGCCGCGTCGGGCGATCCGCCCGTCGTCTACTCAGCCGTCGTCGAGAACATCATCCACCCCGTCTCCGCGGAGTTCATGATCGACACGCTCGAGCGCGCCGATGACGCGGGCGCCGCGCTGGTGGTCTTTACGCTGCGAACACCCGGTGGGCTCGTGGACTCCACGCGTGCGATCGTCACGGAGATGCTGGCCGCCAAGACCCCGGTGGCCGTGTTCGTCGGGCCGTCGGGAGCGCGTGCCGCGTCGGCCGGCTTCCTCTTGACGATTGCGGCCGACGTCGCCGCGATGGCTCCAGGGACCCACATCGGCGCGGCCCACCCGGTGGATGGCAGCGGTCAGAAGGTGGACGAGGTGGTGGCCAAGAAGGCGACGGAAGATGTCGCCGCCTACGCCCGCACACTGGCGGATGGACGCAAGCGAAACGTCGATCTGGCCGCGGAAGCCGTGACCGAGAGTCGCGCGTTCACCGAGAAGGAAGCGCTCGAGGCCACACCGCCGCTGATCGATCTGGTGGCCACCGACGTGGCCGACCTGATCCGGCAGCTCGACGGGCGCGAGGTGCGACGCTTCGACGGATCGACCGTCGTGTTGAGCACCAAGGACGCGGAGGTCGTGCCCGTCGAGATGACCCGGCGGCAGCGCATCCTCAGCGCGATCGCGCACCCGAACATCGCGTATCTGCTCCTCAGTCTGGGCACGCTGGGCCTCACGATCGAGCTCTGGAATCCCGGCGGCATCCTGCCGGGCGTCGTCGGTGGCGTGTGCCTGCTGCTGGCGTTCTTTGCCTTCTCGGTGCTGCCCGTGAACTACGCGGGGCTGATGCTGATGCTCTTCGGTCTGGTGCTGCTGGTGCTCGAGATCAAGGTCACCAGCTACGGACTGCTGACCGCCGGCGGTGTGGTCAGCCTGATCTTCGGATCGCTGATTCTCATCGATTCGCCGGTGCCGGAGCTGCAGCTGTCCTGGTCCTTCGTGGTGCCGGTCGTCCTCGGATTTGCGGCCATCGGCATCTTCCTGGTGCGGTTGGGCCTGGCAGCGCAGTTGCGCACGCCGGTCACCGGTGACGAGGGTATGGTGGGCGAGGCCGGCGAGGCCCTGACGCCGATCGATCCGGGGCGGGGCGGCCGCGTATCGACCCACGGCGAGATCTGGCATGCCACGGCCTCCGAAGCGATTCCCCAGGGTGCGCGTGTGCGCGTGACCGCTGTGGAAGGAATGCAACTGGTCGTGCGTCGAGAGTGAGGACCCATGGAGATTACCCCGCTGTTGCTCCTGCCGTTCATCATCGCGTTCTATCTCATCAGCTCGATCAAGATCCTGGCTGAGTACGAACGCGGCGTGATCTTCCGTCTGGGCAAGCTGCTGCCCGAGTCCAAGGGTCCCGGCTTGATCTTCGTCTTTGCGCCCATCGACCGCATGGTGCGGGTGGGCCTGCGCACGGTCGTGCTCGACGTGCCGCCGCAGGACGTGATCACGCGCGACAACGTGTCGGTCAAGGTGAACGCCGTTGTGTACTTCCGCGTGATGGACGCGCGAAGGGCCGTCGTCGAGGTCGAGAACTTCAACTATGCGACCTCGCAGCTGTCGCAGACGACGCTGAGGAGCGTGCTGGGCCAGGTGGAGCTGGACGACCTCTTGTCGAAGCGGGATCACTTGAACCAGGAGCTGCAGCAGATTCTCGACCAGCGCACCGACCCGTGGGGCGTGAAGGTGTCCGCGGTCGAGGTCAAGCACGTCGACCTCCCGCCGGACATGCAGCGGGCCATGGCGCGCCAGGCGGAGGCCGAGCGCGAAAAGCGCGCCAAGGTGATTCATGCGACCGGCGAGCTCGAGGCCTCGACCGAACTCGCGGCGGCGGCGCGGGCCATCGCCGCCCAGCCAGTGGCCATCACCCTGCGCTACCTGCAAACGCTCACGGAGATCGCCGCGGAGAAGAACTCGACGATCGTCTTCCCCCTGCCCATCGAGCTGTTGAAGGTGCTGCCCGGGTTCAACGAGGTGACGCACCAGGGCTCCACGGATCGCGTGTGATCCCCCTGACGTCGGTCAGTACACCGCCGTCGCCCCGCGCGCAAGGGCAGGGCGTGTGGCCGGCGTCCACCGGGTCGGCCAGCCAGCTCCGAAGGCCAAAGTCCGAATGTCCCGCGTCAGCGGCGCCGCCACCCGTGGACGGGACCCGGGTTCAGGAGTCCGTCGACGGTGACGCGGCCGTTCACCTTGAAGACGGCGCCGTTCTTCATGACGAACTGGACGTTGCGCAGGGCATCGATGTCCTCGAGGGGGTTGCCCGCCACCGCGATCAGATCCGCGTAGTAGCCGGCCTTGATCGGCCCGCGTTCGTGGTACACGTCGGCGGCCTTGTAGCCGTTGATCGTGATCGCCTTGAGGGTGTCGGCGGCGGGGATGCGTGCGGCTTTCCACGTGCGCAGAAAGTTGATGGTGAGGTCGCCCCGGCTCATCCACCGCCCGTCGGGAAGCTTCATGCGCTCGTTCCAATAGTCCATGTCCGTGGAGAAGGTGATCGGCACGCCCTTCTCCCATGCGCTTCGCAGCTGGCTCGCCGCGCGCTTCTCGCCTTCGTCGCTGCCGCGATAGGCGGTGAACGGCGTGTCGGTGCTGGCGAGGTAGATCGTTTTCTGCGCCATCTGCGCATGCTGTTCGGGCGTCAGCTGCTGACCATGCGAGATCACGTGGATGCCGGCGTCGATCGCCCGCTGTCCGCCCTCGCGGGTCTGCACGTGCCCGTCCACCTTCGCGCCGCCCTTGGCCGCCTCGGCGATAGCCAGGCGGATGTCGTCCACCGAGTACCCCCACGGCTTGCAGTCCACGCACAGCTTGATCGTCTTGGCGCCGAAGAGAAGGTTCTCTCGGATGGCCTTGATGATCTCCTCCGGCGTATTCGCCTCGAAGTATTCCGGATAGACGAGTTGATGCTGCCGGTACATCTCGGGCGTCGGCGTGAACTGGCCGCCGGTGCCGCCGATGATGAGCCCCGACGGAATGATCGTCGGCCCGGGCAGCCAGCCCTGCTCGATGGCCGCGCGCAGGGCCGTGTCCGCATACATCGCGTTGTTGCCCACGTCGCGGACCACGGTGAATCCGGAGGCGAGCAGCTGCATCGCGTTCGACGCCGCCTGAATGGCGCGCAGGGGCGTCGAGTCCAGGACGAACGTCAGGTAGTAGATGTTGCTCTCGGGTACTTCCTTGTAGGTAATGGCGGTGTGCGTGTGCGCATCGACCAGGCCGGGCAGAATCGTGAGCTTCGAGAGGTCGAGAACCTCGGCGCCGGGGGGCACGTCCACGCCGGCCCCCACGGCCGTGATGCGCTCGCCGTCGACGAGGATGATCTGGTTGGAAGTGAGCGTGCCAGCCTCGGGGTCGATCAGCCGTCCTGCGCGGATCGCGACGACTCGCCGGGGCGCTGAGGGCGCCTGCACCTGCGGTGGCGGCGGCGCGGCAAGAATGGGTCCGTCGATGCGGTCCGTCCATGGGGCGCAAACGACGATGAGGATCAAGGCCGCGAGAACCCTGGTGCGCATGTGCGTCTCCCTTCTCCTATGAAGCGTCGTGAAGCCGGTCGGGGCCGACGGTCGTGGTGGCGATCACCGAGCCTCGGAGGGTCCTCGCGCTCGCGAGCGCCCCGAGGTAGCACGCGGCTCCGACGAGCAGCACCCCTCTGAATCCGATGCCCATGGCGAGCGTGAAGGCGAGGATGGATCCCAGCACGGACGCGGAGGCGTTGACGGCCCAGACCCAAGGCACACGGTCGGCCCTCACCAGGGCGGCCGCACGGAGCCCGAGAGGATAGGGCATGCCGAGGCACAACCCCAGCGGCAGCAGAGAGGCGACGGTGAGGCCGATCCGCACAGCAAGCGGCAATCCCAGCGTCGCGTCGAGGAACGGTCGCCACAGGCCCTCGTAGGCGACCGCGAGCACCGCAATCGCCGCCGACGCCCAGGCGAGCCATCTTCCGAGGTCCCGATCACGACACCGTGTCGTCCACGCGCTCCCGAGACCGGCGGAGGCGAGAATACTCACGAGGATCACGGCGAGGCTGTACACGGGGTGGCCGAGGTAGAGATGGAACCGCTGGATCCAGACGACTTCGACCAGGATGAACCCCAACCCGACCCACACGAAGTACGGCAGCATCTCGACGGTCTCCCGTGCGCGCACCTGCTGGGATGCCCCGGCGCGCAGGAGCGGCAGGAAGAGGAACAGCAGCAGAGAAATCACGGCGGCGCCGGCGAGTACCACGAGGATGAACACGGCGTCGAAGTTGTAGACGCGCATGGCGTCCATCGAACGTCGCAGGCCGAGGGCCTGGCCCACGGCCGAGAGCTTCAACGTGTTGAAGAAGAAGGGCCGGTCATCGCGCGGTGGGCGTACGTCGAATGGGTACGCGTCGTAGAAGCGGGCCGGTGAGGGCGCCGCCAGGTAGTCGGTGAAGGGGTTGCTGGCCGGGCGCCCCGGGACCACGACCATCTCGAATCCAGCCTCGCTCGACACGCGCACGACCGTGGCGAGGTCGTCCG
>JBQTIE010000370.1:0-5104 GCA_052389315.1 Acidobacteriota bacterium
AAAACTGCACAAGCCGCAGTTTTCCACAGCGCCCACACCGATCACGTTTTGTTACAAGAAGAACAGGAACAACGAAGAACGCTGCAAGTGTGCCAATCTGATTGTCTCAACAGAGGGGTTCACCCCATGGGTGTGTGCCCGCGAGTGTGCCGCATGTGCTGGGCCGTGGCTGAGAATCGGCCGGCGGGGGGATGTGCCTCTGGCGAGCGGCGAGGTCACCCTCCGTGTGCGCTGGCGTGCGCGGACGCGCCAACGGATCGGAACGCTGGCCAGTGGCAGGCCGAACGCTTGAGGCGCGTGAAGTTCATCATCGACAAACCCCCGAAAAGGCGCTAAACAGAAGCTCGCGGAATCATCGAGAGGAGCCGGCCATGAGGGTAGGTGACGTCGTAGCGGAAATCATGAAGCGCGAACGGGTCAACGTGCTCTTCGTCTACCCGCTCACCCCGCTGACCGAGTACGCGGCGGCCGCCGATATTCGTCCGATCGTCGTCCGCCAGGAGCGTGTCGGATGCGCGATGGCCGACGCCGGGGGCCGCCTCAGCTCGGGCGACGATGTCAAGGTGTATGCGTGCCAGGGTGGCCCTGGCATCGAGAACTCGTTCGGCGCGGTGGCTCAGGCCAACTCCGAGGGTGTGCCGCTCGTGGTGATTGTCCCGGGGCCGTCACGTGCCCTGGCCAATGTGCCGCCGAGCTTCAACGCCACGTTGAACTACAAGCACATCACCAAGAGCACTGAAACGGTGACCACGCCGGAGATGATCGTGCCGGCCCTGCGCCGGGCCTTCACGCTCGCGCGGAACGGCCGCCCCGGCCCCTGTCTGGTGGAAGTGTCTGACGTCATGGGCACGGATATTCCGTCGATCGCGACGGCAGCCAACCTCGAATACGAACCGACCAGGCGCACGCTGATTGCGCCGGATGCGAGGGCGATTGATGCGGCGGCCGACGCCTTACTCAAGGCGAGAATGCCGATCATCTATGCCGGTCAGGGCGTGCACTACGCGAAGGCCTGGGCCGAGCTCAAGCAGGTCGCCGAGCTGCTCGAGGCACCGGTGGCGACGAGCATGGAGGGGAAGAGCGCGTTTCCCGAGACGCACCCCTTGTCGCTCGGCGCGGGCGGCAACACGATGTCGCGCGCGCTGGCCACGCACGTGCGTGAATCGGACGTGGTCTTTGGCGTCGGTGTGAGCTTCAGCCCGGGCTACTCCATCAGATGGCCCACAGAGAACAAGCGCTTCATCCACAGCACCATCGAAGAGCGCGATCTCAACAAGATCATTCCCACCGCGCATCCGATCCTCGGCGATGCCAAGCTCACGCTGGCGATGCTGCACCAGGCGCTCCGCGAGCGGCTGCGCGGCAAGCCGCGTGGTCTCACGGCGGCGGTCGCCGCGCGCATCGAGGAACAGAACCGGCCGTGGCTCGACGCGTGGAGGCCGTTTCTGACGAGCAACGCGAAGCCCCTCTCGCCGTACCGCGTGATTTACGACCTGCTGCAGACGGTCGACGTCGCCAACACGATCGTCACCCACGATGCCGGCAGCCCGCGCGATGAGATGATCCCGTTCTGGAAAACGGTCACGCCGCTCAGTTACATCGGCTGGGGCAAGACGACACAGCTCGGCTACGGACTCGGGCTCGCGATGGGCGCCAAGGTCGCGCATCCGGACAAGCTGTGCATCAACTGGTGGGGCGAGGCGGCGATCGGCATGACCGGCATGGATTTCGAGACCTGCGTGCGCTGTCAGATTCCGATCATGTCGATCCTGTCCAACAACTTCGGGATGAAAACGGAATACGCCGCCATGAAGGTCTCGCACGCGAAGTATCGGACGTGCGACATCTCCGGCAATTACGCCGACTTCGCCAAGGCCATGGGCGGCTACGGTGAGCGGGTGACGGAGCCGGAGCAGATCGTGCATGCGATCGTGAACGGCATCCGGGCGACCAGGGAAGGCAAGCCCGTGCTGCTCGAGTTCATCACGACCCAGGAGGTGCGGTACGCGACCGCGGGCGCGATGCCGACCACCAGCGACCCCGCCGGCGCGGAGTGAGCGTTACCATGTTCATCTGGAACAAGCACCTGGACCGGCGCACGTTCCTGCGCGGCACGGGCGCGATGGTGGCGCTGCCGCTGCTCGACGCGATGATCCCGGCGCGCCGGCTGCTCGCCTCCACGGCCGGCAGAGCGGTGCCGCGGCTGGCCTTCGTCTACTTTCCGCATGGCGCCATCATGGACGAGTGGGTGCGGGCCACCGTCACCGCCCCGCCGGAGGCGGGGCAAAGAGTGCTAGCGACCGCCCCGCTGGAGGCGGGGCAAAGAGTCATAGCGGGCGCCCTTGAACTTGGCCGCATCCTCGAGCCGCTGGCACCGTACCGGAATCGGCTGACGGTCGTGAGCGGCCTCGAGAACCGGCATGCGTACGGACCGGTGCACGCCATCACGCCGGGCACGTGGCTGTCCGGCCGGTCGCCGCGCAAGGGCACTGATGTCGCGGACGCCGTGACGGCGGACCAGCTGGCTGCGGAGCAGATGGGTCAGGACGCGCCAGTGCGGTCGCTGGCCGTCGCCGCGGAGGAACCCCGGACGATCGGGGCAGGTATCTGGGAAGGGGAGTACGACGAGAGCCAGAGCACCACGATTTCCTTTCGCCGCGGGCAGGTGCCGGTGCCGATGGAGTTCCGCCCGCGCGCCGTGTACGACACCCTGTTCCACTCGACCCCACCGCGCAGAGTCCGCGCGGCGGGGTGTACGGCTTGCGGCGCCACGGGCGCCGCGCGGGTGCGGCGCGTGCCGGGCCCGACGAGCACCCTCGATCGCGTCGCCGGCGACGCCGCCGGTTTACGCAAGCGCCTCGGGCCGGCGGACCGGGCCGTGCTCGGCGCGTATCTGGACACCATCCGCGACGTCGAGCGTCGCGTGGACAAGGCCGAGGTGACGGTGTGTTCAAGCGGCGAGTCGCAGGCCGAGATCGCGCAGGGGTTCACCGAACGGCTGGCGCTGATGTTCGACCTGATCGCGCTCGCGTTTCGCGCGGATATCACGCGTGTCGCGTCGATCATGATGGCTGCCGAAGCGAGCGTGATGACCTACGATCACCTCGGCGTGGCCGATTCGTTCCACCTGCTGTCGCACCACCAGAACGATCCGGAAAAGATCGAACAGCTCCGTCGCATCCAGACCTTCCACACGCGCATGCTCGCGACGTTCGTTCGAACGCTGGCGGAGCTGCCTGACGGCGACGGCTCGATCCTCGAGCGCTCGCTGATCCTGTTCGGCAGCAACATGAGCGACAGCCACGCGCACGATCACTTCCCGCTGCCCCTGGCGGTGATTGGCGGCGGCTGCGGCACGGTCCGCGGGGGGCGGCACCTCCGGTATCCCGACCACACCCCGATGTCGAACCTGCTTCTCACGATGCTTCATCGGGCGGGGGTCGGCGTGGAGTCGGTCGGCGACAGCACGTGCGGGTGCGCCGAGCTGTGACACGTCGGGCCGGCGTCTCTCGAGCCTCCCCGACCGGAGGGCTCGCCCACGCGGACCGGCTGGCGATGTCGATGTCGGGGTGCGCTCCTCCACGGGGAGCGGGGCGAAGATGGTCCAGACAGCCAGGCTGCGGATCGGGTCGAGTGCCGGGACGGCCCTGACCATTGACCTGTGGATTGCTCAGGTTGTCGGCGGGGCCGTGCAGTATCGAGCCGCGGCGGCTTATCGCCGTTCGCCGAACACCTCAGCCATTTTCAGCGCGAGAGCGGCCGTGTTGGCGTGCGCGATGTTCGACGCCACGGCGACGACGATCCCGTTGTCGCGGCGCGCCATCAGCGACATCACGCTTCCGCCTGCGAGCTCGCCGTTGACGCTCTCCGCTTTCGTCGCCAGGGCGAAGCGGACGAGATCGGACGGCGTGGAATAGAACGCCATCCCACCCGCGCAGCACGCCAGGTCGCGCATGTACATCAGTCGTCGTCCACGGCGGGGATTGTCGTCATCGGATCTCGGGACGTAGAACGTCGCGCGGTGGCCCGGCAATGCCTGCGCGGGGGCGGTGATACCCATCGGTCTGAGGATGATGGTGTGGACGAGCGTGAAGAGCGGGAAATCTTCTTCCGGCTCCCCGATGTGACCGGGGCTCCACTGGGCCGCCGATTCAGAGCCGGTATTGGTCAGGCCGAGGGACGCGACCGCGTCGGCGGTGACCACGGGCGCTGCGGTGCCGACGTTGAATCGAGTCTCCGGCGTGACCGGCGTCTGCGTGTCGACGTCCCTCCATCCGAACCCCTCGGCCCAGACGATGCCCGTGCCCATGCCGACCGCGACCGAGACACCTGGCAGGTTCTGGTCCACGATGGCCGCGCGCACCAGCGCGCGCGCGCGATCGACTGCTGCCGCCCATTCTGGCAAAGGTGCCGACCCGCTGACCGACGGCACGTCCGGCGGTTGCGCGAAAAGGGGCGCTGCCAGGGTGACCGCATGGGTGAGGAATGCCGCGAATGCGGCAATGAGAACGCCGACCGCCAGTGCGGTGCGCCCGGCCCAGGTCGGCAGCCGGTTCCGTGCGGTCCTCACGCCGAACAGGACCGCGGCAAGCATCAGCAGGAATCCGATGACCGCCGCGCCGGGCGCGTCGTCCGCGTTGGCCACGTAAACGCCCATCGCGGCAATGGCCAGGCCGAGGGCGATGAGGGCGAATGCCTTCACGGGGTTCGTCACAGAAGATGTCATGTGCTGCCACTCCCCAACCGGCCTGGACACGCCAAGGCCTGCGTGATCTCGAGGCCGTGGGACTACTCTACAACACAAAGTTCTCTGTATGTAAGAGGAATCGCCGGCGAACCCGATCCTGCGCCCACCCGGCGCCGCATTCGGCTCTTGACGGCCGCGCTCCAGGCCCCCGGCCGAGGCGCGGATCGAGAGCGTCACCGTTCACATGCGCTGCGAGGGCGCCCGCCCACTCAAATGCCATGGCCAGCGGTCGAGGAGTTCTCAGGCAAGCCCATCCGACCCTGTCAATGGTTGGTATGGAAGGGGTGAGTTGGTGGCGGAGAGAGTGGGATTCGAACCCACGGTAGAGTTTCCCCTACACACGCTTTCCAAGCGTGC
>JBQTIE010000371.1:0-27053 GCA_052389315.1 Acidobacteriota bacterium
AAGAACGCGACGGGTCCCTTGTTCATCTTCTCCATGAACGCCGGGTCCTTCATTGCATCCGGCGAGCCGGCGCACGGCATCAGGTAGTCGCCGGGCGGGATCTTGAACGGCCTGAGCGCGTTCATCACCTCGTCTTCGGCGGCCAGCTTCTTCCAATCCGTCCGGTGGTACGGCAGCAGCATGTGAATGATCGAACTGGCGATGAACACGATCACGGCCGACAGCAGAATCGGCAGCCAGAGCGCGGTGACAGCAACCATGCGACCTCCTCGCGGAAGCGACGATGAGACGACCAAGGTGACCGGGGTCCGCTGACGAACGGGTGTGAGATTATACGGCCGCGCTCAGCCGTGTGTCTCCATCGAGTCGAGGGAGCGCACCATCAGGCGGTCCGTCTGCAGGTCGTTGCCCATGAGGAACTCTTGAGCCCCCACTTCGACGAAGCCGGCCTTGCGATAAAAGGCCTGCGCCCTTGGATTCCTCTCCCAGACGCCGAGCCAGAGGGTTCTGGCGCCACGCGCGCGCGCCGCCTCCAGGACCGCCTCCATCAACGGACGCGCGGCGCCGCTGCCGTGCAAGGCACGGGCGAGATAGAAGCGCCAGAGCTCGATGGGCGACGGACCCGTGATCGCCGGACCCGCGCCCGGGCGAAGCTGCGCGTAGGCCACCAGGGCGCCCCCATCATCGATGCCGACGAGGGTGTGGATCGACGGGTCCTTCAGGTCACGCTCCTGAATCGCCGTCGAGAACGCCTTTGCGCAATAGGCGTCCATGTCGGCCGGGTGGTTGTCGGGGGCGAACGTGTCTCGGTAGATGCGCTCGGCGAATTCGGCCAGCGCGGCGGCATCCTCAGGCACGCCTGGCCTGATGTCGAGCCTGCGGGGGGTCATCGCGATCCGGTCCTCGTGGCGCCCGTTACCAGGTGAAGGTCTGCCGCCCCGCCTGATCCGCCAGGTGCGCGTGCAGGGTCTCCGCGGTGTCCCGCTCGAGGTACGGGATGTTGATCTGCCCCGCGCCGGAGGCTCCGGCCGTGTCCACGCGTACGCGCGCCATGCGTGCCCATCGATCGAACGGGCTCGCGGCGAGCGTCACCGTCTGGATCTTCGCAGACCGGACGATGGTCACGCGACGCCAGAGCCAGCCTTCGCGAAAGAGCACGGCGTCGCCGTCGAGGGCCCACCCGAGGCGCCCCACCGTCTGGCGTGCGCCGACGAGCGCCCACCCCACGAGCAGCGGGGCGAGGCTGAGGGCCCACACGCCGCCGAGCGACGCCACGCCGATCTGGAGCGCGATCATGAGGACGAGCCAACCCTTGATTTCGCGACGGAAGGCTCGCGGGGAAACGGGCTCCCAGTTCACGTGGTCCAGATCGGGCTGGCCCAGCAGCCGCATCACGAACTGGCGGAGCGCGTGGCGGCGGATGACCGGTGCCGGCCACTCCCGATTGGCCCGATCGCCCTCGCCGGAACGCCCGCCGGCCGTGTCGGCACGCACGGCCACGCGTTCGAACCACCGGTGCAGGGGCGTCTCGCGGATCGTGAGCGTCTGGATCCGGCGAAGGGGCACCGTCGCGGCGACCTTGGTGAGCAACCCGTACTCGCTGCGCAGATCATCGGCGACCAGGGTCAGCCGGAATCCATGCAATCGCACGATGGCCCACCCCATGGACAGGACCCTGATGAACAGCAGGAAGGCGGCGAATGCGGCGACCGTGAGGGCGATCCGTTCGGCCGAGACCGTGACGCCCCCTCCAAACGCCCTTGCGAGGTCTCGAATCACGCCTCGCCCCGTGGCATCGGTGCCGAACACGGCCCCCATCGTGCGATCGAGCACCCCCATTTCCCAGGCGAGGCCGAATGCGGCGCCGATGACGACCGCGCCCCGGTTTTCGATGAACCCCGACAGCATGACCTCACGCGAGCCGAGGTCCAGCAGCGGCGCGGGCGGGGCCGGCGCGGCCGAGTCACCCTGCGCGCTGTCGGCCGCCGCGCCTCGATCGGCGAACACGCGCTCGCGCATCTCGCGGAAGGCGGCCATCGGCAGGACGGTCATCGTGGCCTCGGCCGTTTCGCCGCCACCGGTCTCGACTCGTACCTCGGCCACGCTCAGCAACCGATGCAGCGGCCGCTGCACGACATCCACGTTCTGAATGCGCGAGTAGGGGATGTGCCGCTCCTTGCGGAACAACAGGCCGCTGCGAATCACGAGCTCGTTTTCGCCGTACCAATAACGAAACGAGATGTAGCGCACGACCGCGATAACGATGCTCGGGACGATGAGGACCATCATCCACGGCTCCCAGTCGCGGCCGCGTGAGCTGGCGCCGACCAGGACGAACAGGCCAGGCAGGATCAGTGCCCGGATCTGGGAGAGGAATCCGAAGAAGATGGACCAGGGGTGCAGCCGGCGCTCAGACGGCATCACCGGCCTCGCGAGGCAGCAGGTGGTCGCGAATCTGCAGCGCCACGTCGTGCGGGAGTCCTGGCAACTCGACCCGCGAGTGCTCGGTGCCCGCTGTGTACACCACGAGGCGGCCCAGGCCGTGGCGCCGCTCGAGCGGCCCCTGCGCCACATCGGTGTGTTGCACGCGTGAGCGCGGGACGTCTGTCACCGCGCGCCAGAAGACGCCGGATCGAATCTCGATGCCGCCCTCGTCCACGCGGTAGGCCAGATGCCGATACTCGACGGCCGGCCACGCATGAAACAGCCACACGAGGGCAATGGTCGCCGGCAGCCACAACAGCAGAGATAAGGGCCAGAAACGGAACGGGAGAGCGATCAGCAAGCCGACGAGCAATCCGACCGAGAGGCAGGCGGCCGCGATGCGGCCGATCTCCCGGTGCAGCGTGATATATCGGGGATCAAGGGCCTGCAGTTCACTCATCGCTCACGCGTCTCCGAGAGCCGGCCGGCCGAACCAGACCCAGGCGATGTAATCCACGAGCGGCGGTTCCATGCCGAGCTCGCGCAGCCGCGCATTGACCTGGCCGCGGTGGTAGGTCGAGTGGCTGGCTACTTGGAAGCACGTCTCACCCAGGGTTGTCGGCTCTGGCTCGCGGCCAAATTTTTCGGTCAACCGATCGGCCCACGGGAGCATGACGCGGGTCGTCAGGTGCTCAGCCCGCACCGCCGAGAGGAACTCATGAGCCTCCGCGTAGTACGGCGACGCCCATGCACGCACGTCCGCCAGCGTGTCGAACGAGTTTGCCTTTCGGAACACGGCGGCCACCGAGCGATCGGTCCAGATGTGCAGGAATGCGCGCTGGACCATGTGCAGGTGCACGAGCAGGTGGCGCAAACGCTCGTCTGGGGCATCGCCATCCGGGAGCTTCGCCCAGACTGTACGGTCTGCCCATTCCATGTGCCGAAAAAGGTCTGTGATCAGCTCGCGTGTAAACACCCGTCCTCCAATCCGGCCAGTGGACCGGAACGCCAGAATCAGCAGCGCCCTCGCGGACGGGACCCGCCCTGAGCGCTGTGGATGCGGTGATGCAGCCCGACAGTGCGTCGGAGGCGCGATCGCCCTGACGCACACGTCCGAAAGCATACTCCGCGAGTGACCGTGAGCGGTGCGAGGCGGTGCCTCCGGGCCGGGGAAAACTGAGAATTCGAACCTTCAAGACGTCTATCATCAGCGTCTCTGATCGAGTCCCGATGGCAGAGCTGCTGCGGATCGTTCAACTGAACCTGGCGTACGACCCTGGGCTCAGCACGCCGGAGCGCCTGCTGGCCGTCTATGACACGTTGACCGGGTGGGCCACGGCCGTGGCAGAAGCCGGAGCGGCCGTGGTGACCGTTCAGCGCTACCGAGGCGACGCGTCATTGATCCGAGGCGGATCGTCCTACGAGTTCGTCGCCGACGGGCCACCGGGCACGGCCGCCCCGTGGGCTCACTGCAGTCGAGTGATCGCCGCGGTTGTGGCGGCGCGACCCGACGTCGTGCACGTGAACGGCCTGATGTTTCCCGGCATCGTCGAGGCCCTGCGCCGCGTGCTCCCCGCGGAGGTTGCGGTCGTGGTGCAGGACCATGCCGGGCAGGCGCCGGTGAGGCATCGGTGGCCGCTCTCGCTGTTCACAGCGTCCGAGCCCGCGCGGTGGCAACGTGCCTATGCGGACCTTGACGCGTGCACGTTCACGGCCGCAGATCTGGCCGTGCCCTGGAAAGCCTGGGCGCTGCCGGCAGGGCTACCGATCCTGGAGATTCCCGAGGCGGGGACCTCGATGGTGCCTCACCCTCGTGCCGAGGCGGCGGAGCGCACGGGCGTTCGCGCCTCGCCCGTCTTGCTCTGGGTCGGCCGTCTCGACGAGAACAAGGATCCGCTGACGGTGCTGGCTGGCTTGGAGCTGGTGGGCTCGCGCCTCCCCGGCGCGCGGCTGTGGATGATCTACGGGACAGCGCGCCTCGAGCAAGACGTGCGCGGGCGGATCGCGCGCTCGCCCCTCCTGGCGGCGCGTGTGACGCTCGTTGGCCGTGTGGGTCACCAGGCCATTGCCGACTACTTCAGCGCGGCGGACATCTTCATCAGTGGCAGCCACCGCGAAGGCAGCGGCTACGCGCTCCTCGAGGCGCTGGCGTGCGGCGTGATGCCGTGCGTGACGGACATTCCCGCCTTTCGGGCGCTCGCAGGGCCTTGCGGCTCGCGATGGGCCGTCGGCGACGCCGTCGCCTGCGCCGCCGCCCTGCTCGACGTCTCGGGCCTGGACCGCGAGGCGGAGCGAGATCGCATCCTCCGCCACCACCGCTCATCGCTCGCCTGGAAGATCATCGGCGAGCGTACGGTCGCCGCATACCGGGAGCTGGCTGCCACGCGGCGACGGATGCGCTCGCGATGAAGGTGGCCGTGATCGTCACCGGCGGGCTGCATCCGAGCGGGCGCACCGAAGTCATGCCCTCGTGGCTGTCCCTCATCGATCGGCTGTCACGAGCGCACGTCGTCCACGCCTTCGTGCTGCGCCACCTGCCGCACCCGACGACCTACTCGCTGGCCGGCGCCACCGTCCACGATCTCGGGCGACCGCTTGGAAGGTGGGCACAGTGGCGATCCTTGCGAACGGCCCTGGCGACCAACGCGCCCTTCGATGTGTTCCACGCGTTCTGGGTCGACCCCGGGGGCCTGCTCGCCGCCATCGCCGGCCGTTGGTTCGGGGTGCCGTCGGTCGTGACATGCGACAGCGGAGAGTTCACGTCGATACCCGGTCTTGGCTATGGACTCCAGCGCACGACGCGCGGACGTCTTGCCGTGAGCCTCGCGTGCCGCCTGGCGACACGCGTGCACGTCACCACGAAGTACATGGAGACGCTGGCTCGAACCCATGGGTGCAACCCCGTGACGATTCCCGTCGGCATCGACCCTCGCGGAGCCGCGGTGGCGCCTGGCGGGGTCCATGCCGATCGCGCCGACGTCCCGCCGTGGCGACTCTTACAGGTCGCCAGCCTCAATCCCGTGAAGGACCAGACGACGTTGCTCGACGCGATCGCCGTGGTCCGGCGTACCGACGACGTCCGGCTGGATCTCGTTGGTGAAGACACGCTCAACGGGCGCCTTCAGGAGCACGCCCAGGCGCTGGGCCTTCAGGACGTCGTACTCTTTCACGGCTTCGTGCCGCACGACGCGCTCGCATCGTTCTACCAACGCGCGCATCTCTACGTGCAGTCGTCGCGTCACGAGGCTGCGGGCATTGCCGTCCTCGAGTCGGCGGCGTCGGGCACGCCGGTCGTCGGCACGCGGGTGGGGTTCGTGAGCGACTGGGCACCGCACGGTGCTGTCGCTGTCAATCCCGGCGATGCCGACGCGCTCGCGGCGGCCATCGTTCGGCTTCTCCGGAGCGCGGAGTCCCGCGAGGCGCTCGCGAGGACGGCGCGTGCATTCGCTCTGGAGCACGATGTCGACTGGACCGCTCGCGCGTTCGGGGAACTGTACTCGTCCCTGACGGCCGCGAAGAAATAGAGGACGCCTACGCCTCGCGCCACACCGGGAGCGAGAGCGAGCACACGCAGCGGCGACAGGTCTCGTTCGACTCGACCTGCAGCGACTGACGGAATGCGATCGCCTGTGCGGAGTTGAGTGCGGCGTCGAGGCCTTCATCCGCCGTGGCGTCATACGGCGCGTGGAAGAAGCAAGGTCGGACGCGTCCACCCGGCTCCAGGACCGCCGACACCCAGGGCGCGTTGCAGCGGACCACCGGGAACAAGGCCTGGCCGGCGAGGGCGCGATAGTACTCGTGAATCCGTGTCAGCGAGGCCAGACCTCCAACCACGAACCCGCTCGCAAGCAGGTCGGCGCCGCGCCGCGCCAGGTCGCGAATCGACGCGTCGAAGGCCACGAGATCGTCGCTCGAGAGCGCGACCTCCCGTCGGCGATCCGGCTCCCATGGCGTTGGCCGGTTGAAGGCTGTCGAGCTGACGTCTGCCGCGAGAAACGAGATGCGATCGACGCCTGCCTGCGCGCACGCCTCGACGGTCTCCGCCACGACCGCGTGATTGGCCCGCTGCACCACGCAGCGGGCCGTGATGTGTGGCCGCGTCGAACGGCCGGTGAGCTCCCGCAGGCCTCTGGCGATGCGTTCGAATGCTCCGCGCACGCGACGAATCTCATCGTGCACCCCGGGAGGTCCGTCGATTGAGACGACAAGGTCGTCGAGCGTGCGCGCCACCTCGGCCGCGTGCGGCTCGATGAGCAGGCCGGTGGTCACCAGGGTGACGCGGAGGCCCCGGTCGCGCAGGAGGTCGCACAACGCCCACAGGTTGCGATGCAGCAGCGGCTCACCGCCGGTGAGCATGACGCGGCGTACCCGCAACCGCCGAAGGGCGTCGACATACCGCGTCAGGTCGTCGATCGAGATCTCCCGGTTGTCTGCATTGGCCTTCCAGATGTCGCACATCACGCAGCGGCAGTTGCAGGCCGTGTGGACGGTGAGCGCGAGGATCGGAAGCGAACGGATCCGTCCATCCCATCGGGTCAACAGGCGGAGGCCGACCTCTGCGGGGTCAGTCACGAGGCAAGCTCCAGGCCTGGCTCCGGCAGGGCAAGCCTCGCCACACGGCGCGCGATCCAACGCGCCAGCAGCCGAGGGGCCTCGTCCACCCGCGCGAGGCGGAAGGGCACGCGCGCGGCAGCAAACACTCCCTCGAGGGACGGTTCGGCCACCAGGGGTTCGCCGCCTCGCATCGTCAGGCGAATGTCGATGCGTTTGGCGGCGACCAGCGCGTCGCGAGGGTCTCGATGATCCAGCCGCAAGACGATCAGGTCGGCCGGAGCCCCGACGTCAAGTCGGCCGGCATCCCCGAGACGAAGGCTGGCGGCGCCGCCTGCCGTCACCGCACAAACCAGGGACCTCGCATCGAGCTGGCCAGTGGCGTGCGCGGTGCCTAGTTCGTCCAGCAGATCGCGTCTGCCACTCAAGCGCGAGTCGGATCCAAGCGCGAGGCGACCCGCCTCGTTGAAGCGCCGGACGTCGGCCGTCTCGCCGAACAGGAACTCGTTGGACGAGGGGCACCAGATGAGCGACGCGCCCTGCATGAGCACACGTGACGCCCCCTCCGGGCCAAGGGCGACGCCGTGGACCAGGACGGTGTTGGCCGCCAGGCAGCCGAGCTTGCCGAGCTGGTCGATCTCAGCCCTGGCCTGCTCGTCCAGCCCTTCGGCCGCGTGGATGATCCAGGGCCAGCAACTTGGCGTCGTGCGGAACGCCCGGGCCACGCTCGTTTCCCCGTCGATGCCGAGCGAGTGGCTCATCCCGAACCGGCTGACGACGCGAACGGGGAAGCGGCCTCTCAGTACTCGATGGAGCGGGTTGTGATGGCACACGGTCGTGACGCCGGCGAGCAGGTTCTTGAGTCCACCCACCCACAGGCGATCGGCCAACGTGTCGGGCCGGGCGGCGGCGAGCGCAGGGTCCCGAGCGAAGCGAGGTTGAAAATCGGCGATCCAGTCGCGGACGTTGTCGTATCGCGCGCGCCACTTGAGGCGGCCGAACGAGTTCAGCTCGAGATGGTCGTGTGCGTTGATCAGACCGGGAAAGACCGCGCTGCCATCGAGGTCGAAGACCGTGTCGCGGCGATCCGGCGGCCCGCCGAGCCGGTCGACGACGCCCCGCCTGACGCGGATCGACTCAAATCGCCGCCCGTCCGAGCCGAAGACGACGCCGTTGACGAAGGTGATCGGGCGTGCGGTCAACATGATCGTGCGGAGTCGGTTGTTCGGTTACCTTGGCGTGCACGTACCACGAGGGCGACCGGTCGGTTGTCCTCACCACCAAGTGAGGGTTCGACGACGACCTCGACGCTGAGCCCCGCCGCCTGACACGCGTGGCGCATCGACGCCACCGTGTGCCAGCGGGCCTCGAGCGCACCTGGGCCGCGTGGCGAGTCGAATGTGCGCCGCCAACCCAGGGCCTGGCCGCGCGGGTGAAGTGTTGACATGACGACGACGCCTCCCGGCCTCAGCACTCGGGCCCACTCGTGCACGACCTTGGGGAGGTCCGCGACGTCGGCGAGCGCGAGTCCCGAGACGATCACGTCGAACGACTCATCGCGCAGCGAGAGCGCGGCGAGGTCGGCACGAAGGCGGATCAACCCCGCGACGCTTCGGTCGAGCATGGCCGCCGAGCGATCAACCCCGACGACCCGTCGCGCTCCCCGCTCCAGCAGGAGGTGGGTGTAGCGCCCGGTGCCGCAGCCGGCGTCGAGCGCCGTCAGGCCTTCCATGTCCGGCAGCAGGTCGAGGACGGCGGCCTGCTCGACCTCCATCAGCGCGTTGTGCGGCCAGGGCGGATAGCTCGGGGCCCACACCTCGTACGGGTCGGCGCCCACGTGCCGCACCTCGCGCCTCTCTCGCACCTGACCCACCTGACGCACCTTCCTGGTTGACTGCATCTCTGAATCAGCAGCGGATCACCCGCCAGATCGTACGCATGCGCCCGGCCGGAGGCCGGGCAAAACCAATACTGCCCTAGCGAGGCGGAGCCTCACCGCCCAACATGCTCGGCGGTCTGAGGCGAAGCCTCGCTAGCGATTCGGGAGTTACGCTCCATTAGAATCCCGTCGTTTCCGGCCGTTGGTAATGGAATGCCCGCTGCAGGAGATTGAGCTCCACGGGCCACCGCGTCGCCCGCGTGTGATAGCGCCAGGCGGCAGCCGTGCGCAGCAGGCCGCGTCGGACTGGTGAGAGCCGCGTATCGGTGACCGTCGGGTAATACGCGTTGAGCACGGTTTCGAAATCCCGCACGCGCTCGCGGATTGCGGCCGGCGACCATGGCGTCAGGGGATTACGACGAAGGGAAAACGTCTGCCAGCGTTCGGCCATCCACTCGTCCAGTGTTTCCGGGAACGTGAAGGCGTCGGGCGCGCCGAGCCGTGCATCGGCAGCGCCCTTCTGCGGCACGGGCGCGTAGACGTACAGGATGATCTCCGCCGCCGCGTTGATCGCCTTGACTTGCCGGATGAACGCCAGTGTCCCCCGCAGATCTCCTTCGGGATCGGGAGGATTCCCGACGACGAACGAGAACTCGGGGACGATTCCGAACTCCTTCATCCGTCGGGCGAGGTCGAGCGTCAGCTCCGCCGCGGCCGTGCCGCCCTTGTTCATACGGACAAGGGTGTCCGTCGATCCCGACTCGGCGCCGCAGAACACCATCTTCAAGCCGCTGCGTTTCATCGTGCGCCATGTCGTCGAGCGGTACCGCATCAGTTCGTCGACCCGGCCCAGGGCCCACCACGTCAGCCCGAGACGCACGATCCGCTCTGCGATTTCCAGCGTCCGCGCCTCCGAGATGAAGAAGTCCATGTCGTGAAACTGCACGGCGTCGGCGCCGTACCGTGTCTTGAGAAGCGTGAGCACCGAGTCGACTCGCCCGGGCGATTCTGCGACCCACTTGCGATTCGCGATCCCCACGACGGCGCAGAAACTACAGGCGAACGGGCAGCCGAACGACGAGTGATGCGTGCCGACGCGCGACCCCAGGTAGTGACGATGAAAGTAGTGCTCCATCTGGAGTCGGTCGTAGGACCAGAGGGGCAGCGTGTCGAGCGGCACGAGCGGCGCCAGCGGCGTGTGGCGGATCCCGCCGCCCTCTCGATAGCTGAGGCCGGGCAGCGCGTCGAGGGCACCGCCACGAGCGATCGCGCGCACCAGCCCGAGAAACGTGTGTTCGCCCTGACCTCGAACGCAGAAGTCCACGGCCGGGTCGCGCAGGCAGGCATCGGCGTGTTGCGAAGGGAAGTAGCCTCCCCAGACGATTGGCACACCCGGGAGGCGTTGCTTCAGTGCGCGCGTCGCGCGCACGGCGTGGGCGAGTTGGGGACCGGGCATCACGGTGATGCCGATGGCGGTGAGCGGCGTCTGTTCGTGGCGTGCGACGACGGCGCCCACGACGTCCGCCTCGACATTCCCGTCGACGATGGAATAGTCGAACTCAGGCTCGATGAGCGCGCCAACCGCGAGCAGCGACATCGGCAGCGGCTTCTTCGGCGACGGGGTGCTCCACGGGTTGACGAGCGCGATCACGAGGCGGCCCTCCCGGCAGGCGGACCCGTCAGGCGCATGCCGAGCCGTCCAACCCACGCCGAGGTCGCGGCGCGCGCCGCTCGTGCATAGCGCCGCCGGCCCCAATGCTCGGTGCGAGCAACCTCACCGGCTATCCAGCGCCGCGCGAAGTCGTAGTAGCGCCTGGACGGACGACCCTCGATCACCCAGTCGCGGTCGGTGCGATTCTGCCAGGGCCGTGGCGCTCGGACGCGACTGGCCACAGCCTCGTAGTACGGCGTCCCCTTGATGGGGTAGGACACCGTCGTGAGGTAGGTGTCGGGCGCGGCGCGTTTCAGGAAGTCGATGGTCGCCTGGATGTCCTCGAGCCGCTCACCGTCGTAGCCAAGCATGATGAACATGCCGACCTCGATGCGGCGAGCGCGAAGACGTGCGGCCGTGTCGACCACCTGGTCGAGCGCGACCCGGCGCTGCATCGCGTCGAGGATGCGTTGCGATCCGCTTTCGGCGCCGATCCACACACGCCAGCAGCCGAGCGACACGAGCGCGTCGGCCACCGCGTCGTCGATCCGCTCGGCGCGAGAGATGCACTCGAAGGGGAGCCTGAGCCCGCGGCGGTCCAGCTCGGCCGCGTAGGACAACGTCCATTGTCGATGAATCGCGAACACGTCGTCCGCATACCAGAGGCGGTCAGGCGCGTACTTCTCGACGAGGCACTCCACCTCGTCTGCGACGTTTCGAGGCGAGCGGCGACGATGGGTGGCACCGAACACGCTGCGGCTGCACCACGTGCAGGTGTACGGGCACCCTCGTGCGGTGATGAGCGAGACCGGTCCGAATCCGTGGCTGGTCCGCCACGCGGCGAGATACGCCTCGATGTTCACCGCCTCGCGATCGGGCAGAGGCTGGCCGTCGAGGTCCGCAATGAGCGTGCGTGGTGATGTGTGCACTGTCGTTGGCGCCGCGCCGCTCGTGCGGAACGCGATACCCGCGATGCCCGCCAGGCGTTCGTCGCGACCGGTGACGCTCCCATGGGTGAGGACGGGCAGCAGTTCTTCGAGCGTGCGCTCGCCCTCGCCCACGACCACGACGTCGGCGCCTGCGGCCAGGTACTCGTCGGCGTAATGCGGGGGGTCGGGTCCCCCGACCACGACTTGCGCACCCGCCGCGCGCGCCGCCGCCATCATGCGCAGCGCCACACGCTTGGTCATGAGGTTGACGGCGATCCCCACCACGGGTGGGCGGTCGCGGGCGAGCCGTGCCTCGAAGTCGTCGAATCGCCCGAAGGTGCCGTCGAAGACTCCCACCTGCACGCCGGTCGCCTTGAGGTGCGACGACACGTAGAGCAGCCCCAGCGGCGGATACGGTCGCATCAGCCGCTGCTCTTCCGCGTCGGCCGACAGGAAATAGGCGTGCGCCAGCAGGAGATCCATCACGATACCTGCTCGGGCCGCCGCATCCATTCGACGACGGCTTTCTCGACGGGGAACGCATACCAATCGCGCTCGCAGCGCCAGCGAGCGGCGCGTCGGAGAGGCCATCGCCATCGTCCCGGTTGCCAGGCGTGGCGCGTGTAGAACTTGAAGCGCTCGACCTGGCGGAAACGGGTCGCGCTGACCCACGGCCCGCGGCCGGCGACGTAGTCGAAGTCGGCCCACCCCTGAAGCCCGCGTGGGAACTCGTAGCCGGCCTGGCGCGCGCGATCGGCGATTGGATTGCCCGGATACGGCCGGTAGTAGAAGATCGGCGTCTCGAATTGCGGGTGGAGACTCCGCAACCGCTTGGCGAGCTGAAGTGACGCGTCGATGCTGTCGTCGGGTTCGCCGGGGAACCCGACGATGAAGTTGAAGATCGCCCCCACGTCGTGCCGCACGCACAGGTCGGCCGCGACACTGACCTGGTCCAGCTGAAGGTCCTTCTCGAGCCAGTCGAGCGTGGCCTGCGATCCAGACTCGACGCCGATCATCACGCGCCGCAACCCGGCGCGCACGGCTTTGGCGAAGAGGGCCTCACCCATCCGGCACGCCTGATCCGCGCGCAGCGTCGCCGTCCACGCGATGCCGACGTTACGGCGCAGCAGCCCGTCGGCCATTCGGTCCACACGCGCCGGGTGAGTGAAAAACGTCTCGTCCTGGAACGCGAGCTCCTCCATGCCGTACTGGCTGCGGAGCCGGGCGGCCTCGCTCACGACGCGCTCCGGGTCGAGCCCGGTCCAGCCGCGTGCGTACACGGCCGGGTCGGCACAAAAGGCGCATCGGAACCGGCAGCCCTGCGACGAGATGTAGTCCACCTGTCGGCGGCGCTTGAGCGCGAAGTAGCGTTCGACGGGGATGAGCGAGTAGTCGAGCGGCGGGAACTCGTTCAGGTCGCGGAGCGGACGCGTCGGAGCGGTCACCGGGCCGCCGTCTCTCCGCACCACGGTGCCCGCGCAGTTCTCGAGGGGGTCGCCGGCCGCCAGCCGGGTGACGATCTCGGCGAAGGTGTCCTCGCCCTGGCCCACGACGGCCACGTCCACCGAGGGTTCCTCCACGCAGTCACGGGGAAACAGCGAGGGATGCCATCCGCCCCACACCACGCGGCAGCCCGGCCGATGGGCCTTCACGGCACGCGAGACGGCCAACGCATCTCGAATGGGTGCCCCCGTCAGCACGCTGACGCCGAGGCAGAGCGCGTCGCGCGTGGCTTCCAAGACCCTCGCCAGAGGGTCGCGCTCGAGGCGTCCGTCCACGATCACGACATCGATCCGAGCGCGGTCGAGAGCCGACGCGAGTGCCATCAGCGCCAGCGGCATGGTGTGGAACACCGCCCGCGGATTGTAAAGGACCACGCTCGGCCGGCGGGGCGTCACGCCTGTCTCTCCTGCGGTGAGGGCACGGAGGCCGCCGCGCGGGTGAGTTCGGGTGCCAGGTGCGAGGTCTGCGGCCGCGGCCCTGGGCGCCTCGCCATTCGTCGCATTCTCATCGCCGTCAGAGGCAGTGTCGTACGGTGGAAGATCCAAGCGGCCGCGCGCCGCAGGTCAGCCCATCGCACCGAGCCCGGCCGACCGACTGCCGCCGCGAGTCGAACGGCGTTCTGTCGAGCCCGGAACTCGTGATGCACGATGTGATGGACCAGACGATAGAAGTCCGGCTCGTAGGTCGCGCGGTACAACACGGCGAGATCGCTCGAGTCCACCCAGTTCTGCTTCTGCCCCAGCTCGCGGTGCACACGCTCGTAGAACTTCGTGCCGGGCAGCGGATAGGAGACAGACACCCCGATGTCGTCCGGCCCCACGTCGCGCACCAGCTGCAGCGTGGCCTGCACGTCGTCCCACGATTCGCCCGGATAGCCAAATTGCAGAAACAGGCCCACCGAGACGCCGGCGCGCCGCAGCCGGCTGGCCGCCTCGCGAATCTGCGTGACCGTCGTGCCCTTTTCCATGGCGTCGAGGATGCGCTGCGAACCCGATTCGGCGCCCATCCAGACCATGCGGCACCCGACGCTCGCGAGGGTGCGGGCCGTCTGCTCGCTGATCTGGTCGGCGCGCATCAGGCAGCGGAAGGGCATGCTGAGGCGAGACGTCTGGAGGGAGGAGGCGAAGCGGTCGATCCAGCCCGGCTGCAGCCCGAACACGTCGTCCACGAAGGCGAGTTCGTCGGGGGCATAGGTGCCCGCCAGCCAGGCCATCTCGTCCACTACGGCCTCAGGGGACCGGACGGCGTACCGTTGCCCGTAAATGGGTTTTGCGCACCAGTTGCAGTGGTACGGACAGCCTCGGGTCGTCGCCAGGTTCATCGCGAAGCGACCGTGCCGGCGCCACGCCCGGCGGTAGCGCGGGACGTCGACGAGATCCCAGGCCGGCCGTGGCAGATCGTCCAGTGTCTTCACGAAGGCCCGCGCAGCCGACCTGACCACTTGCGCGCGGTCGTCGAGAAACGCGAGGCCGGCGACGCAAGACAGCGGTGCGCCCGTCTCGAGCGCCGAGACGAGCTCGGCCAGGGTGACTTCGCCTTCTCCGAGCACCACCGCCCTGGCTCCCGCTTTCAGGTAGACCTCCGGATGATCGGTGGCATCGGAACCCGACAGCACGACAGGAATCCGCCTGGTTGCGGCAGCGGCAATCATCGTTTCCGCCGCGCGGCGCATGCGCAGCAGGCACATCTTCGAGAGGTAGTTGAAGCTGTCCTCGTAGATCACTGCCAGGCCTGGGCGGATGCGATCCAGAGCGGAAGCCCACTCCCGCTCGGACCGCGCCATCATGGCGTCGAACAACTGCGGGGTATGCCCTTCACGCCGAAGGTAGGACGCCGCATACAACGTGCCGAGCGGGGCGAAGGGCTGTCCCGCGCGCCACAGCTTGGGATCGAAGCGCAGGTAGTAGGCCTGTCCGAGGAGGACGTCACGCACGACGGCGCGCCTCCTTCGCGAACTCGAGAAGGATGTGATCACCGAGGCGGTTGAAAGGGGGCCACGGGGACAGCATGGTGTCGAGCCCCACAATCAGACGGCGCAGCGCCCTTGGCGTCTGTTTCCATCGCGGCTCGAAGTACGGCGGCGGGATGGCGACCCCGAGACCGCGCACCCGCTTCAGGGTCAGTCCAGGCCCGAGCGCCGCCTTCACGTCGGCAATGCGATGGTAGAAGGTCGGCACGTTGACGCCGGCGACCGGGACGGCGACGGCTCCATCCGCCAGGCGCCTGGCGACCAGATTCTCTCGTCTCGTGGCCAGCAAGTAGATCATCTCGAACGCGCACGTGCGGTTCATCAAACCGACCATGACGACGCCGCCCGGACGCAGCTCGCGGCGGGCCAGTGCACCGAGGGGGGCGAGATGCTCCGCGCAGTTGAGCGCACCGAAGTTCGACACGATGCCGTCGAATCCACCGGGGTCGGCGACCGCGTGAAGAAACGACGCCACGTCCTGGAGGCCGCACGGCACGACGGTAACCTGTCCCTCGCGTCCTTCGCGCGCCATGCGACGCAGCGAACGACTCACCATGGCTTCCGACGGATCGCAGGCAACGACTCGAAGCCCGTGCGAGGCGAAGAACGCCGTGTCGATGCCCGTTCCGCATCCAATCTCGAGGATCCGGTTGCCGGCATGGAAACGACGCGCGAACACCGCATGTGTGCGGCGGCGCAGCCGCTGGAAGATCTCGCCGTCGGCCAGCGCGTCGTAGGTTCGCGCCAGCCGGTCGAAGGCCAGCGTTGCCGGTGCCGATTCGAAGGAGGCCGCAGGCGTCGTCATGACACGGTTCCCGGAGAGATCGGACCCGTGGCGGCGACCGGCTGCGACTCCGTCGTCAGGGCGGCTTGAGGCACGACCAGGCCCGCCACGCGGCGATAGAGCTGGAGGAGCGCGCTCGCGGTGCGGGCCCACGAGAAGTCGCGGGACCGGACGAGGCCGCGTCGTGACAGCTCGTGGCGCAACGGCTCGTCGCCGGCAAGCTCGACGATCGCGTCTGCGAGCTCCTCGGTGTCCAGGGGGTTCACCGTCCGCGCGGCATTGGCCGCGACCTCGATCAGCGACGACGAGTTCGCGGTCACCACCGGCGTCCCGCACGCCATCGCCTCGACGACCGGAAGCCCGAAGCCCTCGTAGAGCGACGGGAACACGAAGAGTTCGGCGAGGTTGTAAATGACCGGCAGATCCTCGGCCGGGACGTAACCGGTGAAGTGCACGACGTGCTGGAGGCCTCGGCGGTCGATCTCGGTGTAGAGATCCCGGGAGCCCCACCCGTACGGGCCCACGCAGACCAACTCGTGCTGCACGCCACGGGCGCGCGCGATGGCGAAGGCCTCGATCAGCCGCGACAGGTTCTTGCGCGGTTCGATCGCGCCCACGTACAGAACGAACTGCACGGGCAGCCCGTAGCGCAGCCGGATTCGCGCACGGCGGACCTCGTCGGCGATGGGTTCGAATCCGGGACCAGCCGCCTCGTGGAGCACCGTCACCCGGTCTGCCGGGATGCCGTGCACGCGCAGCAGGTCACGGCGGGCACTGTGCGACACGGTGACGACGGCATCGGCCAGCCGCGCCGCCACGCCGAGCAGCGGACGATTGAGGAGCAGCCGTCGAAGGGGATGGCACCTGGGGTAGAACGTCAAGCTCATGTCGTGAATCGTGACGACAGACGAGACGTTCGCTGCCAGGGGGATCATGCCGTTGGTGAAGTGGGCCACGTCGGCGCGCACGGCATCGAGGACCTGCGGCGCCATCAGGTGCATCCAGCCGATGCGAATCGGAAACCTGTGCTTGTCGTAGATCCGCACGTGCGCGGGCAACGGGCGAGTCGTGTCGATGGGCTGATTGGAGATCACCGTCAGCTCGTCACCGGTCCGGGTGACCTCCGCGGCCAGATGCTGCAGCAGGTGCTCGGTGTAGTAGCCGACACCAGTGCGTCCAGGCGTCAGGGTCGAGCCATCAAAGGCAATTCGCATCACGCCCTGCGATGGAGTGGCCGGCCGACCCGAACATCACGCCAGCCGCCATCGAGAAGACGACGTAGGTCGTCGTGAACGAAAGAAAGGAATCGACCACGCCGTGGCCTGCGACCATTACCCAGGTCGCCAGAAGCGCGGCCGAAAGCCTGCCACGGCCATGAGGCGCCTGCCAGCAGCGGCGCCAGAGCGTGCGACCCACGGCCCCGAGCAACCAGACGAGCGCGACGAGGCCAGGCAGTCCCGCTCCGGTCAGCACCTCGAGATACATGCTGTTGGCATGCACGCGCGTGTCCCACCGATCGAGGCCGAGGTGACGACCATACAGATGGCGGTAGTTGTCCGGCCCCACGCCGAGCCATGGCCGATCCCGGGCGATGCGCAGGGCCGCCGCCCACAGCGCCGGACGAGGCGGCCGAGGGGCAGAGGTGGGCAGATGAGACATCAACGTGGGCACGGACCCCGTGGGAGGGCCGTCGACCCGTACGTCGGTCGTCGCCGGCGTCACGCCTTCGGTGCTGAACCAGGCCCTCGATTCGAGGACGACATCCCAGACGAGCGTGTAGGCCCCGGGCTGGCCGGGAGCGGTCACCCGGACCGGCAGGTTCACGCTGGACCCTGGGGCGACTGGCGACCGAAACGGTGTGCGTTGGCCGTCGTACTCGACCACCTCGCCCGACTCTGCCCGAAGCCAGTGATAGGACAGGGCATAGGGAGGTACGGCGCGAGAATCCCACGTCAAACGGCCGGTGTTGACCACCGTCACGGGAACATCCTGTCGCTCTCCGGGCCGCATCTGCCAAGCGTCGGGGACGACGTATGTCGCGCCGTGCCAGCCGCGAGCCCCTTCGCTGGTCAGGCGCGCCGCAAGAAGCTCCGTGGAGTGCGACAGAAACACGATCGCGACCAGCAGTGCCGCCAGAGCTCCCAGCAGCCGCAGATCGGCCTGCGGCCGTGAAGCGGCTCGCGCACGAGACGCGGCAACCACCGAAAGGGCCGCGGCCATCCCGATGAGCCCGGCTCGTGTGAAGGTGGCGGCGATGCCGGCACCAATAATCGTGAGGGAAGCGAACACGAGCACCCGTGAACGCGTCGGATGCGTGGTGGACGGCGCGACGAGCAGGAACAGGCCCAACGCGAACGCCACCTCGAGATACATGGAGGCGATGGTGGGGTAGGGCAGGGTACTGGTGGCGCGCAGCTGGCTCCCAGCCACGTGAAAGCCGGGACGGAACGTCTGGAGCAACTCCATCACGGCGGGCACCTGGGTCGCCTCGAGCACGGCGAGCAGTGCCACGCCTGTCGCCGTCGCCAGCCAGGTGGCGATGAGCGTGCGGATACGACGGGCCGTGGTCATCGTCAGCGCGGTCGCCAGGAACAACAGCACCGCTGCAACCATCCGGGCCGTGAAACGGAGGGCGTGCCCCTGTTCGAGCGGCGCGGCTAGCGCCGACGCGGCCAGCAACCCGAGGAGGAGGCCCCCCGGCAGGAGCACGGCCACAGGCGGCCAGACGAGTCGGGTGCGAAGGCGCCAGCTCGCCAAGCCCACCGTGACCAGTGCGGCGGCCACGACGAGTTCGACCGTCGTGACGCGGAGGATCTCGCCAAGGCCGAACAGCTCGACTTCCAAGGGGGCGACGCACACGACCGCGAGCAGCGCGAGGCATGCCAGGCGCGACAGCGCATGGTCTTCCAGCGCGGGTTGTGCCTGCGGCCAGGCACGGTCTCGAGTAGGCCAGCGGAGACGGGTCACGGAGGTCGCAGGGCGCGGGTCGTTGGCGGAGGCGCGGAATCTGCCAGGACGTCGCTCGGCACGTCGAGCTGCAAGACACATTCCTCCCGGTGCGCGTGGGCATCCATCCTGCAAGGGCCCGAGGGCGTGCGATCGGCGCCCGAAATCGCACGGGTAGGGGTTGCGCCGCTTACCGGCCGTGAAAAAGCTTTCGGAACTCGTAAGCTGGCTTCGAGCCGACGCCGGCATCCGGCGATCGCCGCTGCTGCTCATCGGCTACAAGGCCACGGCCGATGCGCTGAGCAAGGCGGTCACGCTGGTCATTGCCGTCGTTGCCGCGAGGACGCTGACCGCCGTCGATTTTGGCGTGCTCGCCGTGGCCATGACGACGGGCTGGCTGCTGAGCGTGGCCAGCGACGCGGGCCTGCCACTCTACCTGGCCAGACGAGTCGCCGCGACCGGTCCCGAGACGCGGCCGTCGTTCGACGACATCGCCGAGGTCATGCGGGCGCGCGTGGTCTTTGCCGAACTGGCGGTCGTGGCCGGCCTGGGCCTGGCGTTCGTGCTGGCGACCAACGATGCGGTCTTCGCGTTTGCCGTCATCGTGGCGTCCCAAGTCCTGAACGCGGTGGTCGAGACGCTGTCCCATGCGTATCGCGGCCTGGGCCGCAGCGACATCGAGTCCTCGCTGGTCGTGGCCCAGCGTGGCGCCACGGGACTGGCCGCGCTGACAGCCCTTGCGCTGAGTCCCTCGCTCATCTGGCTGGCAGCTGCGCTGGCGATTCCGCCGGCCGTCTCGCTCGCGGTCTCGCTCGGCATCGCGCGACGGCTGACCTCAGCCGGCGACAGCAGACAGGTCCTGCGGCCCGTCGGCCGGATCGGAGATTCCGCGGTCGTCTTCGGGGGCTTTGCGAGGGAGGCCGCCCCGATCGGACTCGGTGTGCTGCTGTCCGCCGTGTACTTCCGATGTGACGTGTACTTCGTCGAGCACTGGCATGGACTCGACTCCGCTGGCGTCTACAACGCGGCGTTTCGTCTCGTCGAGGCGCTCAGGATCCTGCCCGCTGCGATGCTCGCGGTCGTGTTTCCGAGCCTGTGCCACGCCAGGACCTTCGGGCCTCTCGGTCGCCTGGTCGCGGGACTGGCTGGGGTCGGGGTGCTTCTGATGGGTGCGCTGTATTGGGCGGCCCCGTGGCTGCTCGAGCTGCTGTACGGGTCGAGGTTCCTCGCCGCGGCACCCGCGCTGCGCATGCTCGCCCTCGCGCTGCCGTGGTTCTTCGTCAACTACGCGCTCACGCATCAGGTCATCGCGTGGAGCGGTCAGCGCGCCTACGCGATTGTCGCGGCAGCTGCGCTCGTCGCCAATCTGGTGGGGAATCTGCTGCTCATCCCCGTCGGCGGCATGCTTGGTGCGGCGACGTCGACTCTGCTGACCGAGCTGGTCGTCGCGATTGGGTGCGTTGTCTCGCTCGGCGTCCTCCGCGAACGCACCCGCCCGCACGCGCCGCGAACAGAGGCGCTCAGGCCCGGGCCGGCATGATCGCGAGCCGCCCCCCGCAACCGTCGCAGGAAAGGGCATTCGTCCACTCGGTGTTGTACGCGTCGCTGTTCGAGTACCCGTTGACGTCGGCGGAGCTGCGCATGAGCCTGATCGGCGAGCGGGCCAACGAAAGTGACGTGGACGCATGGTACGCGGCGAGCCCCTGGCTGGCGCGGGTCATCGACCATTCCGACGGGTACTACTTTCCCCGCGGCCGCGCGGAGTTCATCGAGCGGCGGCGGCGGCGCGAAGCGTCCAGCCGGCGCCTGCTCGACCAGCTTCGACGTCCTCTGGCGGTCATCACGGCGCTGCCGTTCGTGCGCATGGTCTCGCTCTCCGGAAGCCTCGCGCACCTCAACGCCGACGATGACGCGGACCTGGATCTGTTCGTCATTACTGCGCCCCGCCGTGTGTGGACCGTCTCGCTCACGATGCTCCTGCTCGCGCGCCTCGGCGGCTGGCGCAGGCGCCTCTGCTTGAACTATGTCGTGTCCGAACGCTGGCTCAGCGTCGGGCCGGCGGACTTGTACTCCGCCAACCAGATTCTCCACCTCCGGCCGCTGATGGGCATCGGGGCCTATCGCCGGTTCATCGCCGCCAACCGATTCGTTCGACGCTTCTATCCGAACTTCGAGCCGCACGACGTGGCTGTGTCGGCGGAATCGGCAGGCCTGCACCGCGCGCGGGGCATGAGGATCTTGGAGCTGGTTCTGGATTGGACGATCGCCCCCCTCTACGAGCGAGCCTGCCACCTGGTGTACGGCTGGCGCCTGCGTGGGCGGGCTCCCATGTGGAAGTCCCGGGAACAGGTGCAGGTCGACGCCGAATGCTTGAAGCTGCACACCAGCAGTCATCGTCGTGATGTGCTCGTGCGGTTTGCGGACGAGGTGGAGACCCTCACACGCGAAGAATCACGCCGCGTACGGGCCGCCGGGTGATGGTCGCCAGCGCGTGGGCGTACAACGCCACCTGTCGCCGATAGATCTCCTCGGCCTCCCCGAGCTCGGGGCCGGTCTTGAAATCCACGACGGTCCAGCCTTCGTCTGTTTCGAACGCAAGGTCGAGTTGTCCGTCGATCAAGGAGGGTGCCGCGGGGATTCCTGGCTCGCCAGATGCGGCAGGTGCGGCCGCCAGGGAGGCCTGGAGCACGGTGATCGGCGCTTCGCGCCGGACGCTTCTGCCGTCCGCGAGCGCCGCGCGGGCGTCGGCCATGAGCGGATGAGCCAGCGTATGCACGACCGCATGAGCGGCCGCCTCGCGCTCGGCGGCGGAGGCACCGAGCACCCGCGCATGGACTGCCGCCACGTCCCGTACCTGACCCGCGGTGGCGTCAAGGGGCGCGGAGGCGAGCAGGGCGTGAACGAGCACACCGTAACGACGGCCAGACACGTGTGGCTGCGCCGCGCCGGCGTCGACGATTGCCACCGCCGAGAGATCCGAATCGCCGGCGGCCGTCATGCCATCACTGGAGGCCCCGGCCTCTCGGGCCCACTCGGTGGCGGTGACCACCGTCAGCGACGGCCTGGCACCGCGCTGCAGTGTGGTGCGCCGGTCGTGCTGCCATGCCTCGAAGCGTGCGCGATCGGCGGCGACGTCGGCTGGCGCCGCTTGCTTCGTGATCAGATCCTCGCGGCGAAGCCCGCGGGCCGCGCCGCCTCTTCCGTCGATCAGCGCGGGATCCCACCACACGACCGACACGGCGTGGGCGGCCTCGGAATCGGCGATCAGGTGCTCCCCGGGTCTGACGGTGGCGCTCGACGGCAGCTCGCCATCGGGCCTTTCGAGGACGGTGTCCTTGCTGCGAAACGCAGGGACGCCGACCGCCGGAGTGGAGGACCGTCGATCCGGCGATGGCGGGTACAGGCCGTGATTCAGCGGCTGCACCCAGCCTTTCTCATATGGACCATCGCCGAGAACCGGGACCACCAGCAAGTCCCGCGCGCGGGTGGCGGCGACGTAGGCGAGCCGCACGCCTTCGGCGCGGTCGCGCCGCGCCTCGAGGTCGTTGCGCTCGATCAGGTCGAGCGGCGCCCAGCCGGCGAGGCGCACCGCACACAGCCCTCGCGATGACTCCAGCGCGCGCTGTGCCTCGTCTCGGCTCAACGCACAGGTCATGTCGGCGAGCACGACCACCGGGAATTCCAGGCCCTTCGCCTTGTGGACGGTCATCAACCGGATGCCCTCGCTGCCTTCTTCGAGAATCGGGGCCTCCGGGGCTTCAGTCCGATCGGCCGCCGCACACAGCGTCTCGACGAACCCGCGGAACGACAGTCCACCCTCCGCCTCGTATTGCCGCGCCAGATCGGAGATATGGAGCACGTTGGCGAGCACTTGCTCGCCGCTTCGCCACAGCATGAAGCCCGCCTGCGCGCGCGTGAGATCGATCAATCGTCCGATCGTGTCGGCGACCGGCCGATAGTTGCGGCCCGCGTGCAGCTCCCGTAGGGCTCCCAGGGCCTCGGCCACCGGCGCCAGGTGCGGCGGCGGATTCTCCAGCACGTGGTAGGGATGGAATGCCGGGCCGCCCCGAGGCTCGCCCGCGAGGGCGTGATACTCGAGCAGCATCTCGTCATCGATGGCAAACAACGGCCCGTGCAAGGTGGCAAACACCGACAGCTCGTCCTCGGGCCATTCCACCGCACACAGCGCCGTTCGCACGGCATCCACCTCTTCGCGCGCATGAAACGTCTTGCCGCCCACCAGGAGGTGCGGGACGCCGCGGGACTCGAAGGCCTCGATGTACGGCCGTGTCATGTCCGCGAGATACGACGTGAACCGGCGAAAGAGCAAGCACACGTCGCTCGCGCGCAGCGGGCGGACGGCGTGACCGGCACTGACCTGCCAGCCGCTCTCGTTCACGAGCCACCGCACGAACTCGCCGGTCGCCTCGGGAAGCGATTGCTCGATGCTCGAATTGGCGACGCGGTATCTGCCGTACGGTCGCGGCACGGGGAGCGCAATGACCGAGGGCTGCCCCGGGATGGCGTCGCGATCCTCGACCAGCTCGACGTAACCGGCCTGCAGTGCCTCTTCATCCCGGTGCATCTGGCCGCGAAAGGCCAGGTTCACGAACCGCTGGATGTTCGGGACGCTGCGAAACGACCTGCGCAGGGCCACTCGTCGCGCACCCCGGGCGATGAGGGTGTCGCACACCCGTTGGTACGCGCCGATGTCCGCGCGACGGAAACGATAGATCGACTGCTTCGGATCCCCCACCAGAAACAGCGCCCCCTTGCGAATGGCCGGCATGCCTGTCTCCGCGTGAGTGGAGTCAACCCGAGCGGCCGGAGTCGTGTCAGCCGTCAACCACAAAAGCAGCTCCGCCTGGACGGGATCGGTGTCCTGGAACTCGTCGACCAGGACGTAGCGGAAGCGCCCTTGAAAATCCCTCCGGACTTCCGAGCAGTCGCGCATGAGGTCGCGGGCTCGCAGCAGGAGGTCCAGGAAGTCCAATGCACCGGCCCGGGTCTTTCGTGCGTCGTAGCCGCGCAAGCAGTCCTGCAGCTCCTCCTGCAGGCATGCGGCGAGGTCGGCATCGGCCAGCACCCGGAACGTTCGGAGCGCCTCGATGAGCGCCGCGCGTTTGTCGAGCAGGGTCTGGCGGGCGACCGACTTCGAGTACATCGCCCCGCTCCCCTTGCGCGGGTTGGCGAGCTGACGGTCCGATGCCACGAGCACGAGCAGGGCCTCGAAGCCGTCGTGGTCCGCCGGCGCCTGCCGCACGGCGCGCCGCAGTTCGGCCGCGTGCCGTCGCAGAGACTCGGTGTCCTTGTAGATCGCGTCACGTGTGTCGATCGGCGCCATCGTCAAGTCGGCCACCTGGAGCACCGAGTCGACGACGCGATCGATCATCGCGGTGCGGTCCCAATCTGGCCGCTTCCACGGCGTGGGATGGTCGCGCCACTGCAGCAGATCCGAGGCGGCCCGACGGAGGCGGGGGATTGGCTTGTCCTCCTCATCGCTGCCGTTTCGCCACGAGGGCGGATTCCGGCGACGCAACGACCGCCGGACACCCTCTCCAGGCTGCTGCAGCGCCGCCTCGATCCATTCGGCAAACGCCTCATCGAAGACGGCCTGACTTCGGCCCTCGGTCAGCACCTCGAACGCCGGATCGACGCGAGCCTCGACCGGACGCTCGCGCAGCAGTTCCGCACAAAACCCGTGAATCGTGCTCACGTGCGCCTCTTCGAACTCCAGCACGGCCCGGTCGAGCCGTTCCGATTCCTGTGCGCGTCCCTCACGGTCGACTCGTGCCTTCTCGAGCGCCTCGCGGAGGCGGAGTTTCAGCTCGCCGGCCGCTTTCTCGCTGAAGGTCACGGCCACGATCTCGGTGATGCGCGCACGGCCGGTCTCGATCAGCCTGACGACGCGCGTCACCAGCGCGGTGGTCTTGCCCGTTCCCGCCGCTGCTTCGACAACCAGGGTGTCGTCCAACGCTGTGGTAATCACGTCGCGCTCATCGGCGGGAGGCGGCAGGCCGCTGCCTTCCGAGCCGGCTGGACGGTGGCGGCGCGTACTCATGGCAACCGCCGGAGCGCGTCGAGGTCGGCGACGACCGGCTTTCGGCGCGTCCGGCGCTCCTCGTCGCTCCCGCAGACGGCGAGGAAGTCACACCACCGGCATGATCCCTCCGCCGGGTTGGCCGCCAGCGTACCGTGTTCGACGGCCCGGTCGATGACTTCGAGCACCTCCAGCGCTCGACGCCGGCTCACCTCGTCGAGGGGGATGCGGTGTCTGGCGAACTGCCCGGCGTAGGTGCAGTACGAGAGCCGCCCTTCCTCCACCGTTTCGCCGCTCAGCGCTTCGAGCGCCATGCCGTACAGGATCGGCTGGAGGACGCGTCCGCCATCGACCATCGTCGACAGATTCGTCCGGTTCTTGCCGGTCTTGTGATCGGTCACCCGCAGGGTGCGCCCGTTGAGCCGCCGCTCGACCAGATCGATGGAGCCGCGGATGAGGAAGCGGCCGTCCACGCGTGCGGGTTCCGGCAGCGAGCGGGGATCGCGCGCAAGGTCGCCGGGAAGCCCGAAGGCGAGCTCGAAGCGCTCCGGGCACCACTCGCGGCCGTCTTCAGCAAGCCCCTCGAGCCAGCCGCGCAAATCGCGCGCCATGGATGCCAGCTCGTCGTGCCATACGCGATCGATGGCCGGTGCCAGGTCGTCGTACGCCTTGCGTGCGATCACACCGATGGACCACTCGAGCAGCTTGCGCGCGGCCTCGAGCCGACGATCGGTGAGCGGCAAGAGCGAGTTTTTTTCGAGCGACCGAAGAAACTCAGCCTGGATCGCGTGAAAGAGGCTGCCGCGCGTGAGCGGATCGAGCCGCTGCAGCGGAGTCGGCTCTTCACGGGGCGCGAGCCGGAAGACTGCGGACAACACGAACTGATAGGGGCAGGCCGCGAACCGCTGCAGCGCCGAGAGCGAGAACGGTCGCGCGCCCAGCCGCTGCCGTGCCAGCGCCGGGGCGGTCGCCGCGGTGACGCGGATGAGCCCGTCGGCCTGATGCCATTTCGGCTGCCATCGGGCCCATCGCCAGGTGAGCGATCGCTGCAGGTGAGGGCTCAACTCGTACAGGTAGCGTCCGCGCCCCCGGGCCTTCGCGTGATCGCGTGTACGGAGCAGCTGATGGAGCATCGCAAGGTCGTGCTCGAACACGTCAATCGCATCGACGGGCCGTTCAGGCGCGGGCCAGGCCAGCGAGGCCCCTCCGGCGCGGAACGCACGGTCGCGCAAAGCCCCGTAGTCGGGAATACGCCCCTCCACCGCCAGGGCGGCGTCGAGGACGTAGAACGACGGCACGCGGGGCCGTGATTCCTGCAGCTCCACGCGCGGCCACGACAGATACACGCGCTCGCTGGCGGCGCCGATCGCGAGTCGCAGCTGCAGCCGCTCGCGATCAGCGCGGTCCTTCTGGCGAAGCAGTGAAGACCCGAGGCGCTCACGGCGGTCATCGAGCAGCAGAGCGTCTTCACGGAGCCGCTGCGGGAAGACACGCTCGGCCAGGCCTGGCACGAACACGACTCGAAACGATCGGCCGCGCGCCGCCGACGGCGTGCCCACGAACACTGCGCCGTGACGACGGCGCGGCGGATGCCGGGTGAGGGTCAGCAGACGCGGCGTGAGCACGTCGCGGACCTCCCTGAGCGAGACGGGACCGACTTCCGCCAGGGGCCCGAGCTCGCGCAGCACACGCAGCACGCGCGTGGGGTGCTTCAGCACCCGAGGTGTCAGCGCCTCGAGGGCTGCGATCCATTCCCCCCAGCGCCAGGCCGAGCCGCGCGGCCAGGCGGCCAGGTCCTCGACCAGCGGCAAGGCAAAGCGCTCGAGATGATCAAGCTCCCCGAGGTCTCGGCGGATCGCGGGAATCCGAGGGGATTCGGGCTCTTCGGTCTCGAGCTGCGACAGCTTCAGCCGATACTCCTCGCTCAGCCCACCGAGTCGCCGCTCCCAGCGATCGAGCCGGCCAATCACCGCGGACTCGACCAGCAGCTCCTCCCAGCGCCACGGCGCGCGCAGCGTACCGGCCGCGATTCCCTGCTGCTCGGGCTCGTTCGAGGCCGCCTGCGCGGCCACCTGCGGATCTTCGTCTGCCGGCGCTTCGCTGGCCGGTACGATCGCGTCCGCCATCTCATCGGCCGGTGGCGACCAGGAGTCCGTCGCGGCGGCCCCGGCCGTCGGCACCTGGCCGAGCGAGAGATACTCCGCGAAGCGTCGCGCCGAGAGGTCCTCGTCAGCGCAGGCGAGCAAGGCCAGAAACGCCCGGCCCGAGGCATCCGGACGTCGTGTCCCGCGGTCGAACCAGCAGGGCACGCCCGCGCGCTCAAACGCATGTTCGACCAACGACACGTAGGTGGACGGCGCGCGCAGGAGCACGGCCA
>JBQTIE010000372.1:0-14369 GCA_052389315.1 Acidobacteriota bacterium
CCGTCAAGACCATATGTAGGCCTGGGGGTTGTTACGGCGGTTTACGCTCGGCCGCAGCAACCAGTTTCCAGGAGCGATAGCCATGACACAGGCAATGGAGACGAGGAACGAAGCGGCGCGACCGACGCTCGTGATGGCGATGGATCTCGGACGTGGGCAATGGCGATTGGGCTTTGCGATCGGGGCCGGACAGCGGCCCCGGAGTCGGACGATCCGCGGCGACGAGTGGCGCCGGCTCGGTGACGAGATCGCGGCGGCGAAAGCGAAGCTCGGCCTGCCGCCCGACACGCGGGTGGTGAGCTGCTACGAAGCTGGGCCCGACGGCTTCTGGATCCATCGCTATCTCACCACGCTGGGCGTGGAGAGCCTGGTCATCGATCCGGCCAGCATCGAAGTGAATCGCCGCGCGCGCCAGGCGAAGACGGACCGGCTCGATGTCGAGCGCCTTCTCGCGCTGCTGCTTCGCTACGTGCAGGGGGAGACCCGCGCGCTGCGCTTGGTCCGGGTCCCCAGTGAAGAGGCCGAGCATCGTCGGCAGCTGCACCGCGAATTCATCACCACCACGCAGGACCGTGTGCGCGTCCGCAATCGCATGAAAGGCCTGCTCGCCGCGCAAGGACTGCACGTGCGCGTGCAATCGGATTTCGCGACAGAGTTGCCCGCGCTCCGCCGGTGGGATGGCCAGCCGCTGCCGGCGGCGATCACGCAGCGCATCGAGCGCGAGTGGGCGAAGGTGGAGCTCCTCACGACGCACCTGAAAGGCCTCGAGGCCGAACGCCACCAGGCCATCCAGTGCGCCGGGGATCCGATGGCGGCCCAGGTCCGCCGCCTCGTCACCCTGCGCGGCATCGGGGAGCACTCGGCGTGGGTGTTTGTCGCCGAGCACTTCGCGTGGCGCCAGCTCCGGAACCGCCGGCAAGTCGGCGCCCTCGCCGGGTTGGTGCCGTTGCCGCACAAGAGCGGCAGTCTCGACTTCGACCGCGGCATCAGTAAGGCGGGGAGTCGTCGGGTCCGCAGCCTGGCGGTGCAGATCGCATGGATGTGGGTGCGGTATCAGCCGCAGAGTGCGCTGACGCGGTGGTGGGAGGCCCGCTTCGCGAGTGGCGGGCCGCGGGGCCGAAAGATCGGGATCGTGGCCGTGGCGCGCCGGCTGCTCATCGACCTCTGGCGCTATCTGGAGCACGGCGTCATTCCGGAGGGAGCCATCGTCGTGGCGGAGCGCCGCTTCGCGCCCAGCGTACGACGGTGACCGCGACATAGAGATCGCTGGCGGACGAGAGGTCGTCCGATCGGCACAGAGCTGGGGCGGGCGGCCCGGCGAGTTACGAGAGGCGGGTTTCCATGAAACCGTCGTCAAGGAGGGGTCGCCCGCGTCAGACGGCTGCACCCGGCGCCCCTGGGCGCACTCCCTGGTGTGGTGATCGACGCCGCGTCGTCGACACGGATAGAAGGCGGGTCAGCGGGCATCGCTCGCGATCGCGCGGCAGCCACCAGCTCGGATGTCCGACACGTGGAGACGACCACCGGCTCGCTTCGCCACGAGAGCGTACGGGCGTGCTCAACCGGGTCAAGGTTGCGCTCGCTGCGCTCGCCGCTGACGCGACCTTGACCCGGTTTCCGCGCGCCCGTCGGAGGGCATCTATCGGAGCGAGCCAAGACCCCGAACGCTCCGGACGGAAGACGTGTGTGCGATCGACCAGCCGCCGATCAGAGCTTGACTCGAAGAGGCCTCATAGAAGGCTCTCGCTGCGCTCGACCCTGCGGGCTACGGCCCTGACGCCGCCTCCGCGCAGCTCGAAGGTCGCACTTACGTGATAGCCGACGAAGCTCGTCCCCATTTCTGAGTTGACGCGGCGCACCGCCGGTCGTATCGTGAAGATCTCGTCGGTGCCATCGCGCACCCCTCCGCAGTCTCGCCAGACGCGGAGCGCTGTAGCCAACGCTCTCAGAGCAAAGCTCTCAGCCCCTTCAACAACCAGTCGATTGCTCGCGCGCATCTCGTGCAATCCGCGCGTTCGACTTCAAGTCACGCGCTTCGGTGTCGGCGTCACGCTACATCCACGCTCATCGTCTCGGCGCGCCGACACCATGTCGGCGCGCTTCGAGCGCACTCCACCGCATCACGAACGTCTGCAGCGAGTTCGCAGGGGTGCCCATGGAGTATGTCGAACATGCGGAACCAAGGCCGGAGCCGATTTCGATCGCGCGATGTCGGGAGCTGCTCGGCGAGGACGCGGAATCGATGACCGATCAGGAGATCGACGATATTCGCCGACACGCCGAGACGATGGCGGCGATCCTCGTCGAGCTGTACGAGCACCGTTGCCGCACGGTGCAGTAGGGACCGGTGCCGAGAAAGCGCGCCTTGCCCGTGCCCGCGAAGGGGTCTAAGCTGCCGCCCATGGTCGGCGCGGTGATCTACGTACGCGTCAGCACGAAGGAGCAGACCGAGAATCTCAGCCTGCCCACCCAGCTCCGCGCCTGCGAGGAGTACTGTCGCCGCCAGGGATACGAAATCATCGAACGGTTTCACGAGGAAGGCGAGAGCGCCAAGACCACAGATCGCAGCCAGCTTCAGAATCTGCTGACGTACTGCCGGTTGAACAAGGGCCGCGTGCATTTCGTGGTCCTGTTCAACCTTACGCGCTTCGCGCGGGACAAGTACGATCACTTCGCGCTCCGCTCTCACTTACAGTCGCTGGGCATCTCGCTGCGGTCGGCGACGGAGCCGATCGACGACACGTCCACGGGCAAGCTGATGGAAGGCGTGCTGGCTGCATTCGCGCAGTTCGACAACGACTGTCGCTCAGAGCGGACCCGCGCCGGCATGAAGGCTGCGCTGGAGTTGGGACGCTGGACGTTCCTGGCGCCGATTGGTTACCTGAACGCTCCGCGGGCGATGGGCAAGAGCCTGATGCCCGACCCGGAACGTGCGCCGATCGTGCGTCGAGTGTTCGAGGAGTACGCAACCGGGCGTTTCACCAAGCAGCAGGTGCTCGGACGGGCGCGATCGTGGGGGCTGACGAACCGCCGGAACCGCCCGCTCACATCGCAAGCTATCGGGACGCTGCTGAGCAATCAACTGTACGCCGGCATCGTGGACGTGCCCGAATACGGTGTCCGCGCGAAGCGCGGCGATTTCGAGCCGCTGATTTCCGAAGACCTGTTCTACCGCGCGCAGGCAGTGCTGTCCGGTCGCGTGCCCAGCACGACGCCTCAGCAGCGCGCGCACCCGGACTTTCCACTCCGCGCGTTCGTACGCTGCGAGTCCTGTGGTCGAGGCCTTACCGGCAGCTGGTCGAAGGGCCGGCGCGACTACTACGCGTACTACCACTGCCGCCCTGGCTGCCGCGGCGTGAACATCACGAAGGCGAAGCTCGAAGGGCTGTTCGCCGACGAGCTCGCGCGCCTGCAGCCGACTCCCGGCTACATGCGGTTGCTCAAGGAGCAAGTGATAGAGGTCTGGAAGGCGCGCAAGGCTTCGATCCAGGAAGATCTCGCCACAGCCGAGCGTGCCGCGCAGGCGATTCAGCAGAAGCTCGACCGGCTGGACGAGGCGTTCCTGTTCGAGCGCTCGATCGACATCGACGTCTACGATCGGCACGCCGAGAAGCTTCGCCAGGACCTCACGCTGCTGCGCCTGGACCGACACAGCGACCAGGTCGACGATCTCGACGTAGAGGGCATCCTGGCCTTCGCAGAACGGATTCTGCCGCGCGCGTCAGACCTGTGGATCCAGTCGTCGCTCGATCAGCGCCAGCGGTTCCAACGGCTGTTCTTTCCTGAGGGAATTGCGTTCGACGGAAACGGCTTTGTTCGAACCGCCGCAACCGCACCGGCTTTCAACTACTTGCGGGAAATCAGAACCGAAAATGAAGTTGGTGGACCAGACCGGGATCGAACCGGTGACCTCATGAATGCCATTCATGCGCGCTCCCAACTGCGCTACTGGCCCACACTGGAGAGACCTCTATCGTAACGCGTCCGACCGCCGCGGTAAAGCGCCGGACGTCACTCGTCCAGCGCCGCCTTGAGCCGGTCGCCCAACGTCTTCAGCACCTTGAGCCGCGCGAAATTCTTGTCGTTGCCTTCGACGAGCGTCCACGGCGAGGCGCGCGTGCTGGTCCGTTCGATCATGTCGTTCACCGCCAGCTCGTAGGCATCCCACTTCTCCCGGTTGCGCCAGTCCTCGTCGGTGAGCTTCCACTGCTTGTGCTCGATGGTCTCGCGTTCCTTGAACCGGCGCAGTTGCTCGTCGCTCGTGACGTGCATCCAGCACTTCACCAGGACGATGCCGTGATCGATGAGCTCGTCTTCGAACTCGTTGATCTCGCTGTAGGCGCGCATCCATTCGGGCTCGGCCGCGAACCCCTCGACCCGCTCGACCAGCACTCGACCATACCAGCTCCGGTCGAACATCGTGACGCGGCCGGCACGCGGCAGGTGACGCCAGAACCGCCACAGATAGTGTTGCGCGCGCTCCTCGTCGGTCGGCGCGGCAATGGGGATCACCTGGTAGGAGCGCGCGTCGAGCGCCGCCGTAATGCGTCGGATGACGCCCCCCTTGCCCGCCGCGTCCCAGCCCTCGAAGACGACAATCGTCGAGACGCCCTTGCTCTCGGCGCGGCGCTGAAGCAGGTTGAGCCGGCCCTGCTGCTTCTCCAGCGCGGTGTCGAACGCATTCTTCGCGACCTTCTGCGTCATGTCGAGGCGGCTGAGGATGGTCGTCGGTCGCTCGGCTCCATGCCTCCGCGTGGCGGCCTTTTTCCCGGTGCCGGCAGCCTCGGCGGAGGACTTGCGGCCCGCGCGACCCGGAGCGGACGGCGCAGCTTCCCGCTCTCCTCGCCGCTGGGCCAGCCCCTTCTCGATGGCGTCGCGAATCGTGGTCGCGACCGTGAGCGTCCGGTAGTTCTCGTCCAGGCCTTCGATGATCGTCCACGGCGCCTCGGCGGTGCTCGTGCGGCGCAAGGCCAGTTCGGCGGCGTCGGTGAAGCGACCGTACATGCGCCAGTGCTTCCACTGCAGTTTCGTGACGCGCCACCGGGTCAGCGGGTCCTTTTCGAGTTTTTTCAGCCGCTGCTTCTGCGCGGCCTTGCCCAGGTGCATCCAGAACTTGAGGATCAGCGCCCCGTCGTCGGTGAGCGTCCGCTCGAACTGGACGATGCGCTCGAGTCGTGCGGCAAAGGCGGCTTCGTCGTCGCGCTCGTTGACGTGATCGAGGATCGGCCGTGAGTACCACGAGTTGAGGAAGAACCCGATGCGGCCCTCGGGAGGCAGGTCGCGCCAGAAGCGCCAGTACTCGGGACGCTCACGCTCTTCGTCCGAGGCCTCGCCGTACGCGCGCGTGCGCGTCCAGCGGGGATCCAGCCACTCGTTGAGCAGGTTGACCGTTTCGCCCTTGCCGGCGCCATCGACGCCGCCGAACACGATGATCACGGGGAACTTGGCGCTGGTCAGCTTCCGTTGGGCGGCCAGCAACGCGCTGCGCAGCGCGATGGCCTGCGGCTTGTACTCGGCTTTCGGTGTCTTGCGTCCCAGTTCGGCGGCTTCGAACATCGAGTGCTCCCCAAAGCGGTTCGGCGTTACCCTCGCGCCGACGCCGCGAGTCGCGCGGCGGCCAGCGTGGCCTGCTTGATGTCGTCGATCGGTCCGAATCCTGGCACCGTCGCGAGCAGGCCCTCGCGCCGGTAGTAGTCGATGAGCGGCGCCGTCTGCGAGTGATAGGTCACCAGGCGAGCACGCACGGTCTCCGGGGTGTCGTCGGTGCGCTGGTAGAGATGCTCACCCTGGCAGCGGCCCTGGGGACACGTGCGGAACGGGTTGAGCTGCATGTGGAAGGGCACCTGACACTCCCGGCAAATGCGGCGCCCGGACAGACGCGTGATGAGTTGCTCGTCTGCCACCTCGAGGTACAGCACCGCGTCAACGGTGCGACCGAGGTCGGTCATCAGATCCTTCAGGGCCGCGGCCTGCTCCATCGTCCGGGGGAAGCCGTCGAGGAGAAGGCCGCGCGCGACGTCTGGATGATTCAGCCGCTCGCGCAGCATCGCGATGGTGATGTCGTCTGGCACCAGCGCGCCCCGCGTGATGTACTCGCCGGCTTGAAGGCCGAGAGGCGTCTGGCGCTTCAAGTGATCGCGGAAGATGTCGCCGGAGGCCACGTGCGTGAGCCCCAGCTCGCGTTGCAGATGCTCGGCCTGTGTGCCCTTCCCCGAGCCGGGGGCACCGAGAAGTACGAGGTTCATCAAGCCTAAGAGCATACTGCACGGGCGTTTCTCCTCGCGTGCTAGACTTCGACCGTACGCCCGTTGTCGAGGTGTGCAGACGCAGGAGGCCTCTGTGGCTGATTCCACGCGAATTCCGAGTCAGTCCGTGACCCGCCGCGAGGTGTTGCGGCAGGTGGCCGCCGTGGTGGCCGCCGGCTCGCTGCCCGCCGGGGCCGCGGCCGACGCGGCGTCGTCGCCAGCCCAGGCCGGCACCGGTGCCGACCCGCTGTTCTTCCCGGGTTTCAAACGCCTGACCATGCAGGTGACGGACGCGACGATCAACGGCGTGATGGCCGGACAGGGGCCGCCGGTGCTGCTGCTGCACGGAGCGCCGCAGTCACACATCTCGTGGCGTCTGGTGGCGCCGGAGTTGTCGAAGGACCATACGGTGGTGGTGACCGATCTGCGCGGCTACGGCGACAGCAGCAAGCCGCCGGATGCCGAGAGGCACGCGAACCACTCCAAGCGTGCGATGGCCCTGGATCAGGTCGAGGTCATGCGGCAGCTTGGCTTCGAGAAGTTCGCCGTCATCGGCCACGACCGCGGCGGCCGCGTGGGTCACCGCATGGCGCTCGATCACCCCCAGCGCGTCACGAGGCTCGCGGTGCTCGACATCGTACCCACCTATTACCTCTACACGCACGTCACGATCGACTTCGTGCAGGCGTACTTCCACTGGTTCAACTACCTGCGCGCGGCGCCCGCCCCGGAGAATCAGCTCAAGGAAGAGATTGAGCGACAGGCGAGCCGCATGACCAGCGACGTACAGGCCGAGTATCTTCGGGTCAGGCGAGACCCGGCCGGCATTCACGGGATGTGCGAGGACTACCGGGCAGGGGCGTCCATCGACCTGGAGCACGACGCCGCCGATCTCGACAAGAAGATCGCCTGCCCGCTGCTCGCGCTCTGGGGCGCCAAGGCTCCGATGGGCCGCCTGTACGACGTGCTCGCCATCTGGCGCGAGCGCGGCGTCAACGTGACGGGGCGATCGCTGCCGACCGGCCACAACCTGCAGGAGGACGCGCCCGAGGTGGTGACGGCGGAGATCCGCGCATTCCTGAATGGCGACTCGTCGCCCAACGCGCGCGTCCGCCGTGGGCGGTTCTCGCGCCGGTGATCACCCGCGCGTCCTCGCTGACGCCGGGTCGAGCGTGATCGTCCCGGTGGACCGCGGTGCCGTGCGGGCTGTTTCTCTTCGTGTCTACCTGCTCCGGCCTGGCCGCACGCCGCACACGAATCTCGGCTTGTCGGACCTGGCTGTCGGCGACCCGGGCCGCGCCGCGAAGTACTTCGCCGAAGCGCTGTGGCTCGACCGTCAATCGGCTACGGCGCGCGAAGGCCTCGCGCGCGCCAGACAGGCCCAGTGATCCTGAGCCTTGCGAACGCCTACTGGGATGTGCGCGGCCGCACGAGGATCGCGTCGCTGACCGGTCGCTCTCCCGCGGCGTCCGAGGGGTGATTGACCACTTTCCCCTGGACCACCATCGCCGACGAGCCGCCGCCATCGAGGTTCATCGCCTGAATCGCCCCCAACTCGACGAGGAGATGGGCCAGCTCGTCCAGCGTCATCCCGATGCTGCGCAGCGGCTGGCGTCCATCGACGACCAGCAGCAGCGCCCGGCCATCCGGCAGCGTGGCGATAGCCGTTCGAGGGTGGCGATCGGTCGAGAAGGACGGCTGCATCCGCTCGCGGGCGATCGTGATGTCGACGCGCCCGTTGGTGACGAGCATCGGCCCCGCACCGACCACGTCTTCGGCTGCTGACCAACGGCCGCTCGAGGTGTGATCGACGGGCTTCAGGGACCAGGTCACCCGAATGGGGCGATCCGGCACGAGCGTTTCGCGCACCCACTGCCGCGCGCTGCCCGCAGCCGACACGACAAAGCCCTCTGACGGAATGCGCGTGCTGCCTCTGCCGTCGTGCACCTCGCTCACGCGGCCTCCGCGGACCACCACCTCGATACCGCCCGGGGCGGTCAACGTCGTGCGATGAAAGTCTGGCGTGAACCACACGATCTCGTTGGCCCCGCGTGGTCGATTGAGCCCGTCGAGCGGCCGTGTCCGACCGTCCGCCTCGATCTGGGCCTCCCAGGCGAGGCGTCCGAAGATCAGCTGCGTGGAAGTGCCGTCCCGCAGGAACCCGACGGCGGACCGCCCGCGATCCGGCTCGCTCAGCAGGGCCCCGTCCACCTGCAACGCGCCCGTCGAGTCCCCGCGAAACGTGCCGGTCGTGACGAAGTACCCGCCGTTGACGGCGGCGATGGCGCCATGGCGCGCGGCGATCGAGCCGACGGTTTCGAGGCCGACGGCCGCGTCGAGCGCGTGCACGACATCCAGGCGGACCACTGCGAGATCCAGGCGAAGGGCGCGGATGCTCCACGGACCGGCTGGAGCCCCTGTCCGGTCGGCGTAGCGCCCGAACTCCGCCAATTCGACCCCCGGCGCGACCACACGCCACTCGACGCCCGCGGCCGGTTGCGCGAACGCCGGTGCAGGGGCCACCAGCGCCATGAGCAACCAGGCGCTCAGCGTCGAGGCGACCGCGCGCGAGCTGACGCGCGCGTGCGAGGTCGGGAGGTGGTCCCGCACTATTGTGGCCGGCGCGGCCAGACGACCCCCTGATGCGCCGCGGGCACGCGACCCACGCCCTTGAACACGAACTTCTGCAGACGCTTTCCCTCCCACGTCTCGGTCGTGTAGATGTTGCCCTTCGAATCAACCGCGATGCTGTGCACCCCGTAGAACTGTCCCGGCTGCCGTCCGCCGTCACCGAAGCTCGTCAGCACCTCGAGCGTGTCGCGCTGGAGGACGTAGATGCGGTTGTTGATCCCGTCCGCCACATACAGGTATCGCTGCTGCGGATCTCTCGAGAACGCCACGTCCCACACCGAACCGGAGGCCCGCGTGTTCTTTGCGAGGAACGCTTCTTTCACGAACGTGCCATCGGGGCGGAACACTTGAAGACGATTGTTCACGCGGTCGCACACGTAGACGAATCCATCGTTCGACAGGTCTGCGCAGTGCACGGGATTGCGAAACTGCTTGGCGGGTGGCGCAGCCGGATCGTACCGTCCCAGATCGGCGTCGTCTGGCTTGGCGCCGTAGGCGCCCCAGTAGCGCTTCATCGATCCCGCGGTGCCGTCGAGCACGGCGACGCGCTTATTGAGATAGCCGTCCGCGACATACGCTTCGTTGGTCTTTCCGTCCACGAAGATCTTCGCGACACGGCCAAAGTTCGACGGGTCGTTGCTGCCGCCGGCGTAGGAGGCCTGCTTTTGCGCGTTGGTGCCGCTCCTGCGCGCGTCCGGCTTGCCGAACTGCTTGAGGAACTTGCCGTCCTTGGTGAACTTGAGGATGTGTGAGTCGCCTGGCCCGTTGCCGCCGATCCACACGCTGCCCAGATGATCGACGAAGATGCCATGGTTCGACGCCGGCCAGTCGTACCCGGCGGCGGGGCCGCCCCAGTGGCGCACGAGATTACCCGACGCGTCGAAGGCGAGGACGGGTGGCGCGCCCGCGCAGCAATCACCGGCTTTCAATTCGAGCGCGCGTTCGTTGTCGGCGAGCGTCGCCGATCCCCTGTTGATGATCCAGACGACGTCCTGGTCGTCTACCCAGACGCCGATGGCATTGCCAAGCACCCAGTGATTCGGCATCGGCTTGGGCCACAACGGATCCACTTCGAACAGCGGCGCCTGGGCGCCGTTCTGTTCGGCGAGCGCGCGCTCGAGAACGGCCTGGCCCGCAAGCAGGGCGGCCAACGCCGCGAGAAACATCCCGCCAACGACGATCGTTCGCGCCTGCCGCATGGCCGCCTCCTCCGGGGCTGTGCCCCGTGACCAGCACACGAGTTCGGATACCCGGCCGATTGTATCCGGGCTCGGGGGCGTCGTGTACTGCACAGCGTCGCCCGCCCCTGCACGCCGGCGGGCGTCCCTCGCCCTGGATTTGCGTGCAACGTCGCGGCGAGAGCCTATCGGCCCCGCGCCGGCCGCGACAAGATGCTCGGCGTGAACAGGACGACAAGCCCCCCACCGTTCTACGCGTTGACGCCCGAATGGGAGCTCGGCTCGGAAGAAAGCTCGCGCCGGCCTTCGGAGGCCGCCCGCCAGTGTCGTGAGCACTGGGTCGACCTCGCCAACCGTCTGCGCGCCGCCCCGCTGGCGGGCGAGGCCTTTGAGCCCGAACACGCCGTCAAGCGCCGGCCGCCAACGCTGAGTACGCTTGTGGTGCGGATTCGCATCCCGCGGCTTCGGGCGCGGCCGCGGCTGGAGCTGCTGCCGGGACGGCTCCTCGGTCTGCCCTGAATCAGCACGCGAAGATCCTCGCGTCACCGGAGGCGCGACACCGATCCTAACGTGCGCGTGGCTGCCCCGGATGGAGAATACCCAGCGTGGCCGCCTGAGACCGGCGAGCATGAACTTGCGGCTCCGCCTCGCAGGGGCAGTGTTGGCTGGCCCGGCCTCCGGCCGGGCGAGAAAACTTGACTCGAGTGGTTGGGAGTCTGCAGAGTCAAGCTTTCCAGGTCTGCAAACACAGTCGCCGCATCGAGCCCGTCCACCGGGCCTCGACGCACGTGTCATGCCCGCCGGCCCGCGCCAGGATTCGGAGGTTCGATCAGTCCCTCGACATGAACTCGAGGTGCCAGTTCTGGACGATGGACACCGTCGGTGCGTGGGTGAAACGGCCCTCCGGCACTCCGGTGACACCGCTCAAACCGTCGGGCGCGATCGCATACCACGGCAGCCAGCCCGCCCCCCAGTCGAACAGTCGGCGCGGCTGACCAAGCGCAACCTGGCCGCTCTTCGTCGAGAGCGGAACCGACATGAACCCGCCATCGGCCGCGCGATACAGGACGGCGTCGCCTCGAGGGCTCATCGTCGCCCAGCCGCCACCTGCCGTGGACACCTGCCACTTGCCGTCACCGCTGGGCAGACGGGTGAGGAAGATCTCGTCGAGGCCCACTTCGCCGGACACGTACGTCACCAGCGATCCGTCGGGCGACACGGAGGGAAACCGCGCACCGGCGTGGGTCGCAGGCAGGGTGTGAATGTCGTTGGGCGTCGCCAGATCCACCCACGCGACTTCCCACGTGGAATCGTCGCGTCGGCGATTGAACACGACGCGTCGCCCGTCTTCGGTGGCTCGCGGAAACCGTGAGGCCAGCGCCAACACCCGCTCGCTGTCGCCGGCGCCGAGGTCCTTCATCATCACGGCCGGCTGGGCGTCCAGCGTCCGTACGAACACCAGCCGGTTCGCGTCGATCCAGGCTGGCGTCAGGTCGGTCGGATTGGTCGTGATGCGGCTTTTGGCGCGGGTTTCGGGCTCGTGCGCCCAGATGCCATTGCCCGTCGCCGCCAGCACGCGCCGGCCATCGGGGCTCACCGCCGCGCCTTCGGTCCAGTCCTGCGGATCGGCGATCCGATCACGAACGACTCCTTCCATGGAGAACCATGCGAGCTGTCGCGGCGGATCCTCACGTCGGCCGAGAAACGCCAGCGTGCCGTCACGGGCGGTGGTGGGCTCGATCCCCTGGCCTATCGGGAACGGCTCACCAATGGTTTCGAGCCGATCGACGGAGAAGGCCACCGCCCAGAGGCCAGTGTGCCCCTCGGGCTCGCGACGCTCGAATATCAGGTGGCCCGGCGCTGCGAAGGTCGGCCGCCGCGCCCCAGGGGCCTCCACGACGACGCGCATCGCGCTGTCGACGACGATGGCCCCGCGACGATCCGCGCGAGCGACGACGCCCACGAGGGCGCCTCCGGGCAGGAGTCGAAGGTGCATGACCGTGGCGCCAGTGTCCGGCGGCGGCAGCGCGATTTCCCGAACATCTCCGCCGCTGCCTGGCACGCGGAGCAGGCGTCCGGATGCCAGGCTGAGCGTGATCGTGCCGTCTTCGCTCCACACACCGGACTGGCTCCCGAGCGGTGCCTGAACGGCGGGCAGGCTGGCGACGCGTACGATCGGCCCCCCCGCCGCAGGCACCTTCAGCAGCGACTCGCTTCGGAAGTACGCAATCCACGCGCTGTCCGCCGACCAGAACGGCCTGGTCGCAGCCTCGGTGCCGACGAGCTCGCGCGGCTCCCACTCGTCGATCGCCCGGACCCAGATGCGAGACTGCCCCACATAGGCGATGCGCCGGCCATCTGGCGAGATGACAGGTTCACGGATCATGCCTCCGTCACGTTGGATGGCGAGATGGAACTTCTGCAGTCTCCCTGAAGGTGCGGGCCGGAGAGAGTAGCCGAGCGCCGCGGCCGCCAAAGCCACGAGGATGAGGCTCACCATCCACATCCCGCGCGTGCGCGCGCGCGGCGTGACAATCGCCTCGTCCGCGGCCGATGCCGTTAGGGCGCCACCGGCATCGAGGTCGGCGACAGCGTCGCCGATATCGCGCAGTCGGCGGTTCACTTCCTTCAGCAGGCAGCGTCGTAAGAGCCGTGCGATCTTGGGCGGCGTGTCGGGTGGGAGCCTGGTCCAATCGGGATCGCTCCTGACGATCGCCCCGAACACATCGGCCGCCGTGTCACCCTCGAAGGCGGCGCGGCCTGTCAGCATCTCGTAGAGGACGCAACCGAAGGCCCATATGTCCGTCCGCTTGTCCACCGGGCGGCCACGCGCCTGCTCAGGCGACATATAGGCGGCCGTGCCCAGAATCATGCCGACCTCGGTCACGGCCGGCGTGGTCACCGTGAGCAGCGCGTCGGCACGGGCCGAACCGGGCGCACCGGGCGCACTGGCTCCGAACGCACCGGCCGCGTCCGCACCCATCTTCGCGAGCCCGAAATCCAGCACCTTGACGACGCCGTCGTCCCGGACCTTGACGTTGGCGGGCTTGAGATCGCGGTGCACAATGCCTGCCGAGTGGGCGGCGTCGAGGGCGCCGGCGATCTGGCGAGCCACCACGATCGCCTCTGGCACGGCCACCCGGCCGCGCGTGATCCGCGCCGACAAGTCTTCGCCCTCGACCAGCTCCATGACGAGCGCACGTTCCTCGAGGCCATGAATCTGCGCGATGTTGGGATGGTTGAGCGCAGCCAGCGTGCGGGCCTCGCGCTCGAAACGTGCCAGCCTGTCTGGGTCGCCGGCCACCGCGTCCGGAAGGAGCTTCAACGCGATGTCGCGCCCGAGCCGCGTGTCCCTCGCTCGGTACACTTCGCCCATCCCGCCCGCTCCGATGGGGGACAGAATCTCAAAGGCACCGAGACGCGAGCCCGGTGTCAGGGGCATGGGGTGGGATTATACGGGGGACGGCGAAGGCAGCGTGGTTTCCCAACACGCTCGCCATTGTCGTGGTGACACCACGGCGCGTTCGGCCGAGCAGGGTCATCGCGTCCATGCCGGTGGCTTTGGGCCGGCAAGGCGGGCCCGCGTGCACGGCGACCACGCCCGGATGATCGAGAGCTGCGAGCGTCCAGCCTCACGACACTAGGTCGCGGGCTCGCCAGCGTTGACGGGAATGCACTGGCCGGAGATGTTGCGCGCGAGGTCGCTGCAGAGAAAGACCGTGAGCGAGGCGATATCGTCGGCCGTCACCATGCGCTTGAGGGGGGCGCGGTCGACGAACACTTGACGCATGGCGTCCACCGCCATACCCCGCGCGTGGGCCTGGCCCGATATCACTCGATCGATGCGGTCACCTTCTACCGCCCCTGGCGCGATGGCGTTGACGCGGATGTTGTAGCGCCCGAGCTCGACCGCCAGCCCGTAGGTGAGGCCCAGTTGCCCCGCCTTTGCCGCGCAGTAGCCCACGCGGTACGGGAGTCCCCGGCGTCCTGCCATGGAAGAGACGTTGACGATCGATCCGCCTCCAGCGGCGATCATCGCGGGCACGGCGAAGCGCGTGCACAGATACGTGCTGGTCAAACACGAATTGAGCGTGTAGAGCCAGTCGTCGAGCGAGTAGTCCTGCACCGGACTCGTCGGTCCACCGTCGCCGGCGTTGTTGACGAGACAATCCAATCGGCCAAAGGCCGCGACCGTGTCGGCGATCAGTGTCCGGACGGGCTGCTCCTGGCCGAGGTCGGCGACGACGGCGAGGGCTTCACCACCTTGAGCGCTCACGGCTGCCGCCGTCTCACGCACCAGGTCGGCCGAGCGCGC